>NZ_JBLNKU010000010.1:0-169384 GCF_048158545.1 Flavobacterium melibiosi | reverse complement strand
GGAGATTTACATGGAACTCAACCCATCACTTTGCGAACCGCCGTATACGAGACCCGTACGTACGGTGGTGTGAGAGGCGCACTCCGTTAGTTTCTAGCGGAGCCGTCTACTCGATTATAGCCAGTTTCTTTACATAGGTTATTTGTAAAACTCTCCATTCGTTATCACTTGGAAATCGGGCATATTGAAGCACAATATAATCATAGTAGTTATGAAAATTATAATCGCAATGATATCAAACGGAATAGCATATGATTTATTGTTAAATTTATAATATGGTCTTTTTTTAAAAAACTGAACTATAATACAGAGTGGAATGTTTGGAATAAATAGGTATGCAATAAAATAAACTACTAATCCACGGTTAGTTTCGGCTTTAGCATAGTTTAAATAGTTAAATCCATTTTTGGATAAGCAATGAATTTCATTAGAAGTCCGTGCAATTTCCAGTGTGTCACCAGAATTGATTTGTATGAAGTCTTCATATCGAAGAAAATTATAGTCAATTCCAGTAATCCTATATTCTCGTTTATCTCCAACGAAATTTAATTTTACAAAATGTTCAGTTCCACTTTTACCATGACTTTCTTGATCAAAAAATGGTTTTGACTGGAGAATTACAGTTTCTCTTATAAAATCTTCTTGTGATGTATCTATTTTATTCCCTGGCCATATTAATGATGCAAACACTATAATAGAGGAAGCAATCAGACCAGTTCTGAATTGCTTTTTAGTTTCTAACCATTCATTATACATTCTTGTAAATCTTTTGTTTCTATTAAATTGGCTATAACGTTCCCTTGCTACAAGAGGTTTGGGACTAAATTAAGCCTTGTTTTCGGATTTGCCTAAACATCCCAAACACAAAACCATTTTCAAATTAAGCCAATTGCCCAAATCTCTTGTGAGCAAGTGTTACCTGATGTTTTTTTTATCTGTACTGATTCCATTCCATTTCGGCGTCTTCTATTTTCCTCACTTTATTCGCTTTTATGTCCACCGTAACTCTCATAAAACTTACATTAGATGAATCGTTATAGATTTTGCCTCTCCATTCAATACTAATTATTTTTAGAAATTTTTCAGGCGTTGCATAACATTTATAATTTGGATAAACTTCATACTTATATTTCTTGGATTTTACTTTAATTCTGTTCTTTACAGAAATATCATTTTTAGCAATATTTACGGAAGTTGTATCTATAATATACAAACTATCAACAGTTTTTTCAAACTTCTCTTTCCAATTTTTTCCAATTCTCTTTTTTAAAATACTGTCTGTTATGTTATTATGTTTATAATCTATATCATTATTACTTGGATCAGTACAAGTAGTTCCATTTACTTCAAATCTAAAATTATACCATTTTGAAGCTACTAAAAAACGGTAGTGGTCATCTACTTTTGGAAAACCTCCTTGAACAGAATAAGTTGGATGATTATTTTCATATTCTCTTTCTTCATTTACTTGTGCAGTGTCTATTTCTTTTTCATTTTCTGAAATTGAGCTGTTTTTAAATTTTGTTTTGCCTATCCAAATTCCAATTAGAAAGGTTAATGAAATTACTAAAATTATTGTTATTCGTTTTTTCATAAAATATCAGGTAACGTTTGGCAGCTACAAGTGGTTTGGGACTAAATTAAGCCCATTATTCGGATTTGCCAAAATATCCCAAATACAAACCGATTTTTCCATTAAGCCAATTACCCAAATCACTTGTAGGTGCGGTTGTGAGCTGGTTGTTTCTAACCGATATTCCAATTAATAACCGATTTTAAACCTATTACTGGCAGACACAAAAACTAATTCTTTTCCAAATATTGGCTAATTTTCGCTCCCTTTTTTAATCGATTTCCAACCTATTTTTGGCGTATTAAAAGCCCAATTCTTGCCTAAATATTTGCCCAATTTCACGCTTCTTTTTCACGGCAATTCGAGAATCAAAACGATATGTTTTTTTCCATTCGAAAAACGCAAAATTTGCGTTTCTGCTTTCCCGATTAGAAACCCCGTAATTCAAGTTCTGTATTTCAAGTTTCAATTAGAAATTCCAATATTCACGTTTGCTTCGCCTATTCGCTTTCGCTTGAGTCTGCTTTTCAAGTTCCGATTAGAAACCCCAATATTCAAGCTTCTGCTTTTTTGTTATTCTGAGCAATTGATTGGTTTTAAAAACCTGATTTTAACTGAAATTCTCTTCTTCAACTAGCTCACAACGTTCCCACGCTACACGCAGGTTGGGGTTAACATTCTCTATTTTTCTGTTTTGCCGAATCTCGGCTGGTATGCACATTCTTTAAATTCAACACTTTGTCCAGCTTGCTTGTAGCGTGTGTTAGCCGTCGTTGTTTCTGTTGGGCGTGTGTATTTTTAAATATTCCGCAATTCCAAATAATTTATGTTAAAAAAATTAGGTTCGTATTTAATCAAACACTATATTTGTATCTTAAAATGAAAAATTTGAGAAAAAGTAATTGATGTAGTAATTTTTAGCGGTACACGACTCTTCTGTTGATAGGTAGACGTCGTGTTTTTTATTGCCTTTTTACCAACTGTTAGCGCAGTCTGGCTGTAACTTGTTGTGCATTTTTGGCACACTCTTTTTGCCGAGGCAGACGTTAGTTTCTGTCCATGTTAACCCTTAAACAACTAATTAAGCTAATGGAGTTTACAGAACATTATATCTATTTAGCCGTTTATCTTATCTACAAGTGTTACAAGAAGTACTTAAAGCACTTAGATAAGAAGATTAAAAACTGTGGATGCTAGACAGCTTTTAATTAGATTCTTCTAACGAAAGTCATTAATCGTACTTGTTTAACTTGAGAGGTCGTTAGTTTTCGACGACAGCGACTTCTCATAATTTTTATCTTTTACGATGGTGCAAATATAAATACAACAGATTAATAAACAATACTTTTTCTCAAAAATTTCAAAGAACTCAATTTAACCTTTAATAATAAAACAAAATGAACGTAATTAAAATAATAGACTGCAACGACAACGAACAAAACTTAAATGTAAATTTTATCTACAATGTATCTCCTTATGATCCTGGTTTTAAGCAACCAATTATTACAGAAATCTGTTTACACCGTAAAGGAGAGAAACAGCCATTTTCAATATTTAAAACTTATGAAAGTGTTAACTCTCTTCTGTCAAGATTGGCAGCTTACAACTAGTTTCTGCTATTTTTTTAAGGTATCTTGCGGTTTCAATTACGAAGTCGTAAGATTTTCCTTGTAAGTATTTTTCGGCAAACATTCCTGCTAAATCATTCGGATTTTCTTTGGGCATTACTCTGTTATTTATACTCAGTCTGCTATATAATGACGGCTAACTTGTATATAGGCGCTACAAAATAGCGCATATACATCTTATTTTGGGTGGATAGGCGCTACTGCGTAGCGTATTACTTTCAAATATACACTTTAATTTTTATCTTACAAATCATCAAATGGACTTTTTATTTGTTGGATACTTTTGGTACTCACATGGGTGTAAATTTCTGTAGTTTTACTGCTATTATGGCCTAGTAATTCTTGTATATAACGCAAATCGGTTCCGCTTTCTAGTAAATGAGTGGCGTAACTATGTCGCAACCAATGTAGTGTAGCTGGTTTTGTAAGTTGGGCTTTATGTAATGCTTGTTTGAGTACTTGTTGTAAACTCCGACTATCATAAGGAACTCCTGCTACTTGTCCTTCAAACAAATATTTTTTTGGTTTATATAAGGAGTAGTATTCTCTTAGCATATCGAGTATTTTTGGGCTTAAGGGCACAATTCTATCTTTTTTTCCTTTTGCGTTTTTAAGTAATACAATATTCCTTTTGGAGTCAATATGAACGGGCTGAAGTGCTAATAATTCACCACAACGCAAGCCACAACTATAAATTAAGCTTAGCATCATTTTATGCTTGATATTATTGTGTGCGTTCAAGATTAATTTTACTTCCTCTTTACTCAATACGTTAGGTAATAACTTTGCTCTCTTTGGCCGATGAATTGTATCGATGTCAATTTTAGTTCCTCTTACTGTTATAAAGAATAATTTAATGGCGTTGACCGTTTGATTCTGGTACGAAGCCGAAAGATTATTCTTTAGTATATACTCGTTGTTATAGATAATAACGTCCTCATTATTGATTTCTACAACTGATTTTTCTCGATAGAAAATCAGGAAAGATTTTAAGGCTTCGCTATAGGTAGTAATGGTGCTTTCGCTATAGCGTTTAGAACGAAGCCATTGTTTGAATTTCTCTATTTGAACAATCCCCTCGGCGGAAGGGAGCGAATTTGCAAGGGGTTCTATTTTAAATCGTTCTCTGTTTTCAATTGTATCCGGAATGTGCCAAACGGTATTTTGCTGGCTCCATCTGGCTCCTTCAACTTGTTTAATACGTTCAATAAAATCAGCATTTTTTTCAAAATAAACAGCAATTCTGTTTTCTCCCTTATGTTTTATCAGTTTTGCTGCCCAAGTCATATAGCGTTGATTTTGTGATTGAAAGATACTGAATATTTTAACAAATGCTGTTTTATTGTAGCAATGGTTCTTGTGGTATTGAAGGGGTTGTTTTGCGTGAGTGATGGAAGCGGCATCCTTTATTTACTTTCTTTAAGAAAATAAAGATATAGCGTACAGCACGACCCGTAGTTTTTACGGAGGGTCACGCCCAAATAAATAGTTTTCTTTCTCAATCATCTAATTTATTTGTCATCTGTTCCTCCATTTTCTTAAATTTCCAAAAAAAGTATATCTTTAGCCAACTAAAACCCCAAAACCCAAAAATATGGAAGACCAAAAACCAGAAGATTTTAAAAGAGAATTAGGATTGCTCGATGGAACCATGCTTGTGGTGGGTTCTATGATAGGTTCAGGGATATTTATAGTAAGTGCTGATATTGCGCGACAAGTAGGATCAGCGGGTTGGTTGATTTTGATTTGGTTGATTTCGGGATTGATTACCATGATTGCGGCGGTGAGTTATGGTGAATTGAGCGCTATGTTTCCCAAAGCGGGTGGTCAATATGTGTATCTTAAAGAAGCGTACAATAAACTGATTGCTTTCTTGTATGGTTGGAGTTTCTTTGCCGTGATCCAGACGGGGACAATTGCGGCGGTTGGTGTTGGTTTTTCAAAATTTGCTGCTTATTTGATTCCGCCATTAAGTGACGAAAATATTCTGTACGAAATAGGTTCTTTCAAGCTCAATGCAGCGCAAATTGTTTCTATAATCACGATTATTTTATTAACCTACATCAACAGTCGCGGGGTGAAGAACAGTAAAATAATGCAAACAGTTTTGACGGTCATTAAAATTCTATCATTGTTTGGTTTAATAGTTTTTGGATTTATTCTTGCTGCCAAAGCGGAAATTTGGAATGCCAACTGGACGAATGCTTTTAGTTCCAGAGCATTTGATGTTGAAAGTGGTTCTTGGATGCCAATAGGTGGAGCAGCTTTGTTAACTGGAATTTCAGCAGCGATGGTGGGTTCTTTGTTTTCCAGTGATGCTTGGGTAGGAGTTACTTTTATAGCGGGTGAAATTAAAAATCCAAAACGAAATGTTGGTTTGAGTTTGTTCTTGGGAACTTTCATCGTTACTATTATTTATGTTCTTACCAATTTGATGTACCTCGCCGTAATTCCTTTGGACGAAATTGCAACGGCAAAATCAGACAGGGTAGCGGTTGTGGCTTCTCAATATACTTTTGGCGACATGGGGACGATTATCATTGCGGTGATGATTATGATTTCGACTTTTGCCTGTAACAACGGATTGATTATGGCAGGTGCGAGAGTCTATTATACGATGGCAAAAGACGGTTTGTTTTTTAAGAAAGCAGCAGTGCTAAACGATGCCAGTGTTCCGGCCTGGGCTTTATGGATACAGTGTGTTTGGGCTTCGTTATTATGTTTGACAGGGAAATATGGTGATTTATTGGATTTTGTAATTATCATTGTATTGATTTTTTACATCTTGACGATCTACGGAATTTTTATTCTTCGCAAGAAGATGCCAGATGTGGAACGACCTTACAAAGCGTTTGGATATCCTTTTCTGCCGTTTTTATATATTATTGTAGCTTCGGCAATATGTATTTCTTTATTGTTGACTAAATTCTCGACTTGCGGTTGGGGAGTGTTGATTATGCTTACAGGAATTCCGGTTTATTATATGACAAAACCAAAAGAGTAGTTTTTGGAGTGATTAGTATTCAGATTACAGATTTTAGATTGTATCTGAGACTGAATACTGGAATCTGATTTCTGGTTTGATTGAGGTCACGCGAAAAACACTTTACTTTATAGTATAAAAACAGAAAACCCGCCTTGAGACAAGGCGGGTTTTTCTAGTGTAGTAAGCACTTGTTTAATGTTAGTTAACTACGTTTTCTAACACTAAGTCTTCATGAAAAGGTAGATTCCAAGCTTCGGCAACTCCTTTGTAAAGAATTTTTCCATTAGCAATGTTTAATCCTTTTTTCAATTCTTCATTTTCAGCACACGCTTTTTGCCATCCTTTGTTTGCTAATTGCAACGCGTAAGGTAAAGTAGCATTTGTAAGGGCCAATGTAGAAGTATAAGGAACGGCACCTGGCATGTTAGCCACGCAGTAATGTACGATATCGTCTATGATAAATGTTGGGTTTTCGTGTGTTGTAGGAGTACATGTTTCGATGCAACCTCCTTGATCAACAGCTACGTCAACTACTACCGTTCCCGGGCTCATTAATTTCAACATATCACGAGTGATTAAATGCGGCGCTTTGGCTCCTGGAATTAAAACGGCTCCAATAACTAAATCAGCAGTTGCTATTGCTTCACGGATATTATAGTGATTTGAGATTATAGTGGTAACATTCGCCGGCATCACATCAGATAAATAACGCAAACGCGCTAAGCTTACATCCATAATGGTTACTTGCGCACCAAAACCTGCAGCCATTTTTGCTGCTTGTGTTCCTACGATTCCACCACCTAAAACCAATACTTTAGCAGGAGGAACTCCCGGAACGCCACCTAAAAGGATTCCTTTTCCTTTCAATGGTTTTTCTAAATATTTAGCACCTTCCTGAATTGACATACGACCTGCCACTTCTGACATGGGTACCAATAAAGGCAAGCTGCGGTCTGCTTTTTCAACAGTTTCATATGCTAAGCATACTGCGCCACGCTCAATCATAGCATGAGTCAATGGTTCAGATGATGCAAAGTGGAAATAGGTAAATAATAATTGGTCTTTTTTGATCAAAGGATATTCAGAAGCAATAGGTTCTTTTACTTTGATTATCATTTCAGCAATGCTGTAAACGGCTTCAATTGTTGGCAATAACTCCGCTCCAGCTTCAGCATATGCTTTGTCGCTAAAACCACTATTTTCACCAGCACTTGCTTGTACATAAACGATATGACCTTGTTTTTTGAATTCGGCAACACCTGCAGGAGTAAGTGCTACACGGTTTTCGTTATTTTTGATTTCTTTAGGAATTCCGATTATCATAGTGATGAGTTTTAATGTTTGAATTTAATTGCATTACAAATTTATATATAAAGAAAATATTATTGCTATATGGTATTAAATTAAGAAAATATTCATTTTATTTAGTAATTTAGCATAAAATATTTCTGAATATGAGTTTTTTTATATTTCTAAAAAGAAAAAAAGACTGCTTTTGTACCTAAAAAAAGAATCAATAAATTATGATACTGGACGAAACCGACAAAAAAATCTTACGTCTTCTTCAGGAAGATGCCCATTTAACTTTGAAAGATATTGCCAATCAAATCAACCTTTCGCTGACACCGGTTCATGACAGGGTAAAACGATTGGAAAAAGAAGGCATTATTGAAAAGTATGTCTCTATTTTGAATAAAAAGAAACTGGGGAAAAACCTGACGGTCTATTGCCAGGTGACACTTGTAAAACAGACCTATGATATCTCAGAAGGATTCAATCAAGCGATACTGAATTTACCCGAAGTAGTGGAATGTAATTTCGTTTCGGGAAGTTTTGATTATATGTTGAAAATTGTATTGCCGGATATGGAAAGTTACCATCATTTTCATCAGAAAAAATTATCAGTTTTACCGGAGGTTTCTTTAATTAATAGCTTTTTTATTATTTCGGAAGTAAAGAGTACCACTGTTTTGCCGATTTAAATTATAGGTTTGTTCTGGATGTGTTCTAAAAAGCTAAAAAATGGAACACAGATGACACGGATTAAGCGGATTTCCACTGATCTCAAAAGTATAAAATTAGTGAGATTTGTGTAATTCGTGGCGGAAAATAATGTAGTATGAATTACGGATAGTCACATTAAATTAAATAATATCCTTATTTTGGATGATTCAGTTTAGAACAAAAAAAATCCGTCCCGATTTATCGAGACGAATTTTTCTATTTAATTCAGGTTGGGTTGCTATTATCTAAAACTAAAAAAAAAACTAAAAACTAAAAAAAGGCAACGCACAACCTGTAATCTAAATGCTAGTAATACGTAAAACGTCTTACTTTGGCAATGTATTTTGCTAATCGGATTACTTGGTGACTGTACCCATATTCATTGTCATACCAAATGTACAGTACAATATTCTTCCCATCATTGGAAACAATAGTTGCATTACTGTCGTAAATTGATGGTGCCGAAGTACCTACAATATCCGATGAAACCAATTCGTTATTCAAGGAGTATTTGATTTGTTCTACCAATTCACCTTCTAAAGCATATTTTTTCATGATGGCATTAATTTCCTGAATTGAAGTTGTTCTTGAAACTTCAAGATTCAGAACTACCAGTGAACCGTTAGGAACCGGGACTCTGATGGCATTGGAAGTCAGTTTGCCTTCAAGCGATGGTAATGCTTTTGCAACAGCACTTCCTGCACCCGTTTCGGTAATTACCATGTTTAATGCTGCGGCTCTACCACGACGGTATTTTTTATGCATGTTATCGACCAAATTCTGGTCGTTAGTATACGCATGAATGGTTTCTAAATGTCCTTTTACAACGCCTAAAGTGTCTTCGACCGCTTTCAAGATTGGAGTTATCGCATTCGTTGTACATGATGCGGCCGAAAAAATATTTATTTCATCCGGATTATATTCATTTTGATTTACACCGTGAACGATATTTGGAACTCCTTTTCCAGGAGCGGTAAGCAAGACTTTATCTACTCCTTTTGAAACTAAATGCCTGCTTAAAGCTTCATGATTTGTGAAAGCGCCCGTATTATCAATAACCAAAGCATTGTCGATTCCATATAATGTATAATCAATTTCTTCGGGTGCATTTGCCGTGATAATGTGAACGGTTGTGCCATTAATTATCAAAGCATTGTTTTTTGAATCAGCAACTACCGAACCTTGAAAATCACCATGAATAGAATCATAACGCAATAATGAAGCTCTTTTTTCCAGCGAAGTTGCGTCGTTTTTATCACGGGTTACAATGGCTCTCAATCGCAATTGATTTCCTTTTCCTGTTTTCGAAAGTAACTCACGTGCCAGTAATCGTCCAATTCTACCAAAACCATATAAGACTACATCTTTAGGTTGAATTTCTTCAGAGTTTTTAGCGTCTTTTAATTTGTCAATTACAAAATGCCTTGTGTCGGGATATTTTTCATCTTCCAAACGATATTCATAGGTAAGTTTGCCAATATCCAGTTTTGAAGGCGGTAAATCCAATTCTAAAACAGCTCTGGCAATTTCTACTGAATCAAATACAGAAATTGGTTTGCCTACAAATTCACCCGCATAATCATGCAAGTTGATGATTTCGCTTACGTTTTTGTCAATTAGTTGATTTCTAAATAAAACCATTTCAATTGATTTGTCATACCATAAATCACTGATGATTTTTATCAATTCTACTCCTGCACGTCGTCTGTCGGCTTGAAAAGAAACTTCTTTTTCGTATGTAATGCTCATGTGAAAATTTGTAAAATAAATTAATAATTTTTTTAAATTTTGCGCAAAATTACCTATTTCAATCGATTTCGTAACCTATTTTGTGATTTATTTTTAAAATAAAAAAGCCACCTTGGTTTTACAAGATGGCTTTCATTTTTGAGATTAGAAGTATTAGATGATAATTTTTATAATTTCTCCGTTTTTATTTATCATTTCAATTCGGATACTTTGATTTTCCTCTTTTTTGTCTAAAAGTTTAGATACGGTTTCGATGTCTTTAGCTTTTACATTATCAATGCTCAGAATGATATTTCCTTTAAGTTCTTCTTCATATTGCTTCAGATTCTGATTGGTTATGGATTTAATTTTAACACCATAGTCCAGATTGAATTTCTTTTTGTCAGTTGTATCTATGTTTTCTAATTCCAGGCCTTTAAATTCGGTACTAAAAAACTCATTTTTGCTCAAAATTACGGGTACAACTCTATTTTTCCCGTCTCTTAAAATAGTTACTTGAACCTTATCATTCGGTCTTTTGGTATTGATATAACCCGATAGATCGGCATAAGTAGCCACATTCTGATCGTCTAATTTTACAATAATATCTCCTTTTTGAAGACCGGATTTTTCTGCACCGGAATTTTTGGTAACCCTATTGATGTAAAATCCTTGTGTTTGCGAAATACCTAATTCTTTTGACGCAGTTCCATTTAATTCGCCTCCTTCAACCCCAAGAATACCTCTTTGGACATTTCCATACTCCATGATATCTTCAATTATTTTGCGGGCATTATTTGATGGAACGGCAAATGAATAGCCTACATAAGAACCTGTCATGGAGGAAATCATCGTGTTGATACCAATTAATTCCCCGCGGGTATTTACCAATGCACCACCACTATTTCCAGGATTTACGGCAGCATCCGTTTGTATGAAAGATTGAATTCCACTAGTGTCCAGATTTCTGGCTTTTGCCGAAACAATTCCTGCGGTCACCGTAGAAGTTAAGTTATATGGATTTCCCACTGCCAAAACCCATTCTCCAATTTTCACCGAATCAGAATTAGCAAAAACAGTATACGGTAATTTTTCGTCAGCATCGATTTTCAATAGCGCGATGTCCATTTTAGAATCGGTTCCAATGAGTTTGGCTTTATATGATTTTTTGTTGTTTAAGGTGATTTCAATTTCCGAGGCGTCTTTTATCACGTGATTGTTAGTCACGATATAACCATCTTCAGAAATAATTACACCGGAACCCGTTCCCACTTGTTCTTGTTGCTGCTGTCCGCCGTAGCCATAAAAATATTCAAGCATTGGGTTAGTGACGGTTTTACGGGATACATTTTTTACGTGAACCACGGTATGAATGGTTTTTTCGGCAGCTTCCGTAAAATCAACATTCTCGGCTGATAATCCCACGTGTTTTCCATACGAATCAGAGGCGACGGTTGTGATTGAGTTTTTGTTATTCGAGAAATAGCCATCATTGTCAAATAATAATTTGTAAGCCCCTAATGTTACGGCTCCACTCAGCAATGATATTAAAAATAGTGTTGAAAATCGTTTCATATTAGAATTCATTTTTAAATTATTTTAAGGTAAAAATAGCGTTAATTTATTTTTTTGAAAAACAGTTTAACGCTCTTTAACAATGATTAACATTTCATTAATAGTTTGTACTTTTGTATCTCTCAATTTAAAGAAAATGCAAATAGAATTTTATAAATACCAAGGAACAGGAAATGATTTTGTGATGATTGATAACCGTCAGGAGATTTTTCCAAAAGAGGATACTAAACTTATAGCTCGCTTATGCGACAGACGTTTTGGGATAGGTGCGGACGGACTTATTTTATTAGAAAATGACCCTGAAACTGATTTCAAAATGGTGTATTACAACTCAGATGGGAATCAAAGTTCCATGTGTGGGAACGGGGGAAGATGTTTAGTGGCTTTCGCCAAAAAGCTAAACGTTATTGACGATAATACTACTTTTATAGCGACAGATGGTTTGCATCATGCGGCAGTTGCTGACAATGGCATAGTTTCTTTGCAAATGATAGATGTTGCGGATGTAAAAATCACTCCGGAATATGTCTTTATGAATACGGGTTCGCCTCATCATATACAATTGGTTGATGATTTAGAACACTATAATGTGAAAGAAAACGGAGCAAGCATTCGATATGGTGAGTTATATGGAAAACAAGGAAGTAATATCAATTTTGTAAAAAAAATAGATGAAACTACTTTTTCATTAAGAACGTATGAAAGAGGAGTTGAAGATGAAACATTGGCTTGTGGAACCGGAGCAACTGCAGTAGCAATAGCGATGAATGTATTAGGTGAAACAAAAGCAAACTCGATAGATTTGAATGTTGAAGGTGGAAAATTAGTCGTTTCTTTTGATAAAAAAGATGGACATTTCACCAATGTTTTCTTAAAAGGACCTGCTGAATTTGTGTTTAAAGGAACGATTGAGATATAACCTAAAACCAAGACCTAATACCTAAATGATAACATTAAAAGGAGAAAACATATATATTCGAGCATTAGAACCCAATGATCTGGAGTTTGTCTATGCTATTGAAAACGACCAAAGTATTTGGGAAGTGAGCAATACGCATACACCTTACAGTAGGTTTTTGGTAAAGCAATACTTAGAAAATGCGCATCAGGATATTTATGAAGCCAAGCAATTGCGATTGGCCATTTGTCAGGATCAGGATTTTCCGGCTTTGGGATTAATCGATTTATTTGATTTTGATCCAAAGAATAATAGGGCAGGAGTTGGGATTGTAATTCAAAGCAATGAAAATCGCAAACACAATATCGGTTCGGAAGCATTAGGACTATTAATTCGGTATGCTTTTCATCATCTTAATTTACATCAATTATATGCAAATATAGGTACTGAAAATGCAGCTAGTAATGCTCTTTTTACTAAATTTGGTTTCCAAAATATAGGAATAAAAAAAGATTGGAATTTAGTTAATGGCGTTTATAAAGACGAAGCTATTTTTCAATTAATTAATCACACGAGCGTCAGCGAACTGGCGTAGCAATTTTAAAAAATAATTATTTTGAACTTAAAGAAAATTATAACAATCGTATCTGTTGTTTTGATATCCGTATTAATGATTTACGGATTTATTTTGTTGCGTCAGATTTTTTCGGCTAATACAAAATTTGCAGACAAAGAGGTTTATGTATTCATTCCAACAGATTCTGAATATGAAGATGTCAAAAAAATAATAGCTCCTTATGTTGAAAATATGGACCGTTTTGAAACGGTTGCAAACAAAAGAGATTATCCTGAAAATGTAAAACCAGGTCGTTTTTTGTTTACAAAGGGAATGAATAGTTATGAATTGGTAAAAACCTTGAGATTAAATGTACCGGTAAATTTAGCTTTCAATAATCAGGAACGATTAGAAAATTTAGCGGGACGCGTGGGTTCTCAAATTGAAGCGGACAGTTTATCTTTGTTGACCACTTTTAAAGATTCTGTTTTTTTGAAAGAAAATGGATTTACCGAAGAAAATGTTTTGGCGATGTTCATTCCTAATACATATGAGATTTATTGGAATACTTCGGCTGAAAAGTTTCGAGATAAAATGATTAAAGAGTATAGAAATTTTTGGAATAAGGAACGTGTAGAAAAAGCTAAAAAACAGGGATTAACCCCAATTGAAGCAACTATTCTCGCTTCCATAGTGCACAAAGAATCCGTAAAAAAAGACGAAAGACCTAGAATTGCCGGTGTGTATTTGAATCGTTTGAGAGCTGGAATGCCACTTCAAGCAGATCCAACCGTTATTTATGCTATAAAAAAGAAAGCAAACGATTTTGATCAGGTTATCAAAAGAGTTTTCTACAATGATTTGACAATGGCGCATCCTTATAATACGTATATGAATCTGGGACTTCCCCCTGGACCTATTGCTATGCCTGATATCACAGCATTAGAAGCTGTTTTAGATCCTGAGAAAAATAATTTTATTTATTTCTGCGCCAGTGTGGAACGTTTTGGATACCATGAATTTGCTGCTACTTTAGAAGAGCACAATAAAAACGCCAAAAAATATTCGGATTGGATCAACAGCCAAGGTGTAAAAAGATAGTTTTGAAATTTAAAAGACTACTTTTTTTATTCTTATTCTTGATTGGGTATCAAACGGGTTTTTCACAAAATATAATTGATATTTTCCTTACACCATCGGATTCTTTAAATAAGAAAAGACAAAATACCGTTGTGATTTCTGAAGCGATATTGACTTCAGGAGTTTTGGTAGGTTTAAACCAACTTTGGTATACCAATTATCCCAAGTCTGATTTTCATTTTATAAATGATAATTCCGAATGGCTTCAAATGGATAAACTGGGGCATTCTTTCTCTTCGTATCATTTAGGCAGGTTTGGCGCCGAAATGTTGCAATGGAGTGGAGCCAATAAAAAGAACCAATTAATTTACGGAGCAGGTTTGGGATTTGCTTTTTTGACGGCTGTTGAGGTTATGGATGGATATTCTTCTGAATGGGGCGCTTCATCCGGTGATATAATTGCAAATGCTTCTGGAACTGCTTTATTTGTTTCGCAAGAATTAATATGGAAAGAACAACGCATAACTCCCAAATTTTCTTTTCATTCAACCCAATATGCCAGTCAAAGACCAGAAGTTTTAGGGAGTTCATTTACGGAACAAATTCTAAAAGATTATAACGGACAAACCTATTGGCTTTCGATCAATTTATATTCCTTTGCTAAAGGCTCAAAAATACCAAAATGGTTGAATCTTGCATTGGGTTATGGAGCCGAAGGAATGATAACCGGAAATAGACAAAATGAGGTTCAATTTTCGACTCCAAATCCGCAAACATTTCGACAGTTTTACCTCAGTTTTGACGTCGATTTGACTAAAATTAACACCAAATCACATTTTTTAAAGACTCTTTTTTCAGTTTTGAATACGGTAAAAATACCAGCTCCAACGATTGAAATGGTGCACTTCAACGATGTTAAATTACATTTAATCTATTTTTAGTAAACTTTAACTTGTTGATTATCAGTATAATTATTTTTTACGTATATTTGCACGTAGAAATTTCTTAACGGGACAGCGTTTTGAAGAAAAACAATTTATGATAAAGAAATGGTATTTTTATACAGGTTTGACAATTATTATTGCCTTTTTAAGCTCGGGTTTTAAACCCTTTAATTTAGACACCAACACTTGGTTTCTAGTTCACGAAGAAGATGGATCACACTACTTATTTCCATCTGAAAAACAAGAAGATTACATCAATTTGAATATCCCTTTTACTGGAAATTTCTTCATTGGCTTCAGAGAAGCGATCGGATACAGAGAATCTGAAAGCAAATACAAAAAAATTAATTCACTTGGATATTTAGGAAAATATCAGTTTGGTATAGAAACACTAAAAACAGTCGGCGTACATAATAGATCCGCTTTTTTGAATAGCCCTGAAATGCAAGAAAAAGCATTTATTGCCCTTTTAGCAAAAAACAAATGGGAGTTAAAAAAGGAGATTGAAAAATATGCGGGTACAATAATGAACGGAATTCATATAACTGAATCCGGAATATTGGCTGCTGCACACCTTGGTGGTGCAGGTTCTGTAAGGAAATATTTCAAAAATAAAGGTAAAAGATATTTTAGAGATGCTTATGGTACATCTATAAGAAGTTACATGAAAGCGTTTGGAGGTTATGATACATCATTTATCGTTGCTGACAGCAATGCAACTGTGAAAAATATATAAAATACAACTTCACTAAAAAAAAGGCTATCAGAAATTATTTTTCTGACAGCTTTTTTTTTACCCTAAATTGGATTATTTTTCTTTTAGAATTTCGCCATCAGGACGAACTATTAATTTAATAGTTTCCTTGTCTTTTTTAATCTTAACATTATACTGTTTCTTAATAACATCCCCTTCCGATTGGGTATATAGGAATTGATCATTTACAATTGCCCATCCTGGGTAAGCTCTGTAAATAGAATAAATTACCTCACTGGGAAGTCTCACATTTTTATATTCTTCAACTACACGCATTAATTTTCCATTTTCATCATAAGTTGCTGATAAAGTTCCTTTTTTGGTGCTCATAACTAAAAGATATTCTTCAAACCCTTCATTATCTTTACCGAGATCATAGGCGATAAATTTTTCTTCTACCGCTCTAACGGTTTGATCTGGGTTATTGTCAGGAAGATAAACTGAAAAATCTTTTCCCGCACTTTTGATTACAACACCTGGTAATTCTTCGATTTTAATTTTCCCCTCGTCTTGTGAATAAGACGGCACAGCAAAACCGAGAAATAACAAAATAATAATTAATGATTTCATGATATTTGGTTTTAAATTAATATTGAATAAAATAAAATTTTTATGAACAAATAAATACTAAGGCTTATCGTTTTACGTCCCTTTTTTTATATGTCGTAATTAGCTATTAGTCAGTATTTTAAAAAAAAATACCTTATGTAAATTTAGCTTTTTTATTTAACGATAACCGTTAAATTTTACAATAAATTATGTTAATAAAATAGCGTCAATATTCTTTATTTTAATAGGAATTAAACATCATTTAGTTGGATTGAAAACAAAAAAAAACACCAATCGAAAGATTGGTGTTTTTACTATTTCTAGATGCTGTTCTTTTTATTTATTCGAAACTTTCCATTAAGATTTCTAATATTTTGATAGCCGCTTCACTAATTTTTGTTCCGGGTCCAAATACGGCAACCGCACCGGCATCAAATAAAAACTGGTAATCTTGTGCAGGTATTACTCCGCCTACTACCACCATGATATCTTCTCGACCGTACTTTTTTAGTTCTTCGATCACTTGCGGCACAAGGGTTTTGTGTCCTGCCGCAAGAGAGGAAACTCCTAAAATGTGAACGTCGTTTTCTATGGCTTGTTTGGCCGCTTCGGCTGGTGTTTGAAAAAGAGGGCCAATGTCTACATCAAAACCTACATCAGCGTAACCGGTAGCCACCACTTTTGCGCCACGATCGTGCCCGTCTTGTCCCATTTTGGCAATCATTATTCGAGGGCGACGTCCTTCTTTTTTAGCAAATTCATCTGCTAATTGTTTTGCTTTTTCAAAACTTTTGTCGTCTTTTATTTCTTTACTATACACACCGCTAAAGGATTTAATTTGTGCTTTGTATCTTCCAAAAACCGCTTCCAACGCATCACTGATTTCTCCTAATGTTGTTCGGTTTCTAGCGGCTTCTACGGCAATTTCCAATAAATTACCTTCTCCTGTTTGCGCACAAAGGGTTAGTTTTTTTAATGAATTTTGGACTTTTTCAGTATCTCGAGTCGCTTTGATTCGGTCTAATTGTTCCAATTGTTGCTTGCGAACCATTTGGTTATCTACATCCAGAATCTGTAAAGGATCTTCTTTTTCTAATCGGTATTGATTTACGCCCACAATAATATCCTGACCGCTGTCTATTCTGGCTTGTTTTCTGGCCGCAGCTTCTTCTATTCGAAGTTTTGGAATTCCGGATTCAATGGCTTTGGTCATTCCGCCCAGTTCTTCCACTTCTTCAATAAGCTTCCAAGCATTTTCGGCAATCTCATTCGTCAAGCTTTCTACATAATAACTACCGGCCCAAGGGTCAACGGTTTTGGTGATTTTAGTTTCTTCCTGTAAATAAAGCTGTGTGTTTCTGGCAATTCTTGCCGAGAAATCCGTTGGTAAAGCGATGGCTTCATCCAAAGCATTGGTATGTAAAGATTGTGTTCCTCCAAAAGCGGCTGCGGCTGCTTCAATACAGGTTCGAGCCACATTGTTAAAGGGATCTTGCTCCGTTAAACTCCAACCGGAAGTTTGACAATGGGTTCGCAAGGCTAATGATTTATCATCTTTTGGTTCGAATTGTTTCACCAGTTTCGCCCATATCATTCTGCCGGCGCGCATTTTGGCAATTTCCATAAAATGGTTCATTCCAATCGCCCAGAAAAAGGATAATCTTGGAGCGAATTCATCAATTTTCATTCCGGTCGCTAATCCTGTTCTAATGTATTCCAATCCATCGGCTAGGGTATAAGCCAATTCAATATCTGCAGTGGCTCCAGCTTCTTGCATGTGATATCCTGAAATGGAAATCGAGTTAAATTTGGGCATTTTTTTGCTGGTGAATTCAAAAATATCAGCAATGATTTTCATCGAAGGTGTTGGTGGATAAATATAAGTATTGCGCACCATAAACTCTTTCAGAATGTCATTTTGTATTGTTCCGGAAAGTAACTCCGGTTTTACGCCTTGTTCTTCGGCAGCGACAATATAGAAAGCCATAATGGGTAAAACGGCACCGTTCATGGTCATGGAAACTGACATTTCGTCCAGCGGAATTTGGTCGAATAATACTTTCATGTCTTCCACGGAATCAATCGCAACTCCTGCTTTTCCTACATCGCCTACCACACGTTCGTGGTCCGAATCATACCCACGATGTGTAGGTAAATCAAAAGCGATGGAAAGTCCTTTTTGACCTGCAGCCAGATTTCTTCTGTAAAAAGCATTGCTTTCTTCAGCAGTCGAAAATCCTGCATATTGACGCACAGTCCATGGACGGCGGACGTACATTGTTGCATAAGGTCCGCGTAAATTTGGTGCGAAACCAGCTCCAAAATCAAGATGGTTAAGATTCTCAATGTCTTGTTCCGAGTACGTTGGTTTTAGTTCGATTCCCTCTGCTGTAAGAAATACATCAGCCAAAGAATTTTCATTCTCTACTTTCAAGGGCGTACTTTCTAATTTTATATGTTGTAAATCTTTTCTTTTCATTTGTTTAGTACCAAATTACACGAATGCTGATGAATTTTTAATTTTGATTAATCGAAATTGGGGAATGTTATTCAAGATCCAATCGCTCTTGTTCTATTTTTTCTGCCAGACGTTTTTCGATTATTGGTGTAATCAATGTTTTTCTTGGTTTGACTTTTACAAAAGGGAACAGCTCTAAATCATGTTTCATCTTATCCTGTTTGTTTGGATGATTGTTTGTTCCCAATAAAATTTCTTTACCGTTGTCAAATAATGCTTGTGCGGTATCAGCACTTTCCTGAATTTTTCTTTTGATGATTCCATCATTAAGTTGTTTCAGGAAACCGCCATTTGCCTCAATATCTTTGAATAAAGCCAATGATTTTTCGGCTAATTGATTGGTAAGATTTTCGATATAATAACTGCCGTCAGCCGGATTATTAACTTTGTCAAAATAACTTTCATTTTTGAGAATCAACAATTGATTTCTCGCGATTCGGTCGCCAAATTCATTGTCTTTGTGATACAACGCATCGTAAGGTAAGTTGGCAATAGCATCTGCTCCTCCAATAATAGCACTCATACACTCGGTTGTGGTTCGCAACATATTCACGTTATAATCATATAATGTTTTGTTTCGTTTGGTAGGCGAAACGATGATGTTGCAATCTAAGTTGTGGTTGTATTCTTTGGCAATTAAATTAAAAAGTAATCGTAAGGCACGCAGTTTTGCAATTTCAAAAAAGTAATTTGTCCCAACGGCAACTTCAAAAACAATGGGTTTATTTATAGCATCAATTCTATTGAAATATTCATTAACATGTCCTAAACTATAGGCAATTTGCTGCACCATGTTGGCACCGGAATTTTGATACAATGACGCATTGATGCTTATTAACGATACAGAAGTTGTCGCTGCTGAAAGTAAATTCAGGGTGTCAAAATTGCTCTTTTCTTTGGTTATAAACCAGTTTCCGTCTTTGGCTAATTGCCCAATTGGATCCAGATTACAGAAAATAGTAGTATTGTTTTTCTTTGCAAAAGCATCAATTTTTTTGACGAAATCGATTGAGATGAAATCCAAATGAAAGTAAACGGTAACTTTTTTTAAAGGTAATTTCTCCAATAGATTGGTAACATCAATCGATTCGTTTTCTATTGTAAAACGAAGGCTGTCAGCACCACGACTCAAGGAATCTAATGCTCTTTCGATTGATTTATCAATATCGTAAACAAATATGTTTTGGCAAATTCTGAAATTTGTCGCTTTAGTAGTTACCGAAAAAACTTTTGAGAACTCATCTTTGTGATAAAAAGGTTTCACTTGGATGTCTTCGGGAGAATTCCAAACTAAGGTTTCATTATAATCAGCTCCATTGAGTTCAAACTGAATTTTTTGTTTCCATTGTTTGGAGGAAATGGGATTGAAATCATCGAAAAGATTTGTTGTCATTTTGTTTATGGTTTTCCTAATCCCAGCATCACCAAAGGAAAGTGAGCTGAAACTGGGTGTTGCGTTTTCAATAATTACTATAAATTTTACACTCCCTTCCCTTTGGGAAGGGTTGGGGATGGGATTTTATTTTTCAATCGTGTCGCCTTCGAATTCAATGATATAAATATCTTCACTATCTTTTTTCATATAGTACTTTTCTCGGGCGTATTTTTCTATCTGTTCTGAATTTTTTAATTGCTTGATATTCTCTTGGTCTTTTTTTATTTCTTCCTTATAATAATTGGCATTGTCTTCCAATTCGTTGATTTGTTTGTCTAAAACACGATGTCCGAAATAAGAATAGTTATCCAGAAAAATCATCCAAGTAGTAAAAAATAACAAGACCCAGACATATTTGTTACTTAAAAATTTAAACCAAGGTTTGTCTTTATACGGATTTGTCATTTTTTATTTTTTTTAGCCCCGATTAAAGTGAAAATCCTTTTAGGATGTGATGATGACGAAGGAAGATTCACATACTAAAAGATTGAAACGGAAAGCGGGAAATAGCTCCTAATAATTATTACACTAAAATTACAACTAAATTATAGAATTTTTTGATTTATTACCGCACGAACTACATCAATGGCGACCGTATTGTACTTGTCGTTTGGTATGATGATGTCTGCAAATGCTTTGGTAGGTTCTATAAACTGTTCGTGCATTGGCTTCAATGTTGTTTGGTATCTGTTGATTACTTCATGCATATCACGGCCACGTTCAGCGATATCGCGTTTCATACGGCGGATTAATCTTTCGTCAGAATCAGCATGAACGTATATTTTTACATCAAATAATTCTCTTAATTCTGGGTTTGCCAAAATTAAAATCCCTTCTACAATCATCACTTTTCGAGGATGTGTAAAAACGGTATCGTCCGTTCTATTGTGCGTTACAAACGAATAAACAGGTTGATGAATGTTGTTTCCTTCTTTTAATTCCTTAAGGTGAGTTACCAATAATTCGAAATCAATGGCACGTGGATGATCAAAATTAATTAATGCTCTTTCATCAAATGACAGTCCGTGATTTTCTTTATAATACGAGTCTTGCGAAATAATCCCTACTTCGGTTTCTGGTAATTCATTCATAATCTGATGCACTACGGTTGTTTTTCCGCTTCCTGTACCACCTGCAATTCCTATAATGAGCATAAAAGATGTATTATTTATTTGTCAAAGCAAAAATAGGAATTTAATTGCGAGTGGTTTTTGTTTTTTGAGGAAATGTTGCTAATTTAATATATTTATTGGGTGTTATTAATTAGCATTTTTTTCTACCTTTAGTTTTCTAAAAATAGAAGAATTTTGTATTCACAAATCAATAAAAATATTAGTCGTTATGTCACTTTTGAACCGGAAGAATTAGAAATTTTTAATTCTTTATTGGAATATAAAACGGTTCCTAAGAAAACGATTTTGCTTCATGAAGGCGAGATGTGCAATTTTGAAGCTTTTGTTATCAAAGGTTGTGTCAGGAAATATTATATTGATGCCAATGGTTTTGAAGTCATTCTACAATTTGCCATCGAAAATGCTTGGATTAGCGATATTTCTTTTAGTATTTACGAAGATAAACCGAGTCGGGTATATATTGAAACATTGGAAGATTGTGAGTTCTTTATGTTCAACCCAGACACTAAAGAAGAGTTATTCGCTAGAGCACCAAAGTTTGAACGCGCTTTCCGCATCCTAATGCAACGCAATCTGGCGGTTACCCAAGAACGCTTATTCAATACTATTTCTAAAACTGCCACCGAGAAATATTTGGAATTTCTCGAACATTATCCCACACTTTCACAGCGCGTTGCCCAGCATTACATTGCTTCCTATTTGGGTATTTCGGCGGAGTTTCTTAGTAAAATAAGAACTAAAATAGCCAAACACTAAATTCTCGTTATTTTTCATTTCTTGTCCTAGTTCAATGCATGCGCTTTTTTTTTGACGCAACTTTGTACCACAATATTAAAGAACAGAACAATGGAAAATACAGATAAAATAATAGAAGGAGCAATTACGAATTCCGTTTTGCATAAAGCGGATACTCGCGGTCATGCGAATCACGGTTGGTTAGAATCCTTTCACACTTTTAGTTTTGCAAATTACCACAATCCAGAACGAATGAATTTTGGAGTGCTGCGCGTTTTGAATGATGACAGAGTCAATCAGGGAATGGGTTTTGGGAAACATCCGCATGACAATATGGAAATTATTTCCATTCCGCTCGAAGGTGATTTAGAACACCAAGACAGTATGGGAAATACTACCGTAATCAAAGAAGGCGATATTCAAGCGATGAGTGCCGGTACCGGAATTTTTCACAGTGAATACAATAAAAACAAAGACCAGTTGGTTAAATTTTTACAGATTTGGATTTATCCAAATCAGAAAAATGTAACGCCTCGTTATGACCAAATCACTTTAGACTTAAAGGATCGTCACAATAAATTGCAGCAAATTTTGTCACCAAATCTAGAAGACGAAGGGGTTTGGATTCATCAGGATGCTTGGTTTCATATTGGGAAATTTGACAATGATTTTTCTATTTCGTATGAATTGAAAAAACCGGGAAATGGAATCTATGCTTTTGTTTTGAAAGGGGATTTCACTATAGGGAACATCGTTCTAAATGAACGTGATGGATTAGGAATTTGGGATACCAATACTATTAAAATTACCGCTAATTCCGCCAATGCCGAAATCCTATTGATGGAAGTACCGATGAGTATTTAAGGTAATTTCAATGGCAATGGCAATGGCAATGGCAATTTCAATGATAATAAATAATAACAATTTCAATAAAAAATAATACTATGTCAACAACAAAATGGGTAATTGACCCAACACACTCAGAAATTGGTTTTAAAGTGAAACACATGATGTTCACCAATGTTTCAGGTAAATTTTCAAAATTCGATGCAACGATTGAATCAGAAGATAACGATTTTGAAAATGCAAAAATTGAATTTACCGGAGCAATTGATTCCATAACAACAGGAAATGCAGATAGAGATACTCATTTATTGAGTCCAGATTTTTTTGATGCTGCACAGTTTCCAGAAATTAAATTTAGCGCTACTTCTTTCACCAAAATTAATGAAGGTGAATATGAATTGGTTGGTGATTTAACCTTACACGGTGTTACAAAATCAGTAAAATTAGCTGCAGAATACGGAGGATTAATGAAAGATCCATGGGGAAATACTAAAATGGCACTTTCGTTAGAAGGAAAAATCAATAGAAAAGATTGGGGATTAAACTGGAATTCGGCTCTTGAAACTGGAGGTGTTTTAGTAAGCGAAGAAGTTCGTTTGAATATCGAATTGCAATTTGTGCAACAATAATTTTAAAATAAATAAGCACAAATCTCAAAGAATTATTTCTCTTGGGGTTTGTGTTTTTTAAAAGTCGAATGATGGAAACCATAAATATTTTATACATAGGAAGACATCTGGAAATTTTGGCAACTGTAGTCCGATTAATAAATGCAAATGATAATTGGAATGGAATAGGTGTTATGAATGATGAGGAAGCGAAGGATATTTTTCTAAAAAAAGATTTTTCCCTTGTATTGTTGGGTTCCGGAATTCAGGAAGAAAGCGAAACTGAATTGTGCGCTTTTTTCAAAAATCAAAATCCGAATATAAGTATTGTACAGCATTATGGCGGTGGAAGTGGTTTGCTGAAAAGTGAAATTTCACTCGCCTTGGATAATAATAAAAATTAAACCATTAAGAAAGTAAGTTTTATTAAGCGTTAATTCTTAATTTTTCTTAATCTCTTAATGGTTCAATTTATAAAAATATTATTTATTCTTTTTTGCTTTAATCATCATTTCCAGCTGATCCCAAAGTTCTTCGGGAATAGCTTCCAGAATATTGAATTGTCCGGCTCCTTTCAGCCATTCGCCTCCATCAATAACAACCACTTCACCGTTTACATAAGCTGAGAAATCAGAAACTAAATAAGCCGCTAAATTGGCTAATTCCTGATGATCTCCAACACGTTTTAACGGCACTTTTTTTGCCATATCAAATTTTTCGGCTAAATCTCCTGGCAATAATCTGTCCCACGCACCTTTAGTTGGGAATGGTCCCGGAGCAATGGCATTAGAACGAATTCCGTATTTTGCCCATTCTACCGCAAGACTTCGTGTCATGGCCAAAACTCCAGCTTTTGCAGTTGCGCTAGGCACTACATAAGCCGAACCTGTCCAAGCATAAGTCGTAACGATATTTAAGATGGTAGATGATTTTTGTTTGGTGTCAATCCAATGTTTACCAAAAGCAAGGGTGCAGTTTTTGGTGCCTTTTAAAACAATATCAATTACAGTATCAAAAGCATTGGCAGATAATCTTTCGGTTGGAGAAATGAAATTTCCGGCAGCATTATTCAGTAAAACATCTACTTTACCAAAAGCTTTCAACACTTCTTGGAGCATGTTTTCGACTTCTTCATAATGACGCACATCACATTGAATGGGAAGACAAGTTCCGCCTGTTTCCGTTTCAAGTTCTGCAGCAGTATTTTTTAGTTTTTCTAAATCTCTGGAAGTGATGGCAACTTCTGCACCCAATTCCAAGAAATATTTAGTCATTGCTTTTCCTAAACCGCTTCCGCCTCCGGTTACGACAATCACTTTGCCTTTTAGGGCATCGTCACGTAACATTTTATCTGTATAACTCATATTTTCGATATTTTTTTATTGTAAATATAATAAAATTAAATAGTATGCATGCATAATAAAAACAAAATAGTTTCTTTTAAATAGCATACAATCTTTTAGCGGCTTCTTCCAGCGTTGCATTGTCTTTGGCAAAACAGAAACGTATTAATTTCAGGTCTTTTCCATCGGCATAAAAAGTAGAAATAGGAATTGCAGCTACACCATGTCCAATGATGAGGCGTTTACAAAAATCAACATCATTCTCATTTGATATAGCTGCATACGAAGCCACCTGAAAATAAGTTCCCTCGCATGGCATGAGTTCGAAGCGGCTGTCTTTTAATAATTGTCTAAAGTAATCCCGTTTTTCCTGATATAATTTCCCAATTTCAGCTATAGAAACGATATCTAAATATTCGCTAATGGCAAACTGACAAATGCTATTTACGCTAAAAACTAAAAACTGATGTACTTTTTTGATTTCCTTCATTAAGTATTCAGGAGCTACTAAATAACCCACTTTCCATCCCGTAACATGGAACGATTTTCCAAAAGAGGAAACCATCACGCAACGATTTAATAGTTTCTCGCGTGTATGAGCCGAAATATGTTTTTCCTCGAAAGTGATGTATTCATACACTTCGTCAGAAAGAAGCAGGATATTAGGATATTTTTCCAACAGGATTTCCAAGGCTTCAAAATCAGATTCTGTCAAAATTTTCCCCGTTGGATTATGCGGATTATTAATGATAATCATTTTGGTTTTTGACGTACACGCTTTTTCGATAATTTCCCAATTTGCAGTATAATCATCGTTTAGCGCTACCCGAACCGGATTTGCGTTGCATAATAATACGGGTGCTTCATAGCAATCATAACTTGGATCTAAGATAATTACGTCATCATTATTTTTTATTAAAGCTGTTATAGTGGTGAAAATGGCTTGGGTCGCTCCGGCGGTAACCAGCAATTCTGTTTCAGGTTGAACAGTTCTTCCATAGGAGTTCTTAACTAGTGTCGCTATTTTTGATAATAATGGTGCGTAGCCAGACATTGGTGTGTATTGATGCACATTTTCTTTAGCCAGTTTGGCTACTATATCAGTTAATCTTTTGTCAACGGGAAAGTTTGGAAAACCTTGTGAAAGATTGATGGCGTTATATTCAGCGGCCATTTTTGACATAACCGTAAAAATACTCGTGCTGATATTTGGAAGTTTACTCATAAAATGATTGTAATTTATTATGTTATAAATGTACTGGTTTAATCATGATTTTGATTTTCGGAAACTATTATTGTCAACTAAAAATATCCATTTGCTGTTTAGATTTACGTAAACGTCAAGATGAATATTTGTATTTGTTTAAAAAAAAAGCTACCCGAACGATAGCTTTTAATTTATAGTTATTTGTGATTAGATTCCTTTAACAATATCTCCATTTGTATTGACAACTAATTTTCGAGTTTCTTTGTCTTTTTTTATTCTGAGATTATATTCTTTTTTAATTACATCACCTTCTTTTTGAGAATATAAAAATTTATCATTTACAATTTTCCATCCAGGGAAAGCTTTGTAAACAGAGTAAATTACACTACTAGGAAGTCTTACATTTTTATAGTTTTCTACAACACTAGTTAATTTTCCGGTTTCATTATAAGTAGCTGATAAAGAGCCTTTTTCGGTTTCCATAACCAGTAAGTATGTCTCATATCCTTCATAATCTTTCCCCAAATCATAAGCTATAAACTCTTCTTGCAGAGCTCTTACGTCTTTATCGGGATTTCTATCTGGTAAATATACAGAGAAGTCCTTTCCAGCACTTTTAATTACAACTCCCGGTAATTCTTCCATTCTGATATTCCTGTCTTCTGAGTCACTTTCTTTTTTATCTTGTGAATAAGACGCTGTGGTTATGCTTAAAAATAACAAAAAAATAATAAAACATTTCATGACATTTAGTTTTAAATTATAATCAAGTCAGGCTACTATTATGATTAAAATATATTTGTCAAGGTTTATAATTTTCTTCCCCTTTTTGTTTTTTAGGTTGTTTAAATCATAATAGTTAAAAACATTAGAGGTTTTGTTTTTTTTGAATTTTAAATCAAAAAATGATATAGGGCACTAGTAAAGTTACTGTTTTTTTCAAAGTCATTGGGTTAATTTTTTCTGTAAATAACGTTAATATGACAGGGAGATTTGTCTTTATTTTTAGCAAGAAAATCCTCTTGTGACTATGAAATAAAGAAGAATTGTCGTTTTTTATTTCCAATAAAAAAATAAATTTTCGGCAAGTGATATTTTTGCAATACGTGGACATTTTCCAAACGTTTAATTTTGGAGATTAATTTTTTAGAGCAAAGCAAGTGTATCAGTATAATTTTCAAAACCATTGATTCGTAAATACGACTTTGGTATGACTTTGAATTCTAAAACCTTTGGTTCTACATTTTATGAATTATAAAAATAGTAGGGCGATTGTGTAAATCCACCTGTGTTTTTTTCCAATCAGAAGCTCGCATAGTTTTGATATATTCTGTAGGCAAAGTAATATCAGTTGCAATACAAAGATAGGTTGCAGGATTTAAGGCTTGTAAAATATCCTCCAACATTTTATTGTTTCTATAAGGAGTTTCTATAAAGATTTGAGATTGGTTTTTGTCTTGAGAAAGCTTTTCCAGCGTTTTAAGAGCCGTTTTCTTTTCGCCTTTTTCTATTGGTAAATACCCATTAAATGTAAAACTTTGTCCGTTCATTCCAGAAGCCATCATTGCCAAAAGAATAGAAGAAGGACCTACGAGAGGAACAACTTGTATTCCTTTTTCATGAGCCAGTTTTACAATTACTGCGCCAGGGTCGGCAACGCCAGGACAACCAGCTTCACTCATTAATCCTACATTTTTTCCTTCTAACAAAGGCTTGATAAAATCTAAATGCGCTGCAGTTTCAGTGTGTTTGTTTAAAACAAAAAGTTTTAGCTCCGATTGTTTCTTTTCAGGGCTAACTCCTTTGATTGATTTTCGGGCTGTTTTTTCGTTTTCAACGATATAATAATCAATAAAATCGATACTTCTTTTTATGGTTTGTGGCAAGACATCCATAGGGTCACTATCTCCCAATGTAGTTGGTATTAAATAGAGTTTTCCTAAAAGAGGGATTGATTTCATCAGTTTGATTTTATGTTTTTAAAGTAAATTGTTTGTGGAACTTTTTTTGTAAATACTAGAATTGCTTTTAAATCAACACTAAGTCCTTCTAAAATAAATTTTTAAAACCGAGAGATTATTGATGTTTGGCTATTAATTTTTTAGCAATTAGGTCACAAACTTCATCAAGCATATTGTAAACTATTTCGAATCCGTTTGGTAAACCAAAATAAGGATCAGGGACATCTACATTTTCATTTGGAAATAACTCATTCAAAATAAGGTTCACTTTTTCTTTTTGATCTTTGGTTTCAGCCAGCTCAACAACATTTTCGTAATTAGAATTATCCATTACAAAGATATAATCATAAGTGTCAAAATCAGATGTGCTGAATTGTCGTCCTTTTTGATTTGAAATATTTATTTTATTTTTTTTTGCAACAGCAATAGAACGAACATCAGGTGAATGACCAATATGCCATGAACCTGTTCCTGCTGAATCAACTGTGAATTTATTTTTTGGGAGTTTTGATGCTAATATACCTTCGGCTAAGGGAGACCGACAAATATTTCCTAAACAAACCATTAAAATTTTTATGGACATGATGCTCTTATAGCGTTAATTTTTTATTGATATCCTCAACAAATTTTTTGAATTGTTTGTCGGTAGCAACTAAATTGTCAACGGTTTTGCATGCATGTAATACTGTAGCGTGATCTCTATCTCCAATTTGTGAACCTATGTTCGCCAAAGATGCTTTTGTGAATTTTTTAGCAAAAAACATAGCTAATTGCCTCGCTTGTACAACATGCCTCTTTCGAGTTTTTGATTGTAGCGTTTCTAAATCCAATTGAAAATAATCGGAAACAATTTTTTGAATATAATCGATAGAAATTTCTCGTTTTACATTTTTTACAAATTTTTCAACAACACTTTTAGCAAGTTCTAAAGTAACTTCTTTTTTATTAAAAGACGATTGTGCAATCAAGGAAATAATTGCTCCTTCCAATTCTCTTACATTTGATTTGATGTTTCTTGCAACGTATTCTATTATTTCTTCAGGTATTTCTACACCATCTCTATATAATATATTTTTCAAGATAGAAATTCTGGTTTCATAATCCGGTTGGTGCAATTCTGCAGACAATCCCCATTTGAAACGAGATAATAAACGTTGTTCAATATCTTGCATGTCAACTGGTGCCTTGTCAGATGTCAAGATTACCTGTTTTCCATTTTGGTGCAAATAATTGAAAATATGGAAAAATACATCCTGAGTTCCTGATTTTCCAGAAAGGAATTGTACATCATCAATAATTAAAACATCAATTAATTGATAGAAGTGTATGAAATCATTTCGGTTATTTTTCTTTACCGAGTCAATGTATTGTTGCGTGAAAATTTCAGCAGATATATATAAAACAGTTTTTTCAGGGTATTTATCTTTTATTTCCACACCAATAGCATGCGCTAAGTGGGTTTTTCCAAGACCAACTCCTCCAAAAATTAATAATGGATTAAATGAAGTTCCCCCAGGTTTATTGGCAACAGCCATACCAGCAGAACGCGCTAATCTATTAGAGTCTCCTTCAAGAAAATTATCAAAACTGTAATTTGCATTAAGTTGAGATTCAATTTTTAAATTCCGAATTCCCGGGATTACAAATGGATTTTTTAATTCAGGGTTCAAGTTTTTAAATGGAGCATCAACTTCTTGGGGCTTCATAGGAACTCTATTAGCACTTGGCAATTGTTCAGTAAACGGTTGTTTATTGCCATAAGTGTTTTCCATTCTGATTTTATAAAGTAACTTTGCATTTTTTCCAAGTTCTTTGGTAAGCGCCACTTTTAATAATTTCACATAGTGCTCTTCCAGCCATTCGTAGAAAAATTTACTTGGAACTTGAATATATAATGCGTTATCGGTAAGTTCAACTGATTTGATTGGTTCGAACCAAGTTTTGTAAGCTTGATCCTGAATGTTGTCTTTTATGAAAGACAAACAGTTTTCCCATACTGATTGAGCAGTTTTGTTCATATATTCTGTTAAATTATTTTTATTCGGTAATTATTGTCCTACTAAAAAAAGTGTGAAATTTTATTGTTTTTCGGGGTAACAAATATGTGAACAAATTTCTGTAAAAAAAAATAATTTAGGGGATAATTTTATAAATTATTGTTGTAAGGCGCTTTTTAAATTTATAATTTTTAATACATAATTAATGAAAGATCATCAAATTCAAGTTCGTGTACGTTACTCAGAAACGGACCAAATGGGCGTTGTATATCATGGAAATTACATCCCCTATTTTGAGATAGGAAGGGTGGAATGGCTTAGAAATAAAGGGGTTTCATATAAAAGTATGGAAGAAAGTGGTATTGGGTTGCCAATTGTTTCGATGAATATAAATTATAAAAAATCAGCTCGGTATGATGAGTTGCTTACCGTTCATACCACTTTCAAAAGTCAGAGTTCTGTGAAGATTGAATTTGATTGCGCTATTTATAATGAGTCTGATGAGTTATTAACAACTGCCCAATTTATTTTGGTTTTTGTGTCTCTAAAAACGGGTCGTCCAACAGCTCCTCCAGATTATATTTTAGAATTGTTAAAAAGGATAGAATAAATTATAAAAATAGCAATTTCGAATAGAAATTAGAGTCGTTTTATATCGATTTCAAACATCAGATTGAAAATGTCGAATACCATTTCGGCATTTTTTTTTCGGGTCTTTATTTCGATTTTGCCTATCGGAAGCCCGGAATTTTCGTTTATTTCCATTTCTTGAGTTACAATTTCCAACCTTTTCTCCTTAATTATGCGCATCACTTTGTTCATGTTTTTATAATCAAATGTGATCGAATAATGAATATTTATAGTTTTTTCGATTATTTCACAAGTTTGAAGAACCATTTGAGCGGTCATCTTATAAGCAGATATCAATCCACCAACACCTAGTTTTACACCACCAAAAATCCGAACTACTACAATTAGTACATTGGTTACAGAAAATGACAGAATTTGTCCATAAATAGGCGTGCCAGCAGTGTTGCTGGGTTCGCCGTCATCATTAGCTCTATAAATTACGGTTTCAGTGCCTATTTGGTAAGCATAACAAAAATGTCCTGCGTTGGGGTGCTGTTTTCGTAAAATTTCGATTAGCGGTTTTACTTCGTCTTCAGATTGTATTGGGTAAGCATAACCAAAGAATTTGCTGTTTTTTTCTTTGAATAGTATTTCTGAAGAGGGAAATTCAATGGTGTTGTACGTGTCTTTAAAGTCCAAAAGGGGATTATTTTCTAAATTATTTTTTTGTCAAATAAATTAACGACATCTTCTTTTCCAACTTGTAAATTCCAAACTTGAAATCCTAATGCGAGTGCCGCATCTGTATTTTCTTTTTTATCATCAATGAATAAAGTGCGTTTTGGAGCCAAATCATGTTTGTTTGCCAAGTAATTGAAAATTTCAGGATTTGGTTTTCTCATTTCCACCTCAAATGAAAAATATACTTTCTCAAAACATTGATAAAAATCGCTGTAAAATGAAATTCCGTTTTTTTGTTCGAAAGTTTCTATATGGATGGCATCAGTATTGGACAATAAAAACAGACGGTATTTTTTGGAAAGCATTTGAAGAAATTCTAATCGATACAATGGAAAATCAAGAAGAATAGCATTCCAAGCGGCTAAAATTTCTTTTATAGAAGCATTTGGAATGTGTTTTTGAATACCGAGAAGGAAATTTTCACGTGAGATTTGACCTGTTTCAAACTGAATATTCAAATGATCTAAGTCTTCATTCCACTCGGGTAGGCCTAGTTTTTCTAAGGCATCCATAGTGGCTTGTTTATCTAAATTGATAAAGATATCCCCAAAATCAAAAATAATAGCATTAATCATGGTTTCTAGAAATTATAAGTTCATCATTGTCAATCGAATATTTTTCGAACGGATTTTTATCTAATATTGGGGCTTTTGTACCTGCAGTAAATTGAACGTTTCCAATAAAGATTCTTGCTTCGTCCCAAAGATTGGTATCGATAAAAGTCTGTAGGGTTTGTCTTCCGCCTTCAATAATTACGGATTGAATTTGATGCTGATATAGCGCTTTTATTATTTGTTCTGCTATGTTTTGTTCAAAATCAATTACTTCAAAGATAGTGTTTTCTTTTTCAATTTTTGTTTTCGATTTTGAAAACAGGATAGTTTTTACCCGATTGTCAAAGATATGACCGTCCTCAGGAATGCGATTGTTTTGGTCTAAAACTAATCGGATTGGGTTGTTTCCATGCCAATCCCTTGCATTTAGTTTTGGATTGTCATCAATAACGGTTTGCGTTCCCACTAAAATAGCTTGTTCTTCAGTTCGCCATTTGTGTACTAATTGTCTCGAATAAAGATTGGTAATCCAGACTGGTTTTTTTTCGTTTTTTTCTAAAGGAGCAATAAAACCATCCTGAGTTTCGGCCCATTTCAAAATGATGTACGGTCTTTTCTTTTCGTGAAAAGTAAAAAAGCGTTTGTTCAGTTCATGACATTCTGCTTCCAGAATGCCAACGGTAACCTGTATTCCAGCTTCAATAAGTTTTTTGATTCCGTTTCCAGCCACTTTAACATTAGGGTCAATAGTACCGATAACCACATTTGGAATTTTATTTTTGATAATCAAATCGCAGCAAGGTGGCGTTTTTCCAAAATGACTGCATGGTTCTAAACTTACATAAATAGTCGCTTTTTTCAATAACGATTTATCTTTTACTGAATTCACGGCATTTACTTCGGCGTGTGGTTCTCCAGCTTTTTTATGCCAGCCTTCGCCAATGATTTTATCTTCATAAACAATCACACTGCCCACCAAAGGATTGGGATAGGTTGTCCCTAAACCATTTTTGGCTAACTCGATGCATCGTTTTATATATTTTTCATGTATTTTCACATTACAAAAGTAGTAATTTTTGAGTTTAGCCCCAATCCCGTCCCGAAACTTCGGGATCGGGACGGGATTAGTTTTGAAACTTTCGAAAATAACAATAAACAATTTCTATTTTTGTACGTAAAATTAGTTTCTGAAAGAAAATGGAAGAGTACAGCATTAGAAAAATAAAAAAAGAAGACAATCAGGCGGTTGCACAATTGATACGAGCTGTTTTTGACGAATTGAATATTCCAAAAGTAGGAACTGCCTATGAAGACCCTTATTTAGATTTAATGTTTGAAGAGTATAATAAACCTAAATCAGTTTATTATGTTGTTGAGAAAGACGGAAAAATAATTGGCTCTGCCGGAGTAGCCCCACTAGAAAATGAAGCAGAAACTATTTGTGAATTGCAAAAGATGTATTTTCTACCAGAAACCAGAGGTCTTGGAATTGGCAGTAAAATGATGGCCATGTGTTTGCAAAGTGCTAAAGATTTTGGTTTCGAAAAATGTTATCTGGAAACTATGCCATTTATGCATGATGCCCAGAAGTTATACAAAAAAGTAGGTTTCGAATACATTTGTTCTCCAATGGGAAGTACAGGTCATATCAGTTGTCCGGTTTGGATGTTGAAAGAGTTATAAGTTTTGAATTGATTAACAATAATTCACAGAACCGATACCTAATAAAATGAAAATAAAAGAATACAGGACTCAATTTATTTATGCGCTTACTCCAATTTACGATGCCGATGAAGCCGAGAGTTTTTTCTATTTGATTTTAGAAGAAAAAAAGCAGTTGAAAAGAATTGATCTGGCGTTGCATCCTGATTTAGTTTTTTCGGAAGAGGAAATTTCGGTTTGGAATTCTATTTTGGAACAATTGTTACAGGAGATTCCAATACAGTATTTATTAGGTAAAACCAGTTTTTATGGATTGGATTTTGAAGTCAATGAAAACGTTTTGATTCCAAGACCGGAAACGGAAGAATTAGTTGAATGGGTTTTATCTAATAATCTAATAATCCAAGAGTCTAAAAATCTAAAGATTCTGGATATTGGAACAGGAAGTGGCTGTATTGCTATTTCATTGGCGAAAAATATTCCTAATGCAAAGGTTTTTGCAATTGATGTCTCCGAAAATGCTTTGGCTACAGCCCGGAAAAATGCAGCAATCAACGAAGTGAATGTTACTTTTATAAATCAAAATATTCTTGAAACGGAGGATTTAAAGCAAGAATTTGATATCATTGTTTCGAATCCTCCTTATGTTCGAAATTTAGAAAAAGAGGAAATCAAGAAAAATGTTTTGGAGAATGAACCGCATTTGGCACTGTTTGTAGAAGATAATGATGCGTTGATTTTTTATAAAAAAATAGCTGAATTGGCTCAAAAAAATCTTGTGCCAAACGGACAATTGTATTTTGAAATAAACCAGTATTTAGGAAAAGAGATGATGGAGTTGCTCGAAAAAATGGACTTTGCAACGATTAAATTACGTAAGGATATTTATGGAAATGACAGAATGATGAAAGCAGATTTAAGTGTTTAAACTTCTGAAATGCTTCGCCTGTTCGCACTTTCAGGCTCGGGTCAAAAATCGTTAATCAGCATTCAAAAATCAAAAAAAAGAGCATTCAATAATTTTTTTAATCTGCTAACTACTCATATCGCAACGCCTCAATTGGGTCAAGCATAGCTGCTTTTACTGCCGGATACAAACCGGAAACAATTGCCACGATAAAACTGGTAATAAAAGCTGCCATAATAGCTCCCCACGGAATTACAAACACAAAATTCATTGCGGTAGCGATTCCAAAGCCAATTAAGATTCCAAAAATAATTCCTGCCAAACCGCCTAATTGCCCAATAAGTAATGTTTCTATAAAAAACTGAAAAGCAATCGTAGTTTTTTTGGCTCCCAAGGCTTTTCGAACTCCAATTTCTCGGGTACGTTCCGTTACCGAAACAATCATGATATTCATTAAAGCAATCGAAGAACCAAGAACGGTGATAATACCAATAAGCCAGGATGCAAGTCCAAGATATTTCGTAATTCCTAAAATTCTATTGATAAGATCATCACTACGAACGACTCCGAAATTATTGTCTTTTACAGGGCTTAATTTGCGAACTCTGCGCATAGTGCTTGTTGCATTGTCAATGGCCTGATCCAGTAATTCTTTTTTGGAAACCATGATGCTCATCGTGTAATTTATGTTAGGTGCCGTAAACAAAGAGCGAGCCACTTGAATTGGAATTAAAACTCTTAAATCTTGGCTATTTCCAAAGGTAGATCCCTTTTCTTTCAGTACGCCGATAACTTTAAATTTAGCACCACGAATAGAAATTATTTTGTCAATAGGATTCACATCTTTCAGCAATCCTTTTTCAAAGTCAGATCCCACGACACAAACATAAGAATTGTTATCGATATCAAATCCGGTAAAATTTCGTCCCAAACTGGTTTCTAAACCGGAATTAGTTATAAAATGCTGATCAACACCTAATATACTAATTTCAGGATCGGTTTCTGTGGCTTCATATTTCACTTCGGCAGTGGAAGTTGCCGTAAAAGAAAGTGAGGTTTCGGTAAAGGGATAGTTGAATTTGTTTTGGAATGCAACAGCTTCGGGATAGGAAATGATTGGATTTATAATTTCACGTTCCTGTCCGCCACGATTTCGGATTTCGTTTTCATATTGATTAATATTAAAAGTATTCGCTCCCATCGAAGCAAAATCAGATGAAATAGTGTTTTCTAAAGCAGAAACAACGGTTAGGATTCCAACTAAAGCGGTAATCCCAATTGCAATAATCAGCACCGTTAGTATGGTTCGCAACAATTGTGTTCTGATAGAACCAAAGGCAATTCGGATATTTTCTTTGAATAATTTTAGCATCATACGAGTTTGACACGAAAATACAATTTTTGTTACAAATTTTCTTTTCAAAAATCCTAATTTATTTTTAGGAGCTATTTCCAGCTTTTCGCTATAATCGGTTCATGAAAATAATTTGTTTTCAATTGCCTGAAAGGAGCTTCCTTTGGTCGCTCTTTCAGGCAAGAAAACAATATTATTTTTCACTTCCGGATTTTCGCTGTAAACGAAGTTCACTGAACTCCTATGAAAATAGAAATTAAGTGAAGTAATCTGGGCTAGGCTATCGGGTAATAAAATGCGAAAATTTGTAAACAGATTTATTTTAAAAATAAGATATTTGCAAAGAATTAGAATTTGGAGTTTTTTCAACAATTCCTAAATCTGAAAATCTAAAAATCCAATAATCAAAAAATGGCATCAAAACCGAGCATTCCAAAAGGGACTAGAGATTTCTCACCAACTGAGGTGGCAAAACGTCAATATATCATTCAGATTATAAAAAGTAATTTCGAAAAATTTGGTTTCCAACCTATAGAAACACCTTCATTTGAAAATTCCGAAACCTTAATGGGGAAATATGGAGAAGAAGGCGATCGTTTGATTTTCAAAATATTAAATTCCGGAGATTATTTGGCGAAAGCCAATGCAACTCATTTAGAAAATAAAGACAGTACTAAATTAACAGCAAGTATTTCTGAGAAAGCCTTGCGTTATGACTTAACGGTTCCGTTTGCCCGTTATGTAGTACAACATCAAAACGAAATTGAATTTCCATTCAAAAGATACCAAATCCAACCGGTTTGGCGTGCTGACCGTCCACAAAAAGGGCGTTTCAGAGAATTTTTTCAATGTGATGCTGATGTGGTGGGTTCTAAATCCTTATGGCAGGAAGTAGAGTTGGTTCAATTATATGATACAGTTTTTACGACTTTGGGTTTAGAAGGTGTAACTATCAAAATCAATAACAGAAAAATTTTATCGGGAATTGCAGAAGTAATTGGCGCATCAGATAAATTAATAGATTTTACAGTAGCGCTTGACAAACTGGACAAAATAGGCGAGGACGGCGTGAAAAAAGAAATGATGGAGAAAGGCATTTCTGGTAAAGCTATTGAAAAAGTACAACCGTTATTTAATTTCACCGGAACGATTTCGGAGAAAATAAACCAACTTTCTGTTTTACTTGCTGAATCCAGTGAAGGGATGAAAGGGGTTGAGGAGTTGCGTTTTATTTGTGACAACGTGACGAAACTTGGATTGAACACTTCTATTTTAGATTTAGATGTCACACTGGCAAGAGGTTTGAATTATTATACAGGAGCAATTTTTGAAGTGGCTCCGCCAAAATCAGTTGCCATGGGATCCATCGGTGGTGGTGGAAGATACGATGATTTGACCGGGATTTTTGGACTTAAAAATATGAGCGGTGTTGGGATTTCTTTTGGATTGGACCGAATTTATTTGGTTATCGAAGAATTAAATTTATTTCCTGAAACCGTAACAGCAACTTCTAAAGCGTTGTTTATTAATTATGGTGACACAGAAGCGTTTTATGGATTGCAAGCCATACAAAAATTAAGAGCTTCCGGAATAAAAGTAGAATTGTATCCTGATAATGCAAAGGTGGCCAAACAGTTTCAACATGCGGATAAACGAGGCATTCCTTTTGCTGTAATTGTAGGAGCGCAAGAAATGGAATCTAATTCTTTTTTGCTTAAAAATTTAGTGACAGGAGAGCAGGTTTTTCTGGATTTTGAAGGTCTAAAAAACGCATTGTTATAGTTTTTATTTTAAAAGCATAAAAAAAGCTTCGTCTATCAAACGAAGCTTTTTTTAATATAAGGTAATGGTGAATTAATAATTTTTTAGTGGGCAACCTTTTGTGTTTTCTTTAAAAAAACATTAACAAATTTATGTAATCTTTATCGATATAGTCTTAAAATTATATTAAAATTTCAGTGCGATCCATTAAAAATATTTTGCTGAAATGAATTAAAAACAAAAGAGTGTTTCAATAGTAAGGTGACAATTTGACATTTTATAAGATTTGGCAGTACTTTTGCAATCCAAAGAAAAGAATAAAAAATGAAGTTTAAGAATTTTTTTAAAAACACAAGTAATATGACTACTGAAAATACAGAAATCGATCAAGAAATAGATGACCTAACATTAGAACAGAATGCGAATGGTGAGCAGCTTATTGTTGAGGAATTAGGTGTTGAAGAACAATTAACTCAAGACTTAGCCAAAGAAAAAGATAAGTATTTACGATTATTTGCTGAATTTGAAAATTACAAACGAAGAACTTCAAAAGAACGTATCGAGTTGTTTAAAACAGCAAATCAAGAAGTTTTACTTGCTATGTTGCCTGTTTTAGATGATTTTGACAGAGCTATTGTGGAAATAAGCAAATCTGAAGATGAACTACTATTAAAAGGAGTAGAGCTTATTCATGAAAAATTAAAAAACACATTAGTTTCTAAAGGATTAGAACAAGTTGAGGTTAAAGCTGGAGATGCATTTGATGCTGATTTTGCTGAAGCAATAACTCAAATTCCTGTGCCATCAGACAAAATGAAAGGTAAAATTGTCGATGTTCTTGAAAAAGGATATAAATTGGGAGATAAGATTATTCGTTTTCCAAAAGTTGTTATAGGGCAGTAATAGATTCGCGATTTATCGCGTCTTTAACATCACGCGTAGAGGTGCACTGCAGTGCGACTCAACAAAAGAAAAAATAAAAATGAAAAAAGATTTTTACGAAATATTAGGCATTTCAAAGAATGCTGATGCTGCCGAAATTAAAAAAGCATATAGAAAACAAGCAATAGCGCATCATCCTGACAAAAATCCTGGAGACAAATCGGCAGAAGATAAATTTAAATTAGCTGCTGAAGCTTACGAAGTATTAAGCGACCCTCAGAAAAAAGCAAAATACGATCAATATGGTCATCAAGCTTTTGATGGTTCTGGCGGTTTTGGCGGAGGTGGTCACGGCGGAATGAATATGGATGACATTTTCAGTCAGTTTGGTGATATTTTCGGAGGCGGTTTTGGTGGTTTCGGAGGCGGTGGAGGCGGCGGCGTTCGTCGTGCTAAAGGAAGCAACCTTCGTATCAAAGTAAAATTGACATTGGAAGAAATTGCCAATGGAGTTGAGAAAAAAGTAAAAGTAAAACGTAAAGTTCAAGCACCTGGAGTTACCTATAAAACGTGTTCTACATGTAATGGTCAAGGACAAGTGATGCGAGTTACGAATACAATTTTGGGTAGAATGCAATCTGCTTCTACATGTCCAACATGTAGTGGTTCAGGTCAAATTTTAGATAGAAAACCATCAGAAGCAGATTCACAAGGAATGATTCTTGAAGATGAAACTGTTTCAATAAAAATACCTGCAGGTGTGGTTGACGGAATGCAATTGAAAGTTTCTAATAAAGGAAACGATGCTCCAGGAAATAGTATTCCGGGAGATTTGATTGTTGCTATTGAAGAATTGGAGCATGAGTTCTTGAAACGTGAAGGTGAGAATTTACACTACGATTTGTACATTAGTTTCGCTGAAGCTGTTCTTGGAATTTCCAAAGACATCGAAGCTATAAACGGAAAAGTGAGGATCAAACTGGAAGAAGGAATTCAATCCGGTAAAATTCTGAGGTTAAAAGGAAAAGGAATTCCTAGTATCAATGGGTACGGAAACGGAGATTTATTGGTGCATGTAAATGTTTGGACTCCAAAAACGCTGAACAAAGATCAAAAACAGTTTTTTGAAAAAAATCTTACTGACGAGAATTTTATTCCAAATCCTGAAAAATCAGACAAATCATTTTTTGAGAAAGTGAAAGACATGTTTTCATAATAAAAAAGTTAGACTCGATTTATCACCTCTAATTTAAAAAATACATTCCCCCATCCTTGTTAAAATAAGGATGGGTTTTTTATGAAATCGCCACTAACAATTTGTTTGTTGCAAACAAACACCAATAAATATAAGGCGATAACATATATGACCGCTAAAAATTAAATGCTACATATATGAAACTATTCTAAGTATTTCGGTACTAATTATTTACTTTTACACCAATTAAAAAATGAGCATGAGTACTATTCTTGAAGTGAATAAAGTTGTCAAACAATACGGTGATTATGTGGCACTTAACGAGGTTTCATTAATAGTTCCAAAAGGAAGTATTTACGGACTTTTAGGTCCAAATGGAGCCGGAAAAACATCACTTATCCGAATTATAAATCAAATTACATTGCCTGACAGTGGCGAGATTATTTTGGATGGTGAAAAATTGCAACCCAAACACGTTCAATATATAGGCTATTTACCGGAAGAAAGAGGATTGTACAACACGATGAAAGTGGGAGAACAATGCTTGTATTTGGCTCAAATGAAAGGACTTTCTAAGGCTGAAGCCAAAAAACAACTGGAGTATTGGTTCGAAAGATTAGAAATTCAAGGTTGGTGGAATAAGAAAATCCAGGAACTTTCTAAGGGAATGGCGCAGAAAATTCAGTTTGTGGTATGTGTGTTGCACAAACCAAAACTGTTGATTTTTGATGAACCTTTTTCTGGTTTTGATCCCGTAAATGCCAATATTATCAAAGATGAAATTCTGGCGTTGCGAGAAGAAGGAGCGACCATAATTTTCTCGACCCACCGTATGGAAAGTGTAGAAGAATTATGTGACCATATTGCACTGATTCATAAATCGAATAAACTGATTGAAGGAAAACTGGATGATGTCAAGAGACAATTTAAAACCAATAGTTTTGAAGTGGGTATTTTATCAGAGAATGTAGAAGGTTTGATGTACGCTATAACACAAAAATTCACCGTGGGATCGGCTAATTTTAAATCATTGAACAACGAATTAAAACTGGAAATCCAACTCGGGAATGCCACGCCAAATGAATTATTGAATATCCTGACACCACGCGGTCAGGTAACGCACTTTGTGGAAAAAATACCAAGTGTCAATGATATTTTTATACAAACTGTAACAGAAAAATAAAAAACAATAAGGAAATTCCAAATTCCAAAGTATTGGATTTTGGAATTTTAAAATTTGAAATTTGCGAAGCATGAGTATAATATCATTAATTATAAAAAGAGAGTTTATTGCCAAAGTGCGCAATAAATCTTTTATTGTTATGACTTTTTTAAGTCCGTTACTATTTGTGGGAATAGCTGTTTTTGTGGCATATTTAAGTTCCATGAAAGCCGATACAAAACGAATCGCTATTCATGATGAATCGGGCATGTTTGTAAAAGAATTTACGTCACAAAACAATAAAAACAGAGAATATAAATACCTTGATTTGTCTGTAATAGATTTAAAATTCCTGAAAGACAGTATCACAAATGAAAGCTATGAAGGATTGTTATACATTCCAAAAGCGAGTAATGCCAAGGATTTCGAAAGTAAAATCCAGTTTATTTCAAACAGTAGTCCTAGTATTTCATTCATTGAAAATGTTCAGGATGTAATTGCAAATAAACTGACCAAAAATAATTTAGAAAAAGCACATTTAGATACGCTAGCTATTAAAAATGCCCAATCAAAAGTGAATATCAGCTTAACAAAAGCATCTGGTGAAGAAAGTGTCAAAGGACTTAACGAAATCAAAATCGGGATTGGCGGTGCATTTGGATATCTTATAATGATGTTCATAATTATCTACGGAAACATGGTCATGCGAAGCGTCATTGAAGAAAAAACCAGCCGAATAGTAGAAATCATAATTTCCTCAGTGAAACCATTTCAATTGATGATGGGAAAAATCATAGGCACTTCATTAGCAGGATTGCTACAATTCCTTATTTGGGCAATAATCGGAATGTCATTAATGTTTGCAGCCTCTGTATTTTTTGGAGTAAATGTGGGGCTAACAGCCAGCGTTTCACCTGAATTGATGCATTCTGCACAGCAAGAAATGACTGGAACTGCCCAAATGTATATTAAGGAATTATGGAATTTACCCATTGCAAGTATCCTTGTTGGCTTTGTAATTTATTTCATTGGCGGCTTTTTTCTGTATAGTTCATTTTACGCGGCAATTGGCGCTGCAGTCGATAATCAAACGGATTCACAGCAGTTTCTGTTGCCTATCATTATGCCATTAATGTTGAGTGTTTACGTTGGATTTTTTACTGTTATCAATGATCCACATGGGACAATTGCAGTCGTTTTTTCAATGATTCCGCTTACTTCCCCAATCGTTATGCTGATGCGAATTCCGTTTGGCGTACCTTTGTGGCAAATCGCAATATCAGTAACGTTATTATTCGGAAGCTTCTTTTTTGTAGTTTGGTTTGCCGCAAAAATATACCGAATAGGAATACTCATGTACGGCAAAAAACCAACGTGGAGTGAAATGTATAGATGGTTGAAATATTAAATAAAGCTCGGTTCAACTTCCGTTAAAATTTAATTAATTTATGGAGCTATTTCCCGCTTTCCGTTGCAAACGAAGTTCACTGAACTCCGCTGAAAATAAAAGTTAAGTGAAGTAATCTTTTTATTTTTAAAGAAAAATAAAAAGGATTTTCACTTTAATCGGGGCTAGGGCATCAGTTTTCAAAAAACATTGTCTGTTATTAGAAATAAAAATTTTGTGCCTTCGTGGCTAAACAAAAATAAAAATATGTCAAAAATACTAATCATAGAAGACGAAGCCGCTATTCGAAGAGTACTCACAAAAATACTCTCTGAAGAAAACGACACCTATCAAGTTGAAGAAGCCGAAGACGGTGCTGCAGGTTTTGAAAAAATAAAAAACAATGATTACGATTTGGTTTTGTGCGACATCAAAATGCCAAAAATGGATGGTGTTGAGGTACTTGAAGCAGTCAAAAAAATCAAACCCGAAATCCCTATAGTTATGATTTCCGGTCACGGCGATATGGAAACGGCCATCAATACAATGCGTTTAGGTGCCTTTGATTACATCTCAAAACCACCAGATTTAAACCGATTATTGAATACGGTTCGCAACGCTTTAGACAAAAAACAACTCGTAGTGGAGAATAAAATTCTGAAGAAAAAAGTCAGCAAGAACTACGAAATGATTGGCGAAAGCGAAGCTATCAATCACATCAAAGTGATGATTGAAAAAGTAGCACAAACCGAAGCCAGAGTTTTAATTACGGGGCCAAACGGAACCGGAAAAGAATTGGTCGCGCATCAATTACACGAAAGAAGTGAAAGAGCCAATTTTCCTTTAATTGAAGTGAACTGCGCCGCTATACCATCTGAATTGATAGAAAGCGAATTATTTGGTCACGTAAAAGGAGCGTTTACATCGGCAGTGAAAGATCGTGCAGGAAAATTTGAAGCAGCTGATAAAGGAACTATTTTCCTGGATGAAATTGGTGATATGAGTCTTTCGGCGCAAGCCAAAGTATTACGTGCTTTACAAGAAAGTATGATTACCAGAGTGGGAGCAGATAAGGACATTAAAGTCGATGTTCGTGTTGTTGCGGCAACCAATAAAGATTTGAAAAAAGAAATTGCCGAAGGGCGTTTCCGTGAGGATTTGTACCATCGTTTGGCTGTTATCTTAATAAAAGTGCCATCATTGAACGACAGAAGAGAGGATATCCCGATGTTGATTTCGTATTTTGCTGATAAAATTGCTTCAGAGCAAGGAAATGCTATAAAAAAGTTTTCAAAAGAAGCGATTCATTTATTGCAGGAATACGATTGGACAGGAAATATTCGTGAATTACGAAATGTAGTGGAGCGTTTGATTATCCTTGGCGGAAGCGAAATTTCCGAAAATGATGTGAAGTTATTCGCAAGTAAATAAGTAATAGCCACAAATTCTGATAAATTGAATTTGTGACAGGAAAATATAAAATTACAAAAAGAAAGGAAATAGTATTGATTGTGATAGTAATCGCAACATTTTTTTTGAATTTAAAATATTCCGATTTATTCAAATAGATAATTGTTTTAGATAAAAGTGAAAGTGGATTATGAAAAATGTGAATGTGAAAACACATAATTTTTTTATCAAATCCTAAATCTAAAAATCTTAATTCCTAAATTAAAATATGAAACTAAAAAAAATAAACGAAGCGTTACAAGAAGCCCTAATTGAAAACGGTTTGACTGAGGCCAATGCAATGCAAAAAGAAACATTTTCGACAATGAAAAGTGGTTCGGATTGTATTATTATTGCACCAAAAGGAAGCGGAAAATCGACAACAATTGTGCTAAATGTAATTCAGAGATTGGCAGGCGCAACCGAAGAATCACCAAGGGCTTTGATTATTGTAGAAGACAAAGCCAAAGTATTGGAAATGGAATCACTTTTTGAAAAATACGGAAAGAATTCTAATTTAGAAGTCTATGGTGTTCATGATAAAGGAGATATGGAATATGATAAAAATTATATTTCTAGCGGAATTGACGTGTTAATTGGGACGCCAAATAAGTTAAGTGAAATGTTTACCACAGCTGGATTTAATGTAAACCGATTGAAAATGTTTATCCTTGATGATGCTGATCCAATTTTGAAATTGCGTCATGAAACTAAAATCATGCGTATTTCGAATAGCATTGTCAGAACCCAACGTATTATTTTCTCGGAACAATTTACAGATCGAATAGAAATCCTTGCTGAAAAAATGTTAGTGGAGCCTTTTGAATTCGATTTTGATGGAGAAGATGAGGACGAAGAAGGTGATGAAGATTTTGAGGACGAAGAAGATTTCGAACCTGAAGTTGGAGATGACTTCGAGGAGCAAGAAGGTGATGAAGAAAATGGTAATAAATAATTAAATAAAGAAAAAGATGGGATTAATGAAAGTGTTTTCGGGAAGTGAAATTTTAGCTTTAGCGTTACAACAGAAAATTGAAGCAATAGGAGTAGATACCGTTTTAAAAAACAACATACAATCAGCTCGATTAGGAGGTTTTGGAAATTCAGACTTGGCAGTGGAATTATTTGTTCAGGAAACGGAGTTTTCAAAAGTGAATCCAGTTATTGAAGAATTCAGAATGAGTATTTAAATTTGTATATTTGTTATTCAAATAACTCTGTAAGATGGACATAGCTGCAAAGAAAATAGAATTGATGGATTGGTTACTTCATATTACTGATGAAAGTAAACTAAAAAAAATAATAGCGCTTAAATCTGTTTTAGATAAAGAAGTTGTTGCTCATACTATTAGTGGTTATCCAGTTGACAAAGAAGAATACATCAATATGGTTAAAGAAGCTGACGAACGAATTTCATTAGGAAAATATACAACTATTGAAGATCTAGAAAAAGAAATCGAGAAGTGGTAATATGCAAAAGCCAATTACCATACTTTGGGATAATCAAGCCAAAGCCGATTTGAAATTAATATTTGAATTTATCAAGTTAAAATCTCCTCAAGGAGCAAAAAACGTTATTAGAGATATTGTGGTTCAAAGTAAAAATATTCATTTTGCGAAGCAATATCAAGAGGATGAATTTTTAGGAGAACCTTATAGAAGAATAATTGTTCGAGATTATAAAATCATTTATAAAATTCATTCTGAAAGGGAAATTCGTATTCTTCAAATTTTTGACACAAGACAAAATCTAAGTAAATTAAAAAATAATTTGTGAATTTCGGTATTTGAAATACTGCTTTTTAAAAAATAAAAATGAAATATAAAATGTTAGTTTTGGACATGGATGACACTTTGTTAACCGATGACCATATCATTTCAAAGGAGAATGCAGCAATGTTGTCTAAGGCACAGGAACTGGGTGTTTATGTTATTTTGGCATCTGGAAGACCAACACCTGCGATGATTGCTTATGCCAAAGAATTGAAATTGGATAATTCCTATATGATATCATATAACGGAGCCGTAATTACTGATTTAAAAGAAGATAAAATCATTTTTGAGCAGACGTTAACACAGGAACAAATTCATGAATTGTACGATTACAGTTTAAAAAGTAAGACCCATATTATTACATACCTTGATGGGAAAATTGTGAGTGAGACGGATTCTGAATACATTGATATTGAAAAAAACATCACCGGTTTAGAACACAATAAAGTCGTTAGTTTTAAAGATGAGGTTAAATCAGCAGCCATAAAATGTATTTTATTGGAAGAGCCAGCCTATCTAAAAGAAGTTGAAAAAGACTTGAGAGCAGCCATGCCACATCTTAGTGTATGCATGTCAAAACCGTTCTTTCTGGAAGTAGCACAAAATGGAATTGATAAAGGTGCCAGCATCAAATTTTTGGCCGAAAAATTGAATATTCATCAAAGTGAAATTATAGCCGTTGGAAATGCAGGAAATGATTTGACGATGATTCAATATGCCGGATTGGGTGTTTGGGTCGATAATGTAGATCCTGAATTGAGAGATAAAGGAGATGTGATTGTAGCCTCAAATAATAATCATGGCGTGGCTGAAGTCGTTCGCAGATTTATTTTGAACTAGTTTTTTTTCTAAAATAAAAAAATAATATAAGGTTTTATCATACTCAGCTGATTGTAAAAATCGGATAATTTATATAGCTAACTGTATAAATTATCCGATTTTTTTGTTTGTGTGATTTGAAAAATACGTTTTTGTGCTCGCTAAGTTTTATTTTAAAATAAGAGGTATCTTTAATGTGATTTTTTAATATAAAAAAAACTCAAAATGGATAGAATAGAAAACGATTTATTGGGTGATTTAAATGTTCCCATAAATGCTTATTACGGTGTTCAAACCCAAAGAGCAATTGAAAATTTTCATATTTCAGGAGTTAAATTAAGTCAGTTTCCAGAATTTGTCAAAGGTTTGGCTTACGTGAAATGGGCCGCTGCCGAAACCAATTTTGCATTGGGATTGTTAGATGAAAAATTGAAAAATGCTATTATTCAAGCCGCAAAAGAAGTTATCGCCGGTCAATTTAATGATGAATTTCCAATTGATATGATCCAAGGTGGTGCCGGAACTTCTACCAATATGAACATTAATGAAGTTTTGGCAAATCGTGCCTTGGAAATTATGGGGTATCAAAAAGGGGAATATCAATATTGTTCTCCCAATGACCATGTGAATTTGTCGCAATCGACTAATGATGCCTATCCAACATCGATAAAACTGGCGGCTATTAATTCGAATATTCAATTGATTGAACATCTTAAAAAGTTAATTCTATCATTCCGAAGAAAAGGGGTTGAGTTCAAACACGTTTTGAAAATGGGAAGAACGCAATTACAGGATGCAGTTCCCATGACTATGGGCCAGGAATTTGAGGCCTATGCAGCAACTTTAGAAGAAGAAATTGATCGATTGAGTCAAAATTCGGCGTTATTTTTTGAAATCAATATGGGGGCAACTGCCATTGGAACCGGTTTAAATGCCGCTCCCGGTTATGCCAAATTATGCGCGGAAAATTTAGCCAAAATTACTGGGCTTCCTTTTGTTTCAGCGCCTAACCTAATTGAAGCAACTTCAGATACGGGTTCGTATGTGATTTATTCTTCGGCTTTGAAAAGAATGGCGATTAAAATTTCTAAAATATGCAATGATTTACGATTGCTTTCTTCCGGTCCAAGATGCGGATTGAATGAAATTAATTTACCGCCAATGCAACCTGGTTCTTCCATTATGCCGGGAAAAGTAAATCCCGTAATTCCAGAAGTGATGAACCAAGTGTGTTTTCGTGTTATTGGAAATGACTTAACGGTAACTATGGCCGCCGAAGCTGGGCAACTACAATTAAACGTTATGGAACCGGTTTTGACTTATGCAATAATGGAGTCTATGGCTTTATTGTCTAACGGGATGGATACGTTAGCAACAAAATGTATTGATGGAATTACCGCTAACGAAGCCCATTGTAGAGATATGGTTTTGCACAGTATTGGTATTGTAACGGCGTTGAACCCGTATATTGGGTATAAAAACAGTACTAAAATTGCCAAGGAAGCGCTGGAAACTGGGAAAAGTGTTTACAATCTGGTATTGGAACACAATCTTTTATCAAAAGAAAAGTTGGATGATATTTTGAATCCTGAAAATATGCTGGGACCGAAAATGGAAAAATAATTTGCGAGAATATAAAATATTGATTTGTACGATTACAGTTTAAAAAGTAAAACGGAATCATGTCGTTGCTGAAGTAGTTTACAGATTTATTTTGAATAAAAAAATCATCATTCAAATGACCTAATTTTAATCTCCAATTAAGTTTGTCAGATTAAAAAAGCGAGAAGTAGTTGTAAAAAAAACAACTCCTTCTCGCTGATTAATTTTAAAAAAAATATTATTCCTTTTTAGATTCGTAAGTTACCATGTTAATATCAACAGTTATTTCCTTTAATCTTTTGGCAACATTTTCCGGCATTTCTTTTTGGTAATTACCACCTAAAATTCCTGCTAAGAATTTTTCTGTTTCGGCATACATTGCCATATTGTTTACTGGTTTTGCAAATCCATGACCTTCATCATCTGCTAACAAATAAGTTGCTTTTTTTCCTTTTTCTCTAAGAGCAACTATAATTTGATCTGCTTCTGCTTTTTTAACTCTAGGGTCGTTTGCACCTTGAATTATCAATAACGGTTTTACAATTTTATCGGCACTAAATAAAGGGCTTGCTTCATGAATTCTTTTTTTACCTTCTTCTGTATTTGGATCACCAACCATTCCGTATAAAAATGCTCTGCCAGATTCCCAATAAGCGGGTATTGATTCTAATAATGTAAAAATATTACTAGGTCCAACAATATCAACACCACATGCATATAAATCTGGAGTAAAAGCTAAACCAGCCAAAGTAGCATAACCTCCGTAGCTTCCTCCCATAATAGCCACTTTGTCTTTATTTGCAATACCCTCTGCAATTAAATGCTTGACACCCCAAGTAATATCGTCCTGCATCAGTTTTCCCCATTGTAAATCGCCTGCATTCAAAAATTCTTTTCCGTAACCGCCACTAGCTCTAAAGTTAGGTTGTAGAACGGCATATCCTCTATTGGCCAAAAATTGTGCCTCGGCATCATAACCCCAAGTATCTCTTGGTCCTTTTGGTCCACCATGAACTAAAATTACTGTAGGTAAATTCATACTGCTTTTTCCAACGGGTAAAGTTAAATATCCTGTAATTTCTAAACCATCGCTACTTTTATAACGAATCGATTTCATTGGAGCTAAATATTGTTCAGCCTTTTTTAAAGCAGGTCTTGGTACATATTGTAAAAGTAATTCTTTGGTTTCTGAATTAAAAAAATAAACTTCAGCAGCATATTTGTCTCCCCAAAGTGCTACCAAAAATTTCTTTTCGTCTTTAGTTTTACTTTGAAAATTCACTTCTCTACCAGGAAATTTTGATTGTAAGTATTTGTAATTTTTTTCCCATGTTTTATCTTTCCAGTTATATATGGTTTTGTCATCGGTATAGGATGTAGAAATTAATTCTCGGGTTAAATCACTTACCCGAAGACTTCCAAAATCTACTCTATTTTTTGGATCACTTTCTATTTTGGTGATTTTTTGAGTATCCAAATCCATTAATAACAAGGTAGAAAGATTTAAATCTCCTTTATTGCTTACAAAATAGGCTTGTTTGTTGTCCGGTGTCCAATTGGTGATGTACGCTTGTTCTGTTACTGACGTTTCGTAAATTTGAGTCAGTTTGTCCCCTTCTTTTTTAAATAGGATTGTAGTTCCTTTATCATCGGTTTTAGAAAGAACTCTCAGATTTTCGTCCCAATCAAAGTCATATCCTGTAACTCTGTCCTTGTTTTCATATGTTTTAGTAAGTTTTCCAGTAGAAATTTCCAGTTGATATAAATCGTGCCAAGCCTTATCTCTATCATTTAAAGAAACCATCATCAAATCTGGATTTTTCTTGCTAACCAAGTTTATTTGTGCTGTAATTTCTTTTAAGGGGGTTAGATTTCTAGAAACTGGAACCGTGTTTGTTTCTGCTGTTGTCATTGGGTCAACGGCAAAGACATTAACGTTTTCGTCGCCATTTTCATCTTTTACATACAAAATATATTTGCCGTCATTCGACCAGAAATAACCATACATTGGACGTTTGCTATTAGTAAGTGGACGTGCTTTTTCAAAAGGCTCATCAAATTTTTTGACCCAAATATTCATTATCCCTTCATATACTTTCATAAAAGAAATCCATTTCCCATCTGGGCTTAATTGCCCTCCTGCAATTTCAGGATTTCCAAAAAATAATTCTCTATCTAAAATAGGAGTGATTGCTCTTTCTGTCTTGTTTTGAGCTGCAATAGTACTAATCGCAATTAGAAATAAAAAAGTACATAAAATAGAATTTTTCATAAAAGAAAGTTTTAAATGGGTTGAAAATTAATTTACTGATTGTGGAAATAATTTACAAAATTTAATCTTTTTATTTCTTGTGTTTTCTTTGTGAATTTGCAAACTATCCTTAACATCTAAGTAAATATAATAATAAATTATGTAAGTATTTGATTGTCAATATTGAAAATAGAAAAATATTTATCTTTTAGACGTTGGGTTCAAAATAATATTTTCACTCAAAATTGTCTTAATTTTTCTTTTGAATTTTGGTGGTGGAAAAAATGGATTTGAGGGTTTAAACTATATGTTTTCAGAACAGTGTCGATTTTAAGGCAGAGTTTAGTTATCCATCTAAAACCCAATAGCATTTTTAGGTTTACTATTCCATTTTTCATTTTCGCAAAAAGAGAAGATTCTTTTGAAGTTGGGTTTTGGTTCATTTTATACGCTAACAAAAAATAAATCGCCATAATAACAAAAGTTTTAATGATAATTTGTGGTTTTACGGTTTTCCGTAAAATCATGAATTATTAAGTATTTACATTTGTTAATAATCAGGTATATCTACGTATAAATGATGGTGTTAAAATCATTTATATTTGGTAGGTTTGGGATATAACAAATTGCAATAATACTATGGCTTTAAGCTGGAATGAAATAAAAGACCGAGCATTACGATTTTCTAAAGAATGGGAAAATACTACTAATGAAGAAGCCGATGCTAAGTCTTTCTTAGATGCTTTTTTTGACGTCTTTGGTATCACCCGAAAAAAGATAGGAACCTTTGAACATAGAGTAAAAAAACTTTCTGATGCGGATGGTTATATTGACCTACTTTGGAAAGGAACGATACTTGTAGAAATGAAAAGCCGAGGAAAAAACCTGGACAAAGCTTTTCAACAAGCCATTGATTATACACATGGATTAAAACAAAACGAATTACCAAAATATGTTTTGGTGTGCGATTTTCATATTTTTAGATTGTATGACACCGAAGAACAAACTACTTTACAATTTACTTTAGATGAATTAGTTTTAAATGTGCAAAGTTTTGGCTCGTTATTAGGCTATCAAAAGAAAACCTATAAGGAACAAGACCCAGCCAATATAAAAGCTGCCGAATTGATGGGAAAACTGCATGACCGATTGGAGGAAATTGGATATGACGGACACCCGCTAGAAGTATATTTAGTTCGAATATTATTTTGCTTGTTTGCAGAAGACACGACCATTTTTGACAAACAACAGTTTCAAGATTACATAGAAAATAGAACTGCCGAAGATGGTAGCGATTTAGCTTCCAAAATTCAAGAACTGTTTCAAGTGTTGAATACACCCAAAGAAAAACGCTTTAAAAATCTTGATGAACAACTAGATGACTTCCCGTATGTAAATGGTAAGTTGTTTGAAGAAGTCTTACCTTCCGCAAGTTTTGATACCAAAATGCGATTGGCATTATTGGATTGCTGCTATATCGATTGGAGTAAAATATCACCTGCTATTTTTGGCTCGATGTTTCAAAGTGTGATGAACCCTAAAGAGCGCAGAAACTTAGGAGCGCATTACACCAGTGAAACTAATATTTTAAAATTAATTAAGCCTCTGTTTCTTGATGAACTATGGGCAGAGTTTGAAAGTATCAAAGGAAACAAAAATAAATTACCCGAATATCATAAAAAGATAAGTGAACTCAAATTTCTCGACCCAGCTTGTGGTTGTGGAAATTTTTTAGTCATTACGTATAGAGAGTTACGCTTGTTAGAAATTGAAATTCTAAGAGCGATGAATAAAAGTGGTACCGGTTTTCTTGATGTAAGAGAGATTATTTGGCTTGATGTTGATATGATGGGCGGTATTGAATACGAAGAGTTTCCTGCTCGTATTGCCGAAGTGGCCATGTGGCTGATGGATCATCAAATGAATATGATAATCAGTAATGAATTTGGGCAATATTTTGTGCGTTTACCATTAAAAAAATCAGCAAGAATTGTTCATGGAGATGCTTTAGAAACGGATTGGGAAGAAGTTGTTTCAAAAGACAAATTATCTTATATCATTGGAAATCCTCCTTTTATTGGTTCAAAAATAATGAGTCAATTCCAGAGAAATCAAATTGTAAAAGAATTTGATACTATTCCCGGATGTGGTGTTTTAGATTATGTCACAGGTTGGTATTTAAAAGCCGCTAAATACATTCAGAACACTACAATAAAAGTGGCTTTTGTTTCCACTAATTCTATTGTACAAGGAGAACAAACCAGTATACTTTGGGGGCAAATGCTAAATAAATATGCGATAAAAATTCATTTTGCACACCGTACTTTTAGATGGAGCAATGAAGCAAAAGGGAATGCGGCAGTATATTGTGTAATTGTTGGTTTTGCTAACTTTAATACTAATGACAAACGAATATTTGAATATGAGGATATTAAAGGGGAAGCTCACGAAATAAAAGCTAAAAACATTAATCCGTATTTAGTTGATGCAAAAGATGTCTTTATTGATAAAAGAAGAACTACGATATGTAATGTTCCACAAATAACATTTGGTAATATGCCAAATGATGGAGGTAATTTTTTTATTAAAGAAAACGAATATGAAAATTTAAAGACTTTAGAACCAAAGTCTCTTGAATATATAAAACCATTTTTGGGAGCTCAAGAATTTTTAAATGGTCAAAAAAAATTTTGTTATTGGTTCGTAGATGTTAATCCAAGTGATTGGAAATTAATGCCTATTGCTTATGCTAAAGTAAAAGAAGTTGAAAAATTAAGAAGTAATAGTAGTAGAGAAGCAACCCGAAAACTTGCAATTTTTCCTTCTCTATTTGCAGAAATTAGACAACCTAAAGATAATTTTATTCTAATACCAAGACACTCTTCAGAAAACCGAAAATATATTCCTCTCGGTTATTTTGATAGAAATAATATTGCTGGAGATACTTGTGCAACTGTTCCACATGCAACACTTTATCATTTTGGAGTTATTCAATCTTTAATGCATTTATCATGGATTAAAACTACTTGTGGTAGGATAAAAAGTGATTACAGATATTCTAATGAAATAGTTTACAACAACTATCCTTGGCCAGAAAATCCATCTGAAAAGCAAATAAAAAATATTGAAGAAAAAGCCCAAAAAGTTTTAGATGTTAGAGCATCATTTCCTACTAGTTCCTTAGCAGATTTATATAGTTCGTTAACAATGCCGCCTGCATTAGTAAAAGCGCATAATGAATTGGATAAAGCTGTTGATGCTTCTTATAGTAAACAAACCTTTACCAGTGAAGCGAAACGTATGGAGTTTTTGTTTGAGTTGTATGAGAAATATACGGCTGGGTTGTTTGTGAAGGAGAAGGGTAATAATGGTAAAAAGAAATAATATGATTATACTAAAAAATAAAAAGAAAAGTATTGAAATTGAATTAGATAAATCAAAAATTATTTCAGCAAATATTAATGGCGAAATAATTAAAGATGATAATCCAAAACTTGAATTATCTAATGGTAGTAGAAAAATGACTTTAGAAGAGTATGTGGAAAAAGAAAAACGAGACTTTTATACTAACCTACTCCAAAATCAGTATAGTGAAATAGAAAATATTGTTATTCTTTCAGGAGCAGGTTCTTCAGTTGAAATTGGAGAGATTAATAAAGGTTTAATAATGTCTGATTTATGGGCTGCATTTGAAAAAGAAAAAAAAACTGAATTAGATACATTAATCCAAGAAACGGGGTTTGATAGTACCAGTAAAAATTTGGAGTTACTTCTATCTGAAGCAGGAAAGTTTAATAGTGTTAAAAGAAATCTTGACAAAGAAATTTTAGAAGTAAAAAATTTTATTGTCGAGAAGTGTACTCTTAAATTACCCAATAATTCTCCTCATAGAAAATTTTTAGATAAAATTACATTAAGATCACAGAAATATCCAAGAGTCAAAATTTTTACTCTAAATTATGATACATTGTTTGAACAAGCTGCAAGAGAAAGTATGTTTACCGTTATTGATGGTTTTACATTTTCTAATCCTAGAGAGTTTAACGGAAAATATTTCGACTATGATATTATAGAAACGCGTCATAATAGGCAAGATAAAAAGGATAGTACAATTTCAAAACTTTTCTATCTTTATAAAATGCATGGCTCTTTGAGTTGGCAAAAAGTTGATAATAAAATTACTCAGGCTGATGAAAAAAGTATCAAAATTGATAATAGAGTAATGGTGTTTCCTCAGGACAGTAAATATGAGCACTCTTATGAACAACCTTATTTTGAAATGATGGCACGTTTTCAGCAAGCTTTGCGAACTGAAAACACATTATTGATTACAATAGGATTCAGTTTTATAGATAAGCATATATCATCAGTAATATTAGAGTCTTTAAAACAAAACCCTTCATTAAATCTAATAGCTTTTAGTTATCCAGAAGTTATTCCAAATGGTAATGAATATCAAAAAGAATTAAATACTATAGCTGAACATTATGAACATGTTACACTTGTTGCTGAAAAGTTTGAAGATTTAGCAAATGAATACCCTAAAAACAATGCACATAAAAGAAACGATATTATTGAAGAATTAGCTAAAGTTTTAAAATCAAAAAAGTAAATGAATCCATATTCAGAAAGTAGATTTATCGGTTTTGTCTCAATGGTTTCTCCATTACAAACAAAAGTTCATTTTCCATCTTCTGTATTATTAAAGAAATTTTTTAATGCAGACAAAGGGTATCATGCAATTACAGGAAAATATATTGTAATTGAAGGAACCGGAGTAGGTTTTTTGGGGAAAATAACTGAGATTGCTTTGCCTGAAAAAGAACGTTTTGAATTAACCGAAGCTAAATTTGAAAAAGAAGTTTTTCACCCAACAGGAAAAGTCGAAATTTTACTTTGCTTTGACAACTATAAACTAAAAGCAAAAAAGGGATTAGACCAATTGCCTCCAGTTAGTGCAAAAGTATATTTATGTTCAGATGAATTTTTAGGTTCATTACTTACTGAGTTTGGAGTTAAAGATGGCTTAAAACCAATTACAATTCCATTAGCTAGTTTACCCGATAATGAAAATCATAAAATAAATGTTTCTTCACAAGCCTTGTTTGGAAGACATTGCGCAGTAGTTGGAACTACAGGTGGTGGAAAAAGTTGGACAATTGCAAAACTAATTGAGCAAGTTGTTGAGCAAAATGGAAAAGCAATTTTAATTGATGCTACAGGGGAGTATGAAACATTAAAATCTTCTAACATAGAATACTATAAGTTTAATGAAATTTCAGATGATGGTATATATTTTAATTACAAAAAATTAAGAGAGACAGATTTATTTGCTCTTTTTAGGCCTTCTCAACAATCTCAATTGCCAAAGTTACAAGAGGCGATGAAGAGTTTAAGATTATTTGAAATTTTGAAAACAAAACAGCATGAAATTGGCGATGCAAGTGATGCAAAAATTATAGCTGAATTTTATAGGAAAAATATAGAGCATGATTATACAACTATAATTAAAAAAGGATTTAAAGAAGATTTAAATTATTTGTCAAGCTGTAAAAACAATCCTAAAGTTTATTCAAATAATTGTGAGTTTGAAGTTAAGGCTCTTTCATCTCAAATTTTAAACGAATGTATTTATGAAAATGGTACTGAAGATAAAACAGCAAAAAACAATTGTCAATCTTTAATTTCAAGAATATTATTAACCACAAATGACAAGTCTTTTTTAAATGTATTTGATTTCAAAAACGAACTTAATGCATTGTGTAAGAATGAATTTGAAGATGTTTTTGATAATTTCATAAAAAATAAATCAAATGTTTTAGTTCTTTCTGTTTCAAATGTTTCAACTGAAAATAAATTAAGAGAGATTTTAGTGAATTCAATTGGACGTTTTTTATTAGAAAAAGCTCTTGCTGAAAATTTTAAAGCTAGATCTAAAAAAAGTCTTTTGTTATTTTTAGATGAAGCACATTTGTTTTTAAATAAAAGAATAAAAGATGAATATTCAATAGAAGTAGAGTTAGATGCATTCGATAGAATCGCAAAAGAGTGTAGAAAGTTTGGTTTGTTCTTAGTTATTTCAACACAAATGCCACGAGATATTCCTAGAGGTGTTTTAAGTCAAATGGGAACTTTCATTGTTCATCGATTAATCAACCAACAAGACAGAGAAGCTATTGAGTTTGCTTGTTCGGATGCCAATAAAAGTGCTTTATCTTTTTTACCAATCCTAAGTTCTGGTGAAGCAATGCTTACTGGAGTTGATTTTCCAATGCCAATGATTTTGAAAATCACAGAGCCAAATATTAAACCCGATTCTAATACTCCAAGTGTTTTTTAAAAGATGAATAAAACACAACAAGCATTACCAATAGAACAAAACGAATATGTCAAAGACAACTTTGGTAAACACGTTTATATTCTTGATGTTGAAAGTGCTCAAAAACGTGATCCCGCATTCCGATAAAAAACAAATATTAATTTCGTATGAAATCTAAAAAGACACCCAAAAGCCTGATGTAGCAGATTTACAATCCGTTTTAGTAAAGGGATTTTCAAAAGAATGTTATTATATTCTTATTTCCTAACAATGTTAATTACTATTAAATTTCACTTATAAGTGAAATATTTATTTATCTTTGCACTCTCAATACAACTATGGAATGTACATTAGTAAAACTTGAAAACTTTAGTGGAACACATTCATCCATATATTCCGTGTATATTGAAGAGGAAGAAAAAACATTATTTGACAAATTCATTGAAGAGAATATTTCAGAGTATAACCTTGAAATAAAAGACATCGTTCAAAGACTACTTACTATTGGAAAGAAAACAGGAGCAAGAGAGCAGTTTTTCAAAACAAATGAAGGTGTTCCTGGAGACGGTGTTTGTGCGTTATATGATGATCCAAATTCTAAATTAAGATTATATTGTATTAGATATGGTAATGATATTGTTATTTTAGGTGGAGGTGGTTTTAAACCTAAAACAATAAGAGCATTACAAGAAGATAAAAAACTAGAAGCAGAAAATTATTTTTTAAGAGATCTTTCAAAAGAAATTACTCAAAGATTAAAAGATAAAGATATTACTAAGCCCAACTTTATGGATTTTGAAGGCGATTTAACCTTTAATTTTGAAGATTATGAAATCACCAAGATTCAGAAAAATAAATAAAAACGAAAAATGGGGATACCATATTCCAATAAAAAACAAATAGTAACTTCGTATGAAATCTAAAAACACACCCAAAACCTACAATAGCCCAATATTAGATTCTCTTATAGCAACTATTTCTAATGAAGAATTAGAAAGAACAGAGCGTAAAATGAGATTGGCAATTAAAATTGCAGATGCTATTGAAGCTACAGGCTTAAAAAAATCGGAATTTGCCAAAAAAATAAATAAGAACAATTCAGAAATAAGTAAATGGCTAAGCGGTACACATAATTTTACTACCGACACACTGTTGTTATTGGAAGATGTGTTGCCTATTAAATTGGTGAATTCAGAACTTAATGAAAAGATAGCCATAAAAAATGTGCATATTGAAGTAGCGTCATCTGGCGAACTTAAGAGAAGTTTTAATTTTTCCAGCTTGCTTAATTTTACAAAGCTAGATATATCGCATTCTTATTCATTAACAGCGTAAACATGGATATATCACAAAATATCAATTTTAGATTAAAGAACATCGAAATTGCTCAGTCGAGTTTAACTGCTATAGATTATGCACTTCCGGATGATGTTATTTTTAAATTCAATATCAATATAGAGCATTTGGTTAATATCGATCAAAATTTGATTGTTATTAAACCTATTGTTGCCATTTTTGTAGAAGATGAGAAATCTATTTTAGCTAATCTTTCGGTAAACTTGGTGTTCGAAATAGAAGATTTAGCAAGTTTTGCAATTGAAAAAGAAGTTAAATTGCCATCTGATATAATAATAGCTATGAATTCAATATCTATTTCAACACTTCGAGGTATTATGTTTTCGACACTTAAAGGTACTTATTTGCATAATGCTATTCTGCCAGTGATAGATCCTAAATCTTTTCATGTAAATAAATAAAAGATAACCCTGTGTGTAATTATTTTTTCAAAAGCGAATATCTTGACAAAATCCTGCGATACTATTAATTATAAATTTTTGTTCGTAAATTTGCGCACTCAATTTTTTGACAACGATTTCATTAATTGAGTTATCTTATGGAAAACAGAAAAAAAGTGGCTTTTTATACGCTTGGTTGCAAACTGAATTTTTCGGAAACTTCTACAATTGCCCGAAATCTTCAAGATGAAGGTTTTGATCGGGTAGATTTTGAGGAAGTGGCTGATATGTATGTGATTAATACGTGTTCGGTTACTGAAAATGCAGATAAGCAGTTCAAGCAAGTCGTGCGAAAAGCAATGAAATTGAATGATAAGGCATTTGTTGCAGCGGTAGGGTGTTATGCACAATTGAAACCGGAGGAATTAGCGGCAGTTGATGGCGTTGATTTAGTTCTTGGTGCAACTGAAAAATTTAAATTGGCTGATTATATCAATGATTTGTCCAAAAATGATTTTGGAGAAGTACATTCTTGTGAAATTGCTGAAGCCGATTTTTATGTGGGAAGTTATTCGATAGGAGACAGAACCCGTGCTTTCTTGAAAGTGCAGGATGGTTGCGATTATAAATGTACCTATTGTACGATTCCGTTAGCAAGAGGGATTTCGAGAAGTGATGAACTGGAAAATGTGTTGAAAAATGCATCTGAAATTTCGAAACAAAATATCAAAGAAATTGTTCTTACCGGTGTAAATATTGGGGATTACGGAAAAGGGGAATTTGGAAATAAAAAACACGAACATACATTTTTAGAATTGGTTCAGGAATTAGACAAAGTGGAAGGAATCGAAAGATTGCGAATTTCGTCTATTGAACCTAATTTATTAAAAAACGAAACGATTGAATTTGTATCGAAAAGTAGAACTTTTGTACCACATTTTCACATTCCGTTGCAATCCGGAAGTAATGATATTTTGAAGTTGATGAAACGTCGTTACCAACGCGAAGTATATACGGAACGAGTAAATAAGATTCGTGAAGTCATGCCGCATGCTTGTATTGGTGTGGATGTGATTGTTGGTTTTCCTGGTGAAACAGATGAACACTTCTTGGAAACCTATCATTTCCTGAATGATATGGATATTTCCTATTTGCATGTTTTCACCTATTCAGAACGGGATAATACAGAAGCGGCAGCAATGGAAGGTGTTGTTCCTGGAAATGTTCGGGCCAAGCGAAGTAAAATGATGCGTGGACTATCCGTTAAAAAACGCCGTGCCTTTTATGAAAGTCAATTGGGAACAAACAGAACTGTTTTGTTTGAAAGCGAAAATAAAGAAGGGTATATTCACGGTTTTACTGAAAACTATGTGAAAGTAAAAACACCTTGGAATCCAGAATTAGTAAATACATTACATGATATCAATTTAACAAAAATTGATGAAGATGGAAGTGTGCGAATGGAGTTCTTGAATGTTGAGGTTTAAAAAGATAGTTTTTTAGCACAAAGAATAGGTTCTGCTACGAATTTTTAGTCACTAATTTTTTCTCGTTTAATTTAAAGGAATTAACACAAACTCTATTTAACTCTTTTCAAATGTTTGGTTTAAGAATTCGAAATAGTTAATATGAGCTATAAAATCTGCTGAATCTACAAAATCTGCGTGAAAAATTTTTAGCACGCAGATTTTGTAGATTTTTGCAGATTTTTGTTTTGGACAATCTGTGTGTCTTGTCACTAATTTACGCGAACAGTTTTGTGTAAATTAGTGAAATTCGTGTTTAACCATTTTCTTATTACGGATTTGTTGACCAAATACTGCTGTTTTTGATAAATACGCGTCGGTTTAATTTGAGTTGCGCGATGATTAATTCGGCCATATCTTCTGCTTGCATGACTTTATCAGGATTGCCATCCGTCAAATTTAATTCTTTGGCCATGTCAGTGGCAACAGTGCTAGGCGTTAAAGCCGTTACACGAATATTATGTTTGCGAACTTCCTGCATTAACGATTCCGTTAATCCTAAAACAGCAAATTTAGAAGCACTATAAGCGCTCGTTAGCGCATTTCCACTTAATCCGGCTGTTGAAGAAATATTGATGATATCGCCAGTTTGTCTTTCAATCATATTTGGCAAAACGGCGCGTGTCACATAATAGGTTCCCATAAGGTTTACCTGTATGATGCGTTCCCAATCCGTTGGTTCTAATTCTAAGAATTTTCCAAAAGCGGCTATCCCGGCATTGTTGATTAAAATATCAATAGTTCCAAATTCAGCTAATGCTTTGGCAACGGCAGCGTTTACCGAATTAATATCAGCAACATCAGCGGTTATCGCCAGTGCTTTTACTCTTAAAGAACGTACTTTGGCAGCTACACTGTCTATTTCTTCCTGTGTTCGTGCTACTAAAATTATATTTACGCCTTCTTTGGCTAATGCCAAAGCGATTGCTTTTCCAATTCCTTTTCCTGCGCCGGTGATTAGGGCATTTTTATTTTTTAAATCTGTCATTTTATTCAAATTTGTAAGTTGTAAGCAAAGTTAAACTATTCACTTTTTTTTGAAGGAATCATAATGTGAAAAAAAGTATAATTTTATATTACTGTAATTGCGATGTTTTGTTGAGTAGAACTAATAAATCCCATAAGAAATGGCACATTATTAAAATTTTAATGTTTTTGTATTTTTTATAATGTAGAGCAAATACAAGTCCTATAAAAATGGGACCAATTATTTGTATTAGACTTCCGTAGCTATAATGTATAAGGCCGAAAAGAATACTTGATGTAAGGATTGCTACACGAGTGTTTTTTAGTAGTATTTCTAATCGGGGAATTAGGTATCCTCTAAAGATTAATTCTTCTGAAACTCCTGCAGTTATTGATGTAAATAGGATTAAAAAAATATTGTTTTTAAAAAGTTTCATGATTTCGTTCATCTTTTTACTATCAATATTTGAATCAGCTATTTTAAAAATAAAATAGACAACAAGCATTATCAGAAAAAGAGAAAGCATTAATTTAGCTACCGATTTTAAAAAAAAGTTCAGCGAATATTTTTCTTCAGGCCATAATAGAAAAGGCTGTTTTTCGATCTTAATGGAATACATATACAGTAAAAACAGACAAACCCAAATAGCTAATCTGGAGATAGAAAATGTTATTTGTTTACTAAAATTAGTGTGCTCTAATAATTGCAAAGATGCTGCGACAGTAAATAGAATTAGTAGTAAAAATAAAATCCCACCAATTAGGACTGATTTTTTAGTTGTTTTTAAATAGTCCGTCATTTTAAATTAAGTTGATTGTCAATTTGTAAATATTTGTTTCTAAAACTTCGGTGTCTTTGTCTTCACAAAGCAGGAATTCGATTTTTTCTTTTGAATTAGCGTATAAAGTCAATCCTTCGAATTTATGAGTACTGCTAATTTTTTGAGTGAAATCGATTTTCATGGTTTTCAGGTTGATTCTCCCAATAAGACTTCCTAAAACTTCACCATCATCATAAGTAGATTCGGTATCTTCGGCTGTGGCCAAAAAATAAATGCTGTCATCGACTAAAACGGCATCGGTAAAACTACTGCGTACTCCTTTTATTTTAGGGAGTTTGTATGCATTTGAAAGAATAGTAAAATCGTTAATCAGGTTTTTTCCTTCGATGGTGAAAAGGACATTCTTATTGGAACTTCCGTTGCCACGATTCAATAAAAACCAACTTTCGCCATTATATATGGCGCCTTCAATGTTGAAATCTTCGGGTTTTATTTCTCCAAAATTTTGCATGACCGCATATAAATCGGCGATGTCATTTGTAGCAATCACCTTTTTATCGCTGGAGTTGAGTTGTATCATTTTGTTCCTTTTTTCGGTGGAACCGGAGCCAAAAACATACAAACTATCACCAAAATAGGTTATGGCTTCAAAATCAGCTTTGTCTTTTTTTAGCGTGTTTTCTGTTGGGTTTTCTAATAACGGATGACGTTTTAAATTCTGGGAATCCATGTGGTATTCGTAAAGAAAACCGCTGTTGTCACCAATAATCAGTAGTGAATTGTCTTTGTAAATGAGTCCTGATGCTGAACCAATACCGATGATTTGAAATAATAATTCGAGTGTGAATTTTTCCATTGTATATGTTTTGAGAACGAGTGCCTAGCCCAGATAGCAGTGGAAATCCTTTTATTATTTTTCTTTAAAATAATAAAAGATTGCAACGAATAGCTGGAAAATGCTCCTTATAATTTGTTATATTTGAGTTTGCAAAGATAAAATATTTCTTATGAAGTCTATAAATCCCGATGATTTTAAAGTGATTGGCAAAATTGAATTGGCCAAAATCCCTACTAACTTGTTCAATGATTCCAGTGATGATGATAAAGAGGAAAAACTGGATAAAGTTCAGGCGAAATTGAGCGAGTTGCAGGATGTGATGTATGCACACAATCGATACGGCGTTTTGATTTGTTTGCAAGGCATGGACACATCGGGGAAGGATAGTCTGATTCGGGAGGTTTTTAAGGAATTTAATCCGCGTGGTGTTGAGGTGCATAGTTTTAAAACACCCAATTCTACGGAACTGGAACACGATTATTTGTGGAGACATTATTTGGCTTTGCCCGAGAAAGGGAAGTTTGCAGTTTTTAACAGAACGCATTATGAGAATGTTTTGGTTACCCGTGTGCATCCGGAATATATTATGAATGAAAATTTGCCGGGAATTGAAAATGTTTCAGCTATAACGCCACAGTTTTGGGAAGACCGATTGGAGCAAATCAATAATTTTGAAAAACACATCACGCAAAACGGAACCATTGTTTTGAAATTTTACTTTCACATGAGTAAGGAAGAGCAACGCAAACGCTTGCTACGCCGACTGGAAGAAGTAGAGCACCACTGGAAATTTTCACCCGGAGATTTGAAAGAGCGCGAGCATTGGGATGAATACATGCAGTATTATGAAGAGGCAATTAATAAAACCGCTACCGAAAATGCACCTTGGTATATCATTCCTGCTGACGATAAGGAAATGGCACGATATGTTGTCGCCAAAATTATCTGGGAAGAAATGCAAAAATATACCGATATCAAAGAACCGCAATTAGATGAGAAAGTAAAAGCTAATTTTGAAATGTATAAAGAGATGTTGAAGAAAGAATAGACCAAAAAAAATGCGCTGAATTTCAGCGCATTTTTTTATAGAATTATTTATGTTTTATAGTTTAAAACCATAAGCGATACGTAAAGCAATTTGATTTGTATCATATTCTGTGTATCCTTCATAACGTAAACTTACATCAATATCTTTACCAGCATATCCAATTCCTGGAGACCATAAGTAAGTATCTTGTTTGTGACCGTTTGTAACGGCGATTCCACCACCAACTTCACCTAAAACATAGAATTCGTCATTCCAAACGAAAGCTTTAAAACCTGCTTTTACAGGGATAAAACCTAAATCTTTAGTGTTCGTTAAATCTTGTGCATCTTTGTAATTAAATAAGTTTGTAAAACCAGTAGTTAATAAAAGTGAATATCTTTTAGTTAAATCATATTGACCTCTAACATCTGCACCTAATGACCAGTCGTAAACATCATTATTAGTTGGAACACCACCATTTATACCAACTCCTAAACGAAATCCTTGATCGTAATTTTTAACTTCTTTTGTTTCTTGAGCTTCAACATTGCTTGCGAATATTGCTGAGATTGCTAATACTAATACTGTTTTAATTTTTTCTGAAATTTTCATAATTGTAATATTTTGTTTAATAATTGTTTCATCATTTTGTTTTTTAATGATACAAAACGATGGTACAAAAGTAGTAGTAGTGTAACTCTGAAATGTTATAGAATTAATTGGTTTTGTTATAGAATTCCTCGTTTTGTTTAAAAAACCAATAAAAAAGAGGTGTTATATTTGCAATAGTATCGATGCAATTGAAACCTTCTAATTATCTTTGCCCAAAAAAGTATAAAAGTGAATTTATCTCAATATACCAAAGAGTTTTCTTATAATATTAAATTAGCATACCCTGTAATTTTAGGAATGCTCGGCCATACTTTGATTGGGATCGTAGATAATTTTATGGTTGGAAAATTGGGTTCTACGGAGTTGGCTGCCGTTTCTCTGGGTAACAGCTTTATATTCATTGCTTTGTCTTTAGGAATAGGGTTTTCGACAGCAATCACTCCATTAGTGGCTGAGGCTGACGCTGAAAAAGATGATCAAAAAATCCGTTCGACTTTTCATCATGGGTTGCTTTTATGCACGGTTTTAGGAGTTGCATTATTTATTCTGACGGTGCTCTCTAAACAAATTATGTATTTGATGCACCAACCCAAAGAAGTCGCTGATATGGCTGCTCCATATATTGATTGGGTTGCATTTTCTTTAATTCCGGTGATTATGTATCAGGGATACAAACAATTTGCAGATGGTTTAGCTAAAACAAAGTATTCGATGTATGCTATTTTCATGGCTAATGTTGTGCATGTATTTTTTAATTATGTACTGATTTACGGAATTTGGATTTTTCCAAAATTAGGAATTCTGGGGGCAGCATTAGGAACAGTACTATCAAGGGTAATGATGGTGGTTTTTATGCATTACCTAATGAAAAGAAATTCAGCGTTGAAAAAATATTTTAAGAATTTTAGTTTTAAAGAAATACGGAAATCAATTTTGAAAAAAATTATCAATCTTGGTTTGCCTTCAGCAATGCAAATGTTGTTTGAAGTAACTTTGTTTACCGCTGCGATTTGGCTTTCGGGTTCTTTAGGAAAAAATAGTCAGGCCGCCAATCAGATTGCACTTATTTTGGCATCCTCAACTTTTATGGTTGCAATGGGTTTAAGCGTTACTGCAATGATCCGAGTGAGCCATACTAAAGGAATGAACGATTATAAAAAATTGATTACTGTAGCGCGATCTATTTTTTTATTGGCAATTATATTAGAAACCTTTTTTGCGATAATCTTTGTGGTATTCCATAATTTTTTACCGCATTTGTTCTTAAATATGACGGATTCAGCTCAGATGCTGGATAACGAAGAAATCATCATTATAACTTCAAAATTACTCTTGATTGCAGCCATTTTCCAAATCTCGGATGGAATTCAAGTTGTTGTTTTGGGTGCATTACGCGGTTTACAAGATGTAAAAATTCCGATGTATATTACCTTTGTGGCGTATTGGGTTATTGGTTTTCCTATTTCCTATTATTTAGGAAAATACACTGAATTGAAAGCGGTTGGGATTTGGATAGGACTTTTGGCAGGATTAACAGCTGCCGCTTTATTTTTGTATATTCGCTTTGCGAGATTAACAAGAAAATTAGTTTTAAAGAATCATAATTAATAATGTTCTTACAATGTAACTTCTAATTTCTTTCCTCGTATAATAAGCATACAAACCTAACCAACCAAATAAAAAAATGATACTATTTATTATTCTTGGAATAATTTTATTGATTACAAGTTTTTCATTAAAAAGCAATGTAAATCCGTTTTCAAAATTTGCAAATGTTCTAAAAATTATTGGCGTTTTAGTAATTACTTTAGGGCTTTTTTCTTCGATGTTCAAACAGATTGATGCGGGAAAAGTGGGAGTTCAATCGCTATACGGAAGTGTGCAACCTGATGTTTTGGAAAGTGGATTGCATTTGATAAATCCATTGTTGGATGTAACTGATTTTGATATTCAAACTCAAAACTACACCATGTCAGCAGTTCATGGAGAAGGTGCTCAAGCAGGTGACGATGCGATTCGTGTTTTGTCAAATGACGGTCTGGAAGTGGTAATTGATTTGACCGTTTTATTCCGTGTTTCGCCAGAGTCAGCGCCGAAAATTTTCAAACAAATTGGTGTTGATTATTCCGATAAAATTGTTCGTCCCGTAACAAGAACCCGTATTCGTGACAACGCTGTTTATTATGATGCAGTCGCTTTATATTCTACCAAAAGAAACGAATTTCAACAACGAATTTTCAAAACAATAGAGGCTGATTTTAAAACCAGAGGATTGGTTTTAGAGCAATTGCTAATTAGAAATATCAATCTTCCTACTTCTGTAAAAACAACGATAGAAAGTAAAATAAATGCTGAACAAGACGCTCAAAAGATGACTTTTGTACTTCAAAAAGAAAAACAGGAAGCGGAACGAAAAAGAGTGGAAGCACAAGGTATTGCTGATTATCAAAGAATTATTTCTACTGGCTTATCAGATAAACAATTGCAATACGAACAAATAAAAGCACAAAAAGAACTGGCTGCTTCTCCTAATACTAAAATCATTTTTATGAATGGTAGAGGGAATACACCAGTTATACTTTCTGATAAATAGATTTTTTAAAAGTTTATTCGGTTATTTGTTTAATCGAATAAACAAAAACAACGATTAACCGATTAAACATAAAAAAATGGAATTACCAAAATTTTTACTAGGCGACAATACTGATTTTCCGGAAGATATTTTCATCATACACTTAGATTACCCAAGATTTATTATCAATCTAAAAGATGATGAGGTAGAGTTCATGGAAGAAGCAGAAGATCTTGATGAAGGCGAATTAAATGCTGAAATGGAAGGATTGATTGTTCTGGCGAATGAATTTTACGATAGGGAAATGGAGCGTTACGAAAAAGAGTAAGTTTATTTTTTAATTTTTTTCAAATAATATAAAAGCGATGCTAAAGATGAAATTTCATCATTTAGCATCGCTTTTTTTTGTTTAATTTTTTTATTATTGATTTTAAATATTATTAGTTAATTTTAATGGCTTAATTATAAGTTTGTTCTGTTAAATTTTTTTACTAAAATTGAGGGTAACAAAAATGGAACTTTATTGATATACTACTATAAACCATTAAATCTAAACTGTGATGAAAAATACAAAAACAATTTCAAAAGTTATTATTGTTTTGCTTTTATTGGCGCAAAATAGTTTTGCTCAATTAAAAAAATTAGATGCCTCTATAAAAGAGAAAAAAGTACAAAAAGATAATTCTTTAAATGGAATAGAAACAAAGGCAGCCCCAGAAACGATAGTCAATGCAAAAAGCAATATAAACAATATAAATGGAGGAATGCCAAATAGAATTTCGATGAATGTTACCGTTCCAAAACAGACTCAAGGAGCAACATTTGGCGAGAAAGTAAATGCGGGTAAAATAAATGTCATATTAACTGAAGGAGGTTGTGTCGTTTTATTTCCTTCTAATACAGGATACAAAGTTAATATAGCCAATAGTAACATTGTTGAATTGTCGAGAAATGAGAGTCTTGCTTTTGGCGAAAAAGTAAATCAAGGGTTACATGCTGCTGGAGGTGCATTATCACAAGGCGCTTCGTTATTGGGTGGTGCTTTGCCGGGTGGTGCTATTATTTCGGCAGCAGTTTCCAGTGTGGGTAATTTAGCAGGAGGTGCTGGGGGTGGTGCAGCTGCAGCTTCCTATGCAAGAACAGGAAAACTCGTTTGGAAAATGGAAGATAACGCAAGTGATTCTAAGTTGGAATTGTCAGAAGGTGATTTTGAATTAGCATTTGTTATAGTTGAAAAAGCGACTTCGGGTTTAAAAGACACCTTAAAAACTCAGGTTCGCGTTGGTTTTACCATAGAAAATGGGGTTTTAAAAACGAAACATGATACGGCTAAAAATTCCGTGGGTAATATTCGTTAAAAAATATTATTCCTATAATTTGAAGTATTCGAGACTAAAATTTAAAATATTTTTCCAATAATAATTGAGCGGCTGCAAAGGGTGAAATCTCATCATTTTGCACCGCTTTTTTAGTTGAATCCAATAATTGGTGAATTTTGGGATGATTGTAAAAATTCAATTTCAACTGTTCGTTGATGGTCTCTAACATCCAATATTGGTTTTGTTCTTTTCGTTTTTCAAAGAAATAATTGTTCTCTTTTGTCAGTTCCAGAAATTGGGCAATAGTTTTCCAAACAGCGCTAATTCCTTCATGAGTAATTGCACTACAAGTTGAAGTGGTAGGAATCCAACCTGATTTTTTAGCAGGAAAAAGATGCAAAGCTCTATTGAATTCTACTTTAGCTAAGTTGGCTTTTCTAATATTATCGCCATCGGCTTTATTGATTACGATAGCATCTGCCATTTCCATAATGCCGCGTTTGATACCTTGCAATTCATCACCGGCGCCTGAAATTTTTAACAGTAAAAAAAAATCTGCCATACTGTGAACCGCAGTTTCGCTTTGACCAACTCCCACTGTTTCAATAATAATAGTGTCAAACCCGCAAGCTTCACAAAGCGTAATTGTTTCTCTGGTTTTTCGGGCAACACCACCCAATGTTTCTCCAGAGGCAGAAGGACGAATAAAAGCATTTTCATCTTTAACCAATTCTTCCATTCGGGTTTTGTCACCTAAAATACTTCCATGCGAAATGGTGCTACTGGGATCAACGGCGAGAACTGCCACTTTTTTTCCTAAACTGGTCAAGTGTTTTCCAAAAGCTTCAATAAAGGTGCTTTTTCCAACACCGGGAACTCCAGTTATACCTATTCTTATTGATTTATTAGCATGAGGTAAACAAGCATCTATAACTTCGTTGGCTTTCGCCAAATGATCGCTATTTGTGCTTTCAACTAGCGTAATTGCTCGACTCAGCGCCGTTATATTTCCTGCTAAAATCCCCTCAACCAATTCTTTTGGGGAAGGTTGGATTTTTCTGAATTTTTTGATATGCGCAACAGCGATTGGACTGATAATCTCTGGGGGAGAAATTCCAGGTTTTTCGTGTAAGGCGCTAGGATGCTGTTTTTTATTCGACAAAATTTTTTATTTGAAGAGTAAAAGTAGTGAAAACAAAAACAGTTTCAAAAAGCAATTGCCTTATGAAACTGTTTTATTAAGAATTTGGATATGAATTAGTATGCTGCTGTAAAACGAACTTGATGATGTTTTGGATTTTCAGCTTCATCAGCAATAACAACTGCTAAATCTTCCACAGACAAAATGCTTCTTTGATTTTCATCAAAAACTGGAGTGTCTAATCCCAAACGGTATTTTCCGGTTCGTCCTGTAGTAATTCCTTGGTGCATTTCAAAAGCCGGACTGAAGAAAGCCCAATCCAACTCTTTTTCATCTTTAATAATGTTCAAATAATCCCTTGCTGCTGTCGCTCCGGCATGATATTCTTTTGGAAAATCGGGGGTATCTACCGCTTGTAAATTGGGAGCGACAAATAAACTTCCTCCGCCACCAATGGTAATAAATCGTTTCACACCTGATTTTTTAACCGCTTCCTGAATCGCTTTCGATCCTTCAAGAAAATCGGTATATAAATTTGGATTGGTCCATCCGGCACTGAAAGCATTTATTACCACATCATTTCCGGCAATAATCTTAGACAGTTCTTCAACGTTATTGATGTCTGCTTTCTTCCATTTGATGGTTGCGTTTCCATCATTTTTAGGATTTCTTGCTATAGCCGTAATTTCGTGATTTCGATTTACTAATTCATTTAAAATAGCGGAACCTACAAATCCTGTGGCTCCAATAATTGCGATTTTCATAATGGTATGTATTTAAAAGTAATAAAAAATGTTACAGTTTAATTCAAAAAAATAGTTTTAAAATTTATTCGAAAAATCTTCCAATGAAATGCCGCTTAATTGCAAGCTGATTTTTTCGTTGATGTTTTCATATAAATTTTCTAAATTTTCATTGATTTTCTTTCCTACAAGGCAATCTGGATTGGGTTTGTTTTTTGAGAAACCTAAATTTACCGTGTCAAAAGTCATTTTAAAAATGGCATCTAATGAAATATCTGAAGCAGATTTCAGCAATTTCGTTCCTCCATTTTTACCTTCTTTACTTTCTACAATATTGTTTTTCTTCAGGTTTGCTATTTCCTTTCTTACTAAAACTGGATGTAAATTCATGCTTCCCGCTATAAATTCAGAAGATAAATAGTCCTCTGGAAATTTAGAAAGTAAAGTAAGGATATGGATTGTTATTGCAAATTTACCTGAAATCATACTGTAATAAAATATATTACAAATTTACGAGTAAAATTGAAATAAGCAAGTTTTTTATTTTTTTAACATAATGGAAAAATCAAAATGGTGATTTCCTTCTTTTCTAAATAAATTTAAATAGTATTTTTGCATTCAATTCTACACTATGAATAACATTATCCTAATCTTCGTTTGTCTATTTCTTGGAATCGTATTGCAAAAAGTGAATCGTTTTCCGTCCAATGCGTACAAGATTTTAAATAATGTGGTTATTTATATCTGTCTTCCTGCTTTGGCCTTGTATTATATCCCTAAAATAGAATGGGATAATAAGCTGTTGTTTCCTATTGGTGTAACTTGGATTGGTTTTACAGTTTCGTATTTGTTTTTTAGCTTTTTAGGAAATAGGTTTGGATGGTCAAAAAAACTTACAGGTTGTTTGATTATAACTGCCGGTTTGGGAAATACTTCCTTTTTAGGTTTTCCAATTATCCAAGCTTTATATGGTGAAGAAGGTTTAAAAACTGCCATTCTGGTTGATCAGCCGGGCACTTTTGTGGTGCTTTCGACATTGGGAATTCTTGTAGCCACATTATTCTCTAGTGGAAGCCCAAGCGGATTTCATATCGCAAAAAAAATACTGTTCTTTCCTCCATTTATCACTTTTCTGCTGGCTTGTTTAATGAATGTGTTCAATTTTGATTTTCACGAATATATTCAGTTCGGCTTGCAAAAAGTGGGAAGTATAATGACTCCTTTGGCCATGCTTTCTGTTGGATTACAATTACGATTTGATAGGAAAAGCCAACATTGGAAATTTTTGGGATTGGGACTTTTGTATAAATTAATATTGACTCCGGCTTTAATCTATTTATTGTATGTCGTAATTTTAGACCAAAATTCAAAAACGATTCAGGTATCTATCATGGAAGCTGCTATGGCTCCAATGATTACAGCAAGTATTTTGGCTACTTCACATGGTTTAAAACCCAGATTGAGTAGTATGATGATTGGTTTTGGAATACCATTGTCATTCGTAACATTAGTGTTTTGGTATTTTGTGACACAGTTTATTTAATTTTTAGACCCTTTTTATTAGTAGCATATGAATATTTCCTCAGCAACAGCGTCACAAACCATCAACGCCCCAATTGTTCAAAAAACAGTTTATTCAGTTTTATTTTCAATAGCTTTTGCTCATTTGTTAAATGATTTAATGCAATCAGTTATTCCTTCGACCTATCCAATATTAAAAGAGAATTTTAATCTTAGTTTCACTCAAATTGGATTAATAACATTCGTTTTCCAACTTACAGCTTCAATTCTACAGCCTTTCATAGGTTTTTATACGGATAAATATCCAAAACCATATTCTTTAGTAATTGCGATGTTATTTACTATCACTGGATTGGGATTTTTATCGATTTCAACTTCTTTTTGGATGTTGTTGGTGTCAGTTGCATTTGTGGGAATTGGTTCTTCCATATTTCATCCGGAAGCATCTCGTGTTGCTTATTTAGGGTCAGGAGGAAAGCGAGGTTTGGCACAATCTATTTTCCAATTAGGAGGAAATTCAGGAAGTGCAATTGGTCCTTTATTAGTAGCACTGGTTGTTGCTCCTTATGGACAATCGAATATAATATGGTTTGTAATAGGGGGAATTTTGGGAATCATTATTTTGTCCCAAATCGCGCTGTGGTATCAAAATCATTTGAATCTTCGAGCTGCAAAAAAAATAGTCACTGAAGAGGATGCTGTTCCATTGTCCAAAAGAAAAATTAATATAGCATTAGCAGTTTTATTGTTGTTAATATTTTCCAAGTTTTTCTATATGGCGAGTATGTCAAGTTATTTTACTTTTTATCTGATGCATAAATTTGGGTTGACAATACAAGAATCGCAGTTTCATTTGTTTCTGTTTTTAGCTTCGGTAGCTGCAGGAACATTAATAGGTGGGCCTTTAGGAGATCGTTTTGGCAGAAAGTATATCATTTGGATTTCGATACTTGGAGCTGCACCATTCACTTTATTATTGCCTTATGCTGATTTATTTTGGACAGGAGTATTATCGGTTATCATTGGAATTGTTATCGCTTCAGCGTTTTCAGCAATTTTAGTTTTTGCGCAAGAATTAATGCCAGGAAAAGTCGGAATGATTTCGGGACTGTTTTTTGGTTTTGCCTTTGGTATGGGAGGTTTAGGTTCGGCAATTTTGGGTTATGTGGCAGATCAAACCAGTATTGAATACGTTTATAAATTAAGTTCTTTTCTGCCGCTTATTGGCGTTTTTACTTATTTCTTGCCCAATATGAAAAAGAATATTCCTTCTTAAGCTATTTGTTTTTTTGGAGCTTTTTCCCGCTATCTGTTACAATCTTTATAGCAGTAAACCTTCCAGGATTTACTGCTATAAAGGATTTTCACTTTTATCGGGGCTAGGGATTTCGGTCTCAAAAATGTTTTTTGGGTACCTAGATGTTTTTTGTAACAGAGAATAATCTTCAGCTTCCTCTTGTTAAATTTTTATTACAATTTTAAGATTTCTTTTAATTTTTATTACTCTTAATTCAATAACTTAGGACTGTTAATAATCAAAAAAAAGAAATTATTATGGCAACACTACGATTAGGCGATATTGCTCCGGATTTTGAAGCAGAAACTACACAAGGAAAGATAAAATTTCATGAATGGTTAGGAGATTCTTGGGGTGTATTATTTTCGCATCCTGCTGATTTTACCCCAGTTTGCACCACTGAATTAGGGACTGTGGCTAATTATTATCCTGAATTTGTAAAGAGAAATGTAAAAGTAATCGCATTAAGCGTTGACGGATTAGATTCTCATATGGAATGGATTAAAGATATCAATGAAACGCAAAATACAACGGTTAACTTTCCCATTATTGCTGACGAAGACAAACATGTAGCACAATTGTATGATATGATTCATCCTAATGCAAATGAAAGTTTTACAGTTCGTTCGGTTTTTATAATTGGACCTGACAGAAAAATAAAATTAACATTGACTTATCCAGCCTCAACCGGAAGAAATTTTGATGAATTACTTCGGGTAATTGATAGTTTACAGCTGACAGCACATTATAGCGTTGCAACACCGGCAAACTGGAAAGATGGAGAAAAAGTAGTTATTTCAACAGCGGTTAAAGATGAAGATATTGCCGCTAAATTTCCAAAAGGATATGAAAGAGTAAAACCATATTTAAGAATGACTCCGCAACCTAATAAGTAATTGTTTTTCTAGGATAAGACTTTAGCATAAAAAAAGTGCAATGAAAATAGGTTCATTGCACTTTTTGTTTTTATAAAAGAGATTAAAAATAGTTACTTCCTATTGGTTATCAATAAACCGGTAATAATGATTCCCATGCTTATAATTTGAGTGATCACAATAGCCTGACCCAGAAAAAAATAAGCTAAAATTCCACTGAAGACCGGAATTAAATAATAGATTAATGCTGTTTTTGAGGTGCCTATCAAGCGAATCGCTTCGTTCCACAAATAATAAGAAACAAGTGAAGCAAAAATGCCGACATAAGTGGTTGCTAATACTGTTTTAGTATCAAAAATTACTTTTTTATAAAATAAATGTTCCCAAATATAAAACGGAAGAAGGAAAATTGTGCCAATAACAAAGACACTAAATAAAAATACTTTTGCGGTTAACTCATCTGGTTTTTGTCGAACTAGTATCGTATAATAGGCAAAAAAGAAACAGGCCACGAGCATCAACAAATCCCCAATTGTAAAGTTGATATGCAGCAATGCTTCTAGAGACCCTTTGGTAATAAGAACCAAAACTCCTGTAATTATGGTTACAATTCCAACTATTTTTATAGTGGACACTTTCTCTTTAAAAATAATTCTGGAGAGAACAACAATAAATAACGGTATCGAAATGGCTATTAATGATAAATTGACCGCGCTTGTTGTTTTTCCTGCAAAGTAAATTAGCGTATTAAAAATAGTGATGCCTAACACCGCTGTACCCATGAGATACAGAATGTGTTTCTTTATAATGGTAAAACTTTCGACGGTACTTTTAATCGCAAATGGGGCCAAAACAATACAAGCGATTGTCCAGCGCCAAAAAGCCAGTCCAATAGGAGGAATATGGCCTTTAATGCCGCTGGCAATTACCATATTTACAGACCAAAGTAAAGTGGCTAATAAAGCGAAAAACGCTCCTTTAGTTTGATTGCTCATCGTTAAATTAAACGAGATTTTTTATTTTTGCATATTGTAACAACATGATTGTCTTGGCATCTTTTATTTCCCCTGATTCAATCATGGCGTAAGCTTCGTCATAGGTCATTTCTAAGACATCTATATTTTCCTCTTCATGTTCAACTCCGCCACCGTCACTGACTTTCATGGATTCATCGTATTCTCCAACGAACAAATATAAAATTTCAGTTACTGCTCCAGGAGACATATACGTTTCCATTATTTTGTCAACTTTAGTAATACGGTATCCGGTTTCTTCTTCGGTTTCTCGAATGATGCATTGCTCTGGATGGTCTTCGTCCAAAAGTCCTGCGCAAACCTCAATCATCATTCCGGTTTCATTTCCGTTAAGGTAACTTGGCAAGCGGAACTGTCGGGTTAGAATAACAGTTTTTTGTTGGGTGTTGTATAGTAAAATGGCAGCACCGTTTCCTCGATCATAAACTTCTCTTTTTTGGGTAATCCAAGAGTCGTCTTTTTTTTGATAATCAAAAGTTACTTTGTTTAAAATGTACCAATTATCAGAAAGTAATTCGGTTTTTTGTATTTTAATAGCTGGATTTTTCATTCGTTGGGATTGGTTTATGAACTAAAAAAAACGCTCTGAATTTTCAGAGCGTTAAGTAATATTATTTAAGAATAGTTTGCTTTCTATCTGGTCCTACAGAGACAATCTTGATAGGAACTTCAACTTCTTTTTCTATAAATTCAATGTATTCTTTCAATTCGACCGGTAATTCATCATATGTTGTCATGCCAGTCAAATCAGCTTGCCATCCTTTGAAATCTTGGTAAACTGGAGTCACATTTTCCGGTTCGATATTATAAGGAAAGTGAGAGATGTTTTTGCCTTTATAATTATATTCAGTACAAACTTTTAAGGTTTCAAATCCTGAAAGTACATCACCTTTCATCATCATCAGTTGTGTTACACCGTTAATTTGAACAGCGTATTTAAGTGCCACTAAATCTAACCATCCACAACGTCTTTGTCTTCCTGTAACCGATCCAAATTCATTTCCTACACGTGCCATAGTTGCACCATCTTCGTCAAAAAGTTCCGTTGGGAATGGTCCACTTCCTACACGTGTTACATACGCTTTGAAAATTCCATATACTTCTTTTATTTTATTTGGAGCAATTCCTAAACCTGTACATGCACCAGCAGCAGTTGTATTTGATGAAGTTACAAATGGATACGTTCCAAAATCAACATCCAATAATGAACCTTGAGCTCCTTCACATAATATTGATTTACCCGCTTTTTGTGCTTGGTGTAAATATTCTTCACTATCAATAAAATCTAATTTTTTTAATTCTTCGATAGCTTCAAAGAATTCTTTTTCTAATTCTTCTAAGTTGTATTGAATAGCAACATCATAAAATTTAATCATTGCTTCATGCTTGTCAGCCAAAGCTCTGTAACGATCTGCAAAATCTTCTAATTCAATATCACCTACACGAAGACCGTTTCTTCCGGTTTTGTCCATATAAGTTGGGCCAATTCCTTTTAATGTAGAACCAATTTTTGCTTTGCCTTTAGATGCCTCAGAAGCTGCGTCTAATAAACGGTGTGTTGGCAAAATTAAATGTGCTTTTCTTGAAATAATTAATTTGCTTTTGATGTCTAAATTAAATTTCTCAAGACCTTCAATTTCTTTTTGAAAAACTACAGGATCTATTACAACTCCATTTCCAATAATGTTTATGGCAGTTTTATGAAAGATACCAGAAGGAATAGTTCTAAGAACATGTTTTATTCCGTCAAATTCCAAAGTGTGTCCTGCATTTGGTCCACCTTGAAAACGAGCAATAATATCATAATTTGAAGTAAGAACATCAACAATTTTTCCTTTTCCTTCATCTCCCCATTGTAATCCTAGTAATAAATCTGCGGTCATTCTATGTGTTATTTGTAGTTAGTTTTTATATTCAAAAGACAACTAGCAAGCTGTCTATACTATTTTTGTTTTTTTATTCCGTATAAATACAAGGAATGATTGGTAATCTCTATGTCAAATATTTCTTCGATTGTCTTTTTGATACTTTGAATTCTGGGATCACAAAACTCGATTACTTCACCAGTATCCGTCATAATAATATGATCGTGTTGTTTGTCAAAGTACGATTTTTCGTAGTGTGCCTGATTTTGTCCAAATTGATGTTTGCGAACTAAAGCGCAATCCAATAGCAATTCAATAGTATTATAAAGTGTTGCTCTGCTGACACGATAGTTTTTATTTTTCATTTTGATATAAAGATTCTCTACATCAAAATGTTCTTCGCTATCGTAAATTTCCTGAAGGATAGCATAACGTTCAGGGGTTTTGCGATGTCCTTTTTTTTCAAGATACATTGTAAAAACATTTTTTACAATTTCTTGGTTTTTGGTGTTATCTGTGGAAATGAGTGTCATATGTGGGCAAAGATAAATTTTTTAGTTTAAAGTTTAAAGTTTCAGCTTTGTTTAGTTTCAAGTTTTTTCAGTTTTAACTGGAATAATGGATAACCTGAAACAAAAATTTTTGAAACTTTTCTAAGTTTTATATACTCTTGTTACCTTATCAATTCCGTCAATTTTTTTAATGTTGTTGATCATTTTCTTCAAAATCGTATTGTTTTGAACAATTACTGTCACTTGACCATGAAATATTCCGGCATCAGTACTCAAAGAAATACTTTGAATATTAACATGCATATTGTTCGAAATTACCTTTGTTAACTGGTTTGTGAGCCCTAAAACATCCATTCCGGTAATATTTATTATGGCTTTGAATTCTTCTTGTGAAGAGTCAATCCATTTGGCAGTCATTATTCTGTAAGCATAGTTGGATTGCATTCCAATGGCATTTGGACAATCTTTTTTGTGCACTTTTATTCCTTCATTGATGGTTACAAATCCGAAAACATCGTCACCCGGAATTGGATTGCAACAAGGTGATAATTTATAATCTAGTTTGTCATGTTCCTTTCCAAAAACAAGTAAATCATAGTTGCTGCTTATTATTGGTTTGTGAATGTCTTCATCAGCTGTACTACTTGTGGAACGTTTTATTTTATTTTTGAAAAAATTAATAAAAGTGTTGCTTTTTTGAGCGGCATAATCTTTGAGTTGCTGATTTTCAATCGCTCCAATTCCCACTCTGTAAAATAAATCTAAACTTGTTTTTAATTTGAAAAAGTTAACCAATTCATTAACAACGGATTCGTTTAAAGTTATTTTTAAATGTTTTAACTTTCGGGTAAGCAGTTCTTTTCCTTCTTCACCAATTTTCTTGGTATTTTCGTTTAAAACGTTTTTAATTTTCGTTTTTGCTCTCGAAGTCGTAACATAGTCAAGCCAGTTAGAAGTTGGTTTTTGATGTTGCGAGGTGATAACTTCAATTTGATCACCACTTTTTAATTCGAAGTTCAAAGGAACTAATTTGCCATTGACACGCGTTCCTCTGGTGCGAATTCCTATTTCGGAGTGTATGCTAAAAGCAAAATCAAGTGAAGTTGCCCCTTTAGGCAATGATTTTATTTCCCCTTTTGGTGTAAACACAAAGATTTCCTTAGAATATAAATTCATTTTGAAATCTTCCACAAAATCTACCGCATTCGTTTCTGAACTTTCTAACGCTTCTTTCAGTAAATTCAGCCATACATCCAGTTCACTTTCCTCGGTAGCTCCATTTTTATATTTGTAATGTGCAGCGTATCCTTTTTCAGCAATTTCATCCATGCGCTCGCTTCTCACCTGAACTTCTACCCAGCGTCCTTTTGGCCCCATAACGGTGATGTGCAAGGCTTCGTAACCAGTAGATTTGGGTGAAGAAATCCAATCTCGTAAACGACTGGGACTCGGTCTGTAATAATCAGTTACTATGGAATATATTTTCCAAGCAAGAAATTTTTCTTCGTGCGGAGTTGATTTGTATACAATACGAAGTGCAAACTTATCATAAACTTCATCGAAGCTTACATTTTGCGCTTTCATTTTTCTGCGAATGGAGTAAATGGATTTTGGACGACCTTTTATGACATAATCAATTTCCTCCACGTCCAATGCTTTTTTTAATACATCTGAAATATCTTTTATATAGGCATCCTGCTCTTCTTTAGTCTCTTTTATTTTACTTACAATTTCATTGTAAATAGCAGGTTCCGTATATTTTAATCCTAAATCTTCGAGTTTTGTTTTAATGTTGTAGAGACCCAATCGATGTGCTAATGGAGCATAAATGTATAAAGTTTCAGATGCAATCTTGGTTTGCTTGTCTTCTTGCATCGAATCCATAGTTTGCATATTGTGCAAACGATCGGCTAGTTTTATAAGAATTACACGAACATCATCATTGAGCGTCAATATCATTTTACGGAAGTTTTCCGCTTGCATGGATACATTTAAGTCTTTTTGAACCATTGAAATCTTTGTCAATCCTTCAACAAGTTGTGCTACTTTAGGATTAAACAATCGTTCAATATCTTGGACCGTCATCAGTGTATCTTCGACTACATCGTGCAATAATGCAGCAGCAATAGACGTGGCTCCTAAACCTATTTCGGAAGCAACAATTTTTGCCACAGCGATGGGATGGAAAATATAGGCTTCGCCTGATTTTCTTCTTTGATCTTTATGGGCATCAACTGCAACATCAAAAGCCTTACGGATGAGTTTTTTATCTTCATCACTTAGGGTTTGATAGCTTATACGGAGTAGCTCTTTGTATTCTTGAGCAATTGCTTTGTTTTCTTTTTCTGTATCTATTTCAATCATAACGGCATGGTTCAATTCCTAAAAATAGAAATTAGTTAGGAGATATGCAAGTAAAAAAGGGTTTCTGGGTATAAAACCCAAAATTGAATCATTAAGATTACTATTGTACTCTTTTGAAATCCAAATCCTGAAAATCATAACTAAAATCGGTTAACTCAGAAATGGGCTTCATTTTTATCGCAATTGCTTTTCCGGTTGCATCACATTCAAAAAACAAATGCGCATCAGCATGAAAATAGGCATTATCCCATTTTACCACATAATTCGTGTCTTTGTAGAAAAAAACTTCTCCAGTAAGTTGTGGAGATCGTTTCGAAGCAAAATATAATCTTCCTTTTCTTTCTGAAAGTACCACTTCACCAAACCAATTGTCTTTGTATGTTCCAATGAAACTTTTGAAATCAATTTTGATTTTCTCCTTTTTATTTTTTGATACACTTGCCCAAACATCATCGGTTACTTTATCAGCAGAGGCTTCATTTTCTTTTAAACTAGTGCTGTATTTTGTCAGGTAATCTTCTGATTGTATTCCCAAATAACTGTCTTTTACAGTATTGGTAATCGCTGAAAATGCAGCTCCTGATTGTTGATTGGTTAGAACAATAATTCCAAGGTTCAGTTCTGGTAAAAGGGTGACTTGGGTAACGATTCCTTCTAATCCGCCTGTGTGAGTTACTTGTTTGTATCCTTTTACATCACTCAAAAACCAGCCTAATCCGTATCCGCTAAAATGAGTATTATAAGGTGCTCTCGCAGTTACAGGAATTATAGTTTGCAATTGCCACATTTCCTTGTGCTCTTTTTCTGAAAAAAGTTGTTTGTTATCGGAACCATATTTTCCGCTGTTCATTTGCATGATTACCCATTTGCTCATGTCGTTAACGCTGGAATAAATACCGCCAGCTGCATCTAAAATTGGATCTTTATAGCGTTTTATCACATGCAGTTTTCCATCAATAGGCACATGCGGTGCAATTACATTTGTCGTGTCTTTCAATCGAACAAAAGAAGCGGCACTATTATTCATTTCCAATGGTTTGATAATGCGCTCTTCAATAAAATCGCACCAGCTTTTTCCACTTGCCGATTGTATTACTTCTCCGGCAACTATATAAAGTAAATTATCATAATCATATTTGGTTCTAAAAGCCGAAGTCGGTTTCAAATATTGTAAATTCTCAATAATATCTGTTGGTGTAAAGTTGCCGCCTCCAGGCCACATCATTAAATCGCCTGCACCAAGCCCCAATCCGCTACGGTGTGTCAATAAATCCCGAATCGTAAATTCATTGGTTACATACTCATTATACATCTTGAAATTAGGAAGGTATTTGATTACTTTATCATCCCATTTCACTTTTCCTTCGTCAACAAGTATCGCTAATGCGGCGCTCGTAAAAGCTTTACTGTTTGAAGCTATTCCAAAAAGCGTATTCGCATCCACTTTTTCGTTTGTTAAAATTGATTTTACGCCATATCCTTTGGCATGAATGATTTTTCCGTCCTTTACAATGGCGACAGCAATCCCAGGTACATCAAATGTTTTTAAGGTGCGATCTACTAATTCATCGACTTGAGTGGAACTGATTTGTGCGAAAGAAAGTGTCGTAGTAATTAAAGTGATTACAAGTAAGAGTTTATTTTTCATAGTATTTATATTTTATTGTTTTAAAATATGCAATCAAAAATTGTTAATCTAAAACCCTCTTTGTCTTTTGGCTTCAAAAATCAAGATGGCAGCAGCAACCGAAACATTCATAGAATCGATTTCGCCTTGCATTGGAATAATAATATTTTGTGTGGCTTCTTTTCGCCATTCTTCTGTCAAACCAGTGGCTTCCGTTCCTACAACCAGCGCCGTTGGAGTAGTGTAATCTTGTGTATGATAAGAGGTGGAGTTTTGTAAAGTCGCACAATAAAAATTGATTTTTCTTTCTTTCAAAAAAGCAATAATTTCTGATGTGGTTCCGGTTGCTATTTGGTTGGTGAATAAACAACCCACACTGGAACGCACTATATTTGGATTGTATAAATCACTTTTTGGATTAGCAATAATTACCGCATCCAGATTGGCAGCATCGGCAGTACGAAGTAAAGCTCCAATATTTCCGGGTTTTTCCGGTGCTTCGGCAATAAGAATCAATGGATTTTTAGATAATTTCAAATCGGCTAATTGCAACGATTTGGTTTTGGCTACAGCCAAAACACCTTCGGTGGTATCCCGATAGGCTAATTTTTGATATACTTCTTTGTTGATTTCTATCAGTTCTGCGTTTTTAGATAATTGTCTGGCTTCGTTTTCGGAACAAATTTCAGGTAAAAACAATAACGTTTCCATTTCATAGCCGCCTTTTATGGCAATTGAAATTTCACGTTTTCCTTCAATTAAGAATGTTCCGGATTGTTTGCGTGCTTTTGTTTTTTCCTGCAATAACACTAAAGATTTTATAAATGGATTTTGTACGGAAGAAATTTGTTTCAATGGAAAAGTCGCTTGGTTACTAAGTTGCTAAGTTACTACCTTTTTTTAAATTCTAAAATTCAATAACTGCTGTATTAGAAAACACGGTTATTGCAGTTATTAAGGAGTATTTTCTTTAAATTTGTAAAAATCCTAAATCCTAAATTATAAGTGTTTCATCTATTAGATATTATCGGTACGATGGCTTTTGCCATGTCAGGCGCATTGACGGCCATGAGTAAAAAACTCGATCCTTTTGGTGTGTTTATCATTGCATTTGTAACTGCGGTTGGTGGTGGAACGCTTCGTGACATCATGATTGGGCGAACGCCTGTGGGATGGATGCTGGACTTAAAATATGTGTATGTAATTATTATTGGGTTTATTTTGGCGATACTTTTTCGAAAAAAATTCGACAGATTACGAACGTCTTTATTCTTATTTGACACGATTGGATTGGGTGTTTTTACTTTAATTGGTCTTGAAAAAGGAATCAATATTGGTCTTCATCCTGTTATTTGTATCGCATTAGGAACCATGACGGCCTGTTTTGGAGGTGTGATACGCGATATTTTATGTACAGAAATTCCAGTTATTTTCAGAAGGGAAATTTATGCCACGATTTGTATTTTGGGAGGGATTGTCTTTTTCCTTCTTCGAAAACTGAATTTGGATAATGATGTTTTATATTTGACGACTTCAATTGTTATTATTTCGGTTCGTTTAATGGCCGTGAAATTCAAATGGTATTTGCCCACTTTAGAACATAAATAAAAATTGATTACTTTCACGGAGTCTAAAATTTAACAGTGAAAAATTATTCTGTCAAACAATATCAAAAAAGTGATTATGATAATTGGAATGCCTTTATTGGCCAGGCGAAAAATGCTACTTTTTTATTTCACCGTGATTTTATGGAATACCACAAAGATCGATTCGAGGATTTCTCGCTGATGATTTTTGAGAACGAAAAACTGGTTGCTGTTCTGCCAGCAAATAAAGTTGGAGCAATAGTTTATTCCCATCAAGGTTTGACTTACGGTGGATTGGTTTATTCCCCTAAAATAAATGGAGAAAAAGTAGAACATATTTTGGATTCTCTTTTGTCTTTTTTTAAAGGAAATGGGATGCAATCTTTTTATTTTAAACCAATTCCTTTATTCTATTCTTCAAAAGGTAACGCTGAAATGGATTTTTTCATGCTTAAAAAAGGAGCATTTTTGGACAAAAAAGAAATGAATCTGGCTATCAATTTAGCAATGCCGTTGACGATTTCAAAAAGTAAATTAAAGCATTTCAGGAAAATTGAAGAACTCGATTTAGAACTGGTAGAAGAACAGCAATTTGAATCATTCTGGAAATTAGTTTTAGAGCCAAGATTAATAGAGAAGTATAATGCCAAGCCAGTTCACACATTGCAAGAAATGACAGAACTAAAGGAGAATTTCCCTAATAATATAAAACAGTTTTCAGTGTATTATGAGGATATTATTCTTGCAGGCATTACACTATTCGAAACGGAGACGGTTGTGAAATCACAATACGGAGCTACCACTAAAAAAGGAGAGGAGTTGCGCGCATTGGATTTTTTATTTATCAATTTAATACAAAAATACAAGAGAGAAGGGAAGCTTTTTTTTGATATGGGTATCGTTAATGATGACAATGAAAAAGGGTATCACGCAGGACTTTTGAAACAAAAAGAAGAATTAGGTTGCTCTGTTTATAGTCAGGATTTTTATAAAATGAATCTTATATGATACCATTTCTTGATTTAAAAAAAATAAACGAACCTTATGAAACCGCTTTTCAGGAAAAAATGAAATTGGTTTTAGATAATGGTTGGTATATTTTAGGGAATGAAGTCAAGGAATTTGAAACCAGCTTTGCTAATTATTGTGGCACAAAGTATTGTGTAGGTGTGGGAAATGGTTTTGATGCTTTAGTTTTGATTTTCAAAGGGTATATTCAGTTAGGGAAATTGCAAAAAGGGGACGAAGTTATTGTTCCTGCGAACACTTATATTGCGAGTATTCTGGCTATTTTACAAGCAGATTTAATGCCTGTTTTGGTCGAGCCAAAGTTGGAAACCTACAACATTAACCCCGATTTAATTGTAGAAAAAATCACTTCGAAAACCAAAGCTATTTTAGTAGTTCATCTTTACGGACAACTGGCTGAAATGGACAAGATAAATGAAATTGCTGTTGCAAATGATTTATCGGTTATCGAAGATGCGGCTCAGGCTCATGGAGCAATCAGAAATCAAAAATCAAGAATCAGCAATCAAAAATCAAGCGTAGCGTATAGTTTTTATCCAGGAAAAAATTTAGGTACATTAGGAGATGCTGGTGCTGTTACCACAAATGATTTGGAATTAGCCAAAGTGATTCAATCGCTTAGAAATTATGGATCGGAAACCAAATATTACAATGATTATATCGGCGTAAATTCAAGATTAGATGAATTACAAGCGGCTTTCCTGAATGTGAAATTACCAAATTTAGATGCTGAAAATGAAAAGCGGAGAATAATAGCGGAACGTTATTTGTCAGAAATTAAAAACAACAAAATAATTTTGCCAACAGTGCCATTGCGAGGAACGAAGGAATCTAATCATGTTTTTCATTTGTTTGTTATTCGAACACAAAATAGAACCAACTTACAAGACTATTTATACCGAAATGGTATCCAAACGGTAATACATTATCCTGTTCCGCCACACAATCAAAAAGCGTTATCAGATTGGAACCATTTGTCTTTTCCCATTACCCAAAAAATTCATGATGAAGTGTTGAGTTTGCCCATAAGTCCAGTTTTGACAATGGATGAGGTGGATTATATTGTTTCAATTTTAAATAAATATTAGATGGGAATAGGTAGTAGAATAAAACAATTGTGTTTTGTTACTTTTCGGATCAAAAAGTATGAATTTCTTTCAGATTGCAAAAGAGTTTTTGGTAAACCAAACCTTTTCTATCCATTGCTGTTGAAAGGAAATGGGAAGATTTATTTTGGGACGAATGTTCAAATCGGTGTAGTTTCTTCTCCTTACTTTTTTTCAGGCTACACTTATATCGAAGCAAGAAATGAAAACAGCGAAATTAGCATTGGAAACAATGTTGCTATCAATAATGCTTTTTCTATTGTTTGTTTTTCTAAAGTTACAATCAAAGACAATGTTTTAATAGGTGGGAATTGTACTATAATAGATAATGATGGACATGATTTGAATAGTAACAAAAGAAATGAAGAAAATCCAAATTCTTTTCCAGTGTGTATTGGTGAAAATGTGTTTATTGGTTCAAATGTTTCTATTTTAAAAGGTGTTGAAATAGGGGAAAATTCGGTTATAGGAAATGGATCTGTAGTGACTAAAAATATACCCAAAAATGTTATTGCTGCAGGGAATCCAGCTAAAGTTATAAGAAATTTATAATGTTGAAATTTATAAAACAAAATGCACTTTTAAAAGTAGTATCACTCAATTCTATTTCGGTAGCGGTGAGTTTTGTTTTGGGAATTATTGCCACTAAGATTGTGTCCGTTTATTTAGGAACTTCTGGAATGGCGCTATTAGGGAGTTTCAGAAATTTCACAGGAATGATGAAGTCCTTAGCTACATTAGGCATAAACAATTCATTTATAAAATTATTTGTTGAGAATAAAGAGGATAAGAAAGAATTAGGCGTTATTTATGCTACTTTTTTTTGGTTTTTCCTCTTAGTTTCAACAGTCTTGGGTTTGCTTATTTTACTCTTTGCCAATAATATTTCCGAATTTTTATTTTTCACCAATTCGTTTGCCTATCCCATACGTTTTTTTGGATTGCTGCTGCCTTTAATTGTTATCAATACATTTTGGATGGCAATCTATAACGCCTTAGAAAAGTATAAAAAAATTGTTGTCCTACAGATTATTTCGAATGTGCTGATTTTTGGTTTCACAGCTTTTTTAATTATAAATAATGCTATAAATGGAGGATTGCTGGCTGTCGTTTTAGGCGAATTACTCATGGTAATAGTGACATTTGTATTTGTTTTAAAAGACAAGAGCTATTTTCAATTCAATCTCCAAAAAGTTTTAAAAAAGAAATACCTGAATGTTATCAAGAAATTTTCTTCGATGGCATTGTTAAGCGCTATAATTGCTCCTGTAACATTAATGCTCATACGGAATTTCATAATTGAAACACATTCCATTCAAGAAGCTGGAATTTGGGATGCAACCAATAAATTTTCCAGTTTTTATATGTTGGTTTTTAGTTCTGGATTATCACTGTATTATATGCCTAAATTAGCCTCTTTGACAACAGATGCCGCTTTTAAAATGGAATTGAAATCCTACTTTAAAGTTTTTGTTCCGCTATTTTTAACGGTGTTAGTAGCTGTTTTTTTGTTGAAAGGAATTATATTGAATATCGCTTTTACTGCAGCATTTTCAAAAGTGAATGAGGTGTTGATTTGGCAGCTTTTAGGTGATTTTTTAAGGGTTATGACATTGGCTTTTGGCTATCAAATCGTTGTTAAAGCAAGTATTAAAAAATATTTTATTCTTGAAATAGTGTTTAATGCATCGTATCTTTTATTGTCTTTTTATTTAGTCTCACTTTTTTCTTTTGAAGGAGCTTTGCAGGCATATTTTTGTGCGAATTTAATTTCGTTTATTTTAATTTTATGGATGTTTAGGGAATTGTTTTTAAATCCCAAGTTTCCAAATACTGATTCGCAATATTAATATAATCATGCTCTTTCTCGATAAATGCTCTGGCACGTTTTCCAATAGCTATAATGGCTTCGGGATTTTCGATCAAAAAAGAAAGCTCATTTACTAAAGAATCTACTTCTGGTAAGGCATTTATATTGATTCGTTCTTTTACATTATAATGCTCCATAAATTCTTTTCCACCACCTGTAAAAACCACTTTTCCTTTTGCCATAGCTTCCAAGGCATTGTAACCCTGGTCATCAGCATAGATTTGATCTAATACGATTTGTGCAGTATTGTATAAATATATATAATCTGCATAAGGAAGATTTTCGGTGATAATCACAGCTATTTTTTCAGCATATTTTTCCTGAATAATTTGCAATGTTTTTTCAAAATAAGCAATTCCTTTTTTGATGTAACTGGAACGATTTATCCCAAGAAAAATAACGATTTTGTCATTAATTTTTTGTTCTTGAAATTCAATTTTTAGGGTGTTAATTGGATTTGGAATGAAATGAACCGAATATCCCATTTTGTCCATCGGAATTTTGTAATCTAAATCGGAGGCAACTAGGTTTTGGCAGTTTTCGACCAACCAATCAAAGGTTTTTCGATAGTTTTTTGTAGTGTACTTTAATGGATATTCAAAATGTTTTTTTAACGAATTATCCTTGAAATAGGGAGTTAGGATGCTATAATCAGATTCTCTTTTTAGCAAATAATCAATAACCGGGGTTTCATCACCACAGATTAACAGGCTCCGATTTTTAATTTTTTTAAATATCTTTTTATAGAGTATTCGAGACAAAAAGGGGAATGTTTCAATTGTATCAGAATTAATGAGCTGTACGTGATCGAAGTTTTTTAATTGAGGTAATAAAAGATAAAAACGAAGCCCTCTTTCAGCTTTCTCTAAATCGATACCCGTGAGTTTATAAAGGACATTTTTGATTTTTCGAGGCAACCAATAATCGGATAAAAAGACGGAATGAAACGAATAATCAGAATCGAATTTCTTGAAGTGATCTCCTGATGACAACAAAACTACTTCATGCCCCAGCACTAACAATCCTTCTTTTAAAGAATTATGCAATCGACTGTATTCGCCAATCAAAAGTATTTTCATTTACAAAGCTGAATTATTTATATTTGTGTAAATATAATAACAAATTGATAAAAGAATTTAAAAAAGGAGATCTAGAAATAGTAATGGCTACGATGAATAGAGATTCTTTTGATTTTTTGATTCCTATCTTTCCTTTCTGTCATTTTTCAGAATTTTCAATTTTAATTATCAATCAAACCTCAGAGAGTAAGCTGCTAGTTTCAGAATTTCCTTCCATTAGAGTTGTAAATTCATTTGAAAAAGGATTGTCTAAAAGCAGAAATTTAGGCTTACAAAATGCAAAAGGAAAAATTATTTTAATAGCCGATGACGATGAAGTTTTCAAAGAAGATTTTGAAAGTAACATTCTTGAAGCACACAACAATTATCCTGAGGTAGCTAGTATTTGTTTTGCAATAGAAGATTCAAATGGTTCGTTATTTAAAAAATATCCTTCTCAAACAAAATTGCAACTAAATAATCTGGATATTTTTAATATTTTATCGATTGAAATAAGTTTGAAAAAAACGGCATTAAATCAATTAAATAGTAAGTTTGATACTAACTTCGGGCTTGGAAGTTCATTTATGATGGGAGAAGAAGCTATTTTTTTATCGGATTTGAAAAAGCAAAAACAAAGCATAATCATTGTTCCAAAGGTTATAGCAAGTCATCCGGAGGTTTCAACAGATGATAAATTAAATTTTAAACAAAGATATTATGTACGAGGTGCTTTCTTGACCAGAGTTTCAAATGATAGTTATTTCAAAGGAGTTTTTATGAAACTTTTTTTTGACATTAAACAAAACAAAATTAAAATAAACCAAGTTTTTGCAGCACTAAAAAGTGCAAACAAAGGAAAAGAAGATTTTTTACAAATTACTAAATGAAAACAACTCTTAACGCCATACAACTCTTAAAAATCCCTGTTATAGAAGATACGCGTGGGAATTTGGCTTTTATTCAAGAGGAAGTTTTACCATTTGAATTCAAGCGTGTGTATTATCTTTTTGATGTGCCCAGTAATTCTTTTAGAGGCAGCCATTCTCACATCAGTCAAAGTGAAGTGCTAATTGCTTTGAGCGGAAGTTTTGAAGTTGTTTTAAATGACGGAGCCGAAAAAAAATCATTTCTATTGAATAAGCCTAATATTGGATTGTATATTCCAACGGGCATTTGGAGAGAATTAGAAAATTTTTCATCTGGTTCAGTTTGTCTCGTTTTTGCTTCGGATGTTTTTGAAGAAGCCGATTATATTCGGGATTTTGATGAATTTTTGGAATCCAAAAAATGAAGCTTCTTTATATAGTTCCCAATATAAATAGCGAAGGTGGTGTAGCCAGAGTCCTTTCGATAAAAACCAATTATCTGGTTGAAAAATTAGGATATGAAGTTCATATTCTGACTCAAAACGAGGGGTTTTCTCCTTTGTTTTATTCTTTTAATTCCAATATTGTTTTTCATGATATGATCTTGAAAGGTAACTTTTTTCAGTTTTTTAATTCTTTTTCAAAAGGGTTAAAAAGTAAAATTAAAGCAATTCAACCCGATATTATTGTTGTTTGTGATAATGGTCTAAAGGCATATTCAATTCCTTTTATTTTAAAAAATAAAGTTCCTCTTATTCTAGAAATGCACAGTTCTAAATTTATCGAGGAAAGAGAATTAAAGAATAATTTCTTGACGAAAGTTGTGTCTAATGGCATTCGTTTTTTTAAAAAAATCGGAATAAAGAAATACGATCGATTTGTTGTTGTAACGAACGAAAGCATTGCGGAATGGAATATAAATAACACCATTGTTATTCCAAATCCCTTATGGTTTACTTCTAAAAAATCGAGTGCTTTAGAAAATAAAAAAGCCATTGCAGTTGGTCGGCATACATATGAAAAAGGATTTGACAGAATGTTGCAAATCTGGAGAAAAGTTGTTGACAAACACCCAGATTGGATTTTGGAAATTTATGGAAAATCATCCGGAAATATCGATTTACGATTGTTGGCTAAAAACCTGGATATTTCTAGAAATGTTGTTTTTTATGAACCTGTTCAAAATATTAACGAAAAATATTTAGAAGCTTCATTTTATTTGATGACGTCTCGATTTGAAGGTTTTGGAATGGTCTTAATTGAGGCGATGGCTTCCGGATTGCCTTGTATTGCTTATGATTGTCCGTGCGGACCAAGAGCAATAATTTCTCAAAACCAAGACGGATTTTTGATTGAAAACAGCAACGAAATAGATTATGTAAAGTCAGTAGAAACTTTAATCGAAAATCAGGCAATAAGAATTGAAATGGGGAAAAAGGCAAAGTTATCCAGCGAAAAATACAATATCGATGCTATTATGGAAACTTGGAATCAACTGTTTATTGGAATTAAAAAGAATTAAATTTTTTGATTTAACGAACATAAATATCCAATACGGAACAAATTAAAAATCCACAAATTAGGATTCTTTCCCGTTAAATTTTTTAGTAATGATTTTTCGAAAAAAACATATATTTTTGAAATAATAAAAGTTGATTTTGTTCTTTTTAAAAAATGATACAATTGAATCAGTTTTACAAATCCAATGTCAATTTTTTCTTCTTCGTACAACAAAATTAAATTTTCTAAAGACTCTTTGATTTTTTCTAAATAATCCAAATTCGTATCAATATCTCCGTGTTCAACTGGGTTATCAATATGATTAACTTTAGCTTGTGATACACTTAATTGATATGAAAGTTGGGTGTCATCATGACCGTATTTTTTTATTTTTCTATCAAATTTTACTCTGTTGAAACAGTGTTTTTTAATTAAGGTATTGTTGAAAAGTAGCGATTGGTACGATTTTATTTCTCTGTTTGTTACAGATTTATCTTCAATAAATCTTCCGTATTTCCAACGTAGTTTTTGATTGTCGGAGGGACATTTTTCAGGATGCAAACGACCACCATAAACAATATCAAAATCATTTAAATTGGTGATGTATTTTTTGATGTAATCGTTATGAATAATAATGGAGTCGCCGTCAATAAAAAGTAAATAATTATATTTTGCTTGTTCGGCTAGTGAATTTCTGTTTTCGCGATGGGCAATGTTTTGGTTTAATGTAATAAAACTGCAATTCGATAACGTATTTACATTCTCATTAAAAACATTTAAACTCGATTTTGATGCATCGTCTTGACATAAAATCTCAAAATGTACTCCGCAATCCGTACATTGTTTGTGCAACTCTGAAACGAGAGGGTAAACATTGTAATTGTATAGAGGAACAAGTATGGAGAGCATTACGCCGTTCTTTGCACTACTTCAAAAATTTTGGCATCTTCACATTTCAATGTTTTTGATGGGAATTTCATCAATAATGCATAATCATGCGTTGCCATAATGATTGTTTTTCCGTTTGCATTAATTTTTTTTAATACTTCCAATACTTCGGCACTGGTTTGTGGATCAAGGTTTCCGGTAGGTTCATCAGCAAGAATTAGTTCTGGATCGTTAAGCAAAGCTCTGGCTATGGCTACACGTTGTTGTTCTCCTCCAGAAAGTTGATGTGGCATTTTTTTGCCAAAATCTTTCATTCCTACTTTATTTAAAACTTCATCAATTTTATTTTGCATTTCGACATTGTCAGTCCATCCTGTTGCTTTAAGTACAAATAACATATTGTCATTTACAGTACGGTCCGGAAGCAATTTGAAATCCTGAAAAACAATTCCAATCTTTCTTCTCAAAAACGGAATGTCATCTTCTTTTAAAGTGTTTAAATCAAAATCTACGATGCTTCCTTCTCCATCTGTCAAAGGTAAATCGCCATATAAGGTTTTCATTAAGCTACTTTTTCCGGAGCCTGTTTTCCCAATGATGTAAAGGAATTCACCGTGTTTTACATCTAAGTTCACCTCAGATAAAATAGTTTTCCCTTCTTGATAAATGGTAACATTTTTTAAAGACAGTACGGATTGTGACATAATTTGCATTTGTTTATGGGGTAAAAGTAATAAGATAACGGTTCTATTCAAAATAAATTCTATTGTATTAGATAGAATTACAAAATTTTTAAATAGTATACGAAAGTCTGGAAGTTTGGATTGATGAATAATAGAACGAACGTTTGGCCGCAATAAACCTAATTTTATGATGTTAAAAAAAATGTTCATAATAAAAGCTAATAGCGATTCGTTATAGAGTTCAGAATATGATACATTTGAATTCTTAAAATAAAATCACAATGCGTAAAATTTCTTGGCTATTCTTCTTTCTTCTATTCATTATAACAGCTACCATTTCGGCACAAAAATCTACCATTTATACTCACGATTCAAAAGATTTCAATAAAGCGGTTTCTTTATTTAAAGATGCCCAGTATGCATCGGCACAAATTATTTTTAATAAAGTAAAAGAAACGGCCACTACTGAAGAACTAAAATCGGATTGTGCCTATTATGCCGCTAATTGCGCTATTAGAACCAATCAAGCCAATGCAGATGAGTTGATGGAGCGTTTCGTTTCGGATTATCCAACTAGTGTGAAGCAGAATCAGGCCTATATTGAAGTAGCACATTATCATTTTAACCAAGGAAATTATCCGCAAGCGTTGCAATGGTTTGATAAAGTAGATGAAAGTAATTTGAGTAATAGTGACCGAGATAAATTCAATTTCCAGAAAGGGTATAGTTTTTTTAATGCCAAAAAGAAAAAAGAAGCAACAGTCTATCTTAACAAAGTAGTGAATTCAGCTGAATATGGCTCTCAGGCTAAATATTACTTGGGATTCATGGCTTACGAAGGAGATGATTACAAGCAAGCTACAAAATATTTTGACGAAGTTTCTGGCGAAGAAAAATACAAAGAAAAGCTTTCGTATTATCAAGCCGACATGAATTTTAAATTAGGAAATTTCCAAAAAGCAATTGATTTAGGTGAGAAAGCGATGGCTAAATCGAATCCTGCTGAGAAATCAGAATTGAATAAAATTATAGGGGAAAGCTATTTTAATTTAAAAACATATGATAAAGCAATACCTTATTTAGTTGCTTATAAAGGAAAAAAAGGAAAATGGAATAATACGGATTTTTACCAATTGGGTTATGCATATTACAAACAGAAGGATTATGACAACGCAATTTCTCAGTTTAATAAAATTATAGGCGGAAAAGATTTTGTGGCTCAAAACGCCTATTACCATTTGGGTGAAAGTTACCTCAATACCGATAAAAAGCAACAAGCCTTGAATGCTTTCAAAAATGCTTCGGAAATGGAGTTTGACGCCGCAATTCAGGAAGACGCGAGTTTGAATTATGCGAAATTAAGTTACGAATTAGGGAATTCCTATCAAAGTGTACCGGCAGTTTTACAGGCTTTTTTGAAAAAGTATCCAGAAAACGCAAACCGTTTAGAGATTGAAAGATTGTTGATCGATTCTTATATTTCGTCTAAAAACTACAAGGAAGCATTTGTTTTATTGGAAAAAAATAAAACTCCTGAAAATAAATTAGCGTATCAAAAAGTAACATTTTACAGAGGGTTGGAATTGTACACGGATGGAAATTATCCGGAAGCTTTGAAAATGTTTGCCAAATCTATAAACGAACAAAAAGACGCTGTTTTTACGGCACGATCCACTTTCTGGAAAGCAGAAACCGAATATGTTATGGATGATTTTAAAGATGCCTTGTTGAGTTTTAAACAATTTGCAGGTTTGGCTCAGGCATCAACAACACTGGAATATAAAAATCACAATTACAATATTGCCTACGCGTATTTCAAATTGAAAGAGTACGATCAGGCGGGGAATTATTTCCAAAACCAAATTGAAAAAGTGAAAGATGACAAAGTACGTTTGAATGATTCGTATTTACGTTTAGCAGATTGTCGTTTTGTAACTTCAAAATACGGATCGGCAATGGACGCGTATTCTAAGGTGATAGAATCTAAAAGTGTTGATGCGGATTATGCCTATTTCCAAAAAGCAATTTCTTATGGTTTTATTTCTAAAAATGATAAGAAAATTGATGAGCTAAATACTTTCTTACAATTGTATCCAAAATCAGTTTATCGAGATGATGCGCTTTTTGAACTTGGAAATACTTACGTAGCTGAGAATAAAAATGACCTTGCGATAAAAACGTACGATCGATTGAATCTCGAATTTAAAAAGAGTTCTTTTACTTCCAGATCCATTTTGCGTCAGGGATTAATTTATTATAATTCAGATAAAGATGAACAAGCATTAGTGAAATTTAAAAAAGTAGCTGCGGATTTTCCTAGAACTCCTGAAGCATTAGAAGCCGTTGCCACCGCTCGACTGATTTATGTAGACAGTGGAAGAGTGGATGAATATGCAAATTGGGTACGTACTTTGGATTTTGTTGCCGTTACAGATGCAGAACTTGATAATGATACGTATGAAGCTGCCGAGAAACAATTTCAACAAAATAACACCAAGCAGGCTATTGCAGGATTTAGTGGTTATGTTTCTAATTTTCCAAGAGGAATTCATGCTTTAAAGGCTAATTTTTACCTTGCGCAATCCTATTTTTCTGAAGGATCAGAAGGCAAATCAATCCCTAATTATGAATATGTGATTGCTCAATCCGGAAGTGAATTTACAGAACAATCATTATCCCGATTGGCTCAAATTTTTCTTAAAAACAAAGAGTATAACAAGGCAATTCCAGTGTTGTCGCGTTTAGAAAACGAAGCAGATACTTCCCAGAATAAAACATTTGCACAATCGAATTTGATGAAGTCGTATTACGACAAGAAAGATTATCCAAATTCAGTTATTTATGCGGAGAAAGTTTTGATGAATCCTAAAACGGATGATAATGTAAAAAGTGATGCGCAAATTATAATTGCACGTGCGGCAATGCAAACGGGTGATGAAGCAAAAGCTCGTACTGCTTACGCAAAATTAATGACAATTGCCAAAGGAGAATTGGCTGCTGAAGCGTTGTATTATGACGCTTATTTTAAAAACAAAGATGGAAAATTTGAAGTGTCAAATGTTGCCGTTCAAAAATTAGCAAAGAATTATTCGAGTTATAAATATTTTGGAGCCAAAGGATTAGTCTTGATGGCGAAAAACTTCTACGGACTGAAAGACAGTTATCAAGCAACCTACATTTTAGAAAATGTAATTCAAAATTTCACTGATTTTTCAGATGTTGTTTCAGAAGCACAAACAGAATTGGACGCTATTAAATCCGAAGAATCCAAAACAAATTCATCAATTACCAAGTAAAGAAGTCAGAGGTAAGCGATTGGAGTAAGAAAATAAGAAAAATAGGCGTGAAATTTTTTAAATAATTGAAAGCCAAAAAAACATACGGAATGAATATACCTTTTTACATCGTTGATGTTTTTGCAGAGAAAAAATATACAGGCAATCAATTGGCTGTTTTTTTAGAGGCTGAAGCCTTAAGTGACGAACAAATGCAAAAAATTGCCCGTGAAATCAACTTTGCAGAAAGTACGTTTATAACTAAACTTGAACCTGAAAATAACGCCGCGGAAATTAGAATTTTTACTCCAGAGCATGAAATGAAGTTTGCGGGACATCCAATCATAGGAACTTCTTGGGTTTTGATGAATAGAGTATTTGAAAATCAACCCGAAAAAATTACGTTATCGGTTCCAATTGGTGAAATTCCAATTCATCAATCGGGAGATTTGTTATGGTTACAGGCGGCTCAACCCCAGTTTCTGGATATTTTTTCTGCGGAAGATTTTTTATCCTTCAGCAATTTAAGCAATACTGATTTTGATGATAAATTTCCTATTCAGGAAGTGACCACAGGAAGCGCTTTTGTGATTGTTCCTGTCAAAAATAAAAAAGCATTGGAGAATTTAATTCTTGACAAAGTTAAAATGGATGAATGGTTGCGTGGGCATTGTAAAACAAATCATAGAGCCTTGTATTTTTATTGTTTAGAAGAAACAAAGCTTAATAGTAGGATGTTGTATATAGAAGAGAATCAGCTTAAAGAAGATGCTGCAACTGGGAGTGCCAGTACTTGTTTACAGGCTTTTCTTTTAAAATATCATTCCCCTGAAATTGAAATCATAAACCATCAGGGAGATTTTATCAATAGACCTTCTCAAATTTATTTCGATGGAAAATTAGCTAATGATCATTTTGATATAAAAATTGGTGGAAAATCGCAATTTATCGCAAAAGGGGAATGGGAAGTTTAAATTACAAGGTTAAAAGTTAGAAGTAAAAAGATCAGAAGTAAAAAAATAAAACATGACATTTAAAAATAAAGTAATATCGTTTATAAATAATATCGTAACGTTCTCGACTCCCTTCTCTTCGGGGAGGGTTGGGGTGGGGATTTTATTTCTTTTAGTTTCTCAATTTTCGTTTGCACAAAAAAAGGAACAAATTGGGACAGAAACAGTAAATGTTGTGAAACCCTACACGCCAACCATTTCGGATGCTTTCAAAGTAAAGGAGACGCCTTCGCTTGATGAAGAAGAAAATACTAAAAAAGAAACGGTAAAATACACCATTTTCTCTTTTCCGGTAGCATCGACTTTTACTCCGTCTAAAGGAAAGGCAGAAGGAGTGGAGAAAGAAAAACAAGGCCATTTATTTAAAAACTACGCGACTTTTGGACTTGGAAATTATGGAACTTTTATTGGTGAATTGTTCGTAAATCATGACATTAATAATACAGATTACGTAGGTGGAATGTTTCGCCATCACTCGTCACAAGGAGGGATTAAAAAGGTAGTATTAGAGGATCGTTTTTATGACACATCGATTGATTTGATGTACGGTTCAAACCAAAACGATCTTTCCTGGAATGTAGATTTGGGATACCAAAATCAAATTTACAACTGGTATGGATTACCAGCTGGTTTTGGGAGTGCTTTGTCAACTCAGGACAGGTTGATTCTAATTAATGGTATAAAACCACAGCAAGTATATAGCACAATATCGTTAGGAGGGAATGTAGAGTTTGACGAAAGTATTTTTAATAAAATGAGCCTTAAATTCAGTCATTTTTCGGATACTTTTGAGTCTTCAGAAAATAGATTTTATGCTAAGCCAACTGTGCAATTTGATATTATGGATAGTGCTGTGAAAACAGATATAATAGTTGATTATGTTGGCGGCAGTTTCAAAGAAAATTATTCAAATACGAATACACAACCTGTAAAATATGGTTTTACTAATTTTGGTATTGCACCAAGTTTTGTAATGCAGAAAGATGATTGGACGCTGAATATTGGAGCTGGTTTATTCTATAGTTTAGACAATGAAAATAGTAATAATACGTTTTTTGTGTATCCAAAAATCAACGCTTCCTATAAAGTTGTTGGTGATTTGATGATTTTCTATGCCGGAGCCGAAGGGAATTTGGAGCAAAATTCCTATCAGGATTTTGTCGATGACAATCCGTTTCTGTCTCCAACATTAAATATTGGACCAACGGATCAGCAATATGATATTTATGCCGGATTAAAAGGGAAACTGGCTAATAGTGTGAGTTATAACATTAGAGGTTCGTATGTGAATGAAAGAAATAAAGCCTTGTTTAAAAGCAATGATTATAATGAAAACACAACCAATCGGGACTATGCTTATGGGAATTCCTTTCAAGTGGTGTATGACGATATGAGAACATTGAGTTTTTATGGGGAATTAAAAGCTGACTTTTCTAAAGATGTGTCTTTCGGAATCAATGGAACTTTCAGCAGTTTTACAAACGATTTTCAACAAGAAGCCTGGAATTTACCAGCTGTGAAAATTAATTCAAGTTTGGATTTTAATATAACTGAAAAATGGTTCGCTGGTGCAAATGTGTTTTACGTAGGCGAGCGTAAAGATTTTCAAATTAATAGGGATTTGGTTTATGTGGTTCAGCCAACGCCTGTTACTTTATCATCTTATTTTGATGTAAATGCAAATGTTGGATTCAAATATAGCGACCGATTGACTGCTTTTCTAAGGGCAAATAATATTACCAATAAAGCCTATGAAAAATGGTTGAATTATCCGGTTCAGGGTTTTCAAGTGATTTTAGGAGCGAACTATAAATTTGATTTTTAATTTTTTTTTAACCACAAAAGGCACAAAGTTTAACGCAAAAGACGCAAAAGGAGAATTCAAAATAACGAAACAATCTTTGTGTCTTTTTTAATTCCTTTGTGCCTTTTGTGGTGATTTTTTTTATTTTCCCATTTAACTATGACTTTCAAACAAAAAATACATACCCATTATCTGCAATTAGTTCAGGATCGAATCGATGTTTTCAAGGATATGATTGTGGCGCTTACCGAAGATTCTAAGAACGATGCCAAAGGTTCTGCTGGAGACAAACACGAAACTGCCTTGTCTATGATGCACATCGAGCAGGAAAAACTCAATCGTAAATTGAGGGAAGTGTTGTCTCAAAAAGCTGTTTTAGACAAAATAGATGCTACTACAATTGCCAAAACTATTATTGTGGGAAGTTTGGTCAAAGCCAATGGGATTTATCTTTATTTAAGTGCAGCGCTTCCAAAAATCAATATTGAAGGAATAAATGTCATTGCCTTGTCGCCTCAATCTCCTTTGGGGAATAAATTGATGGGGAATGAAGTGGGTTTTTCGTTTGAGATTAATGGAACGAAGTATTTGATTGAGAGTGTTGAATAAAAATCTGTTTTATCAGTGTTCTGTCCCTGATTTGAGGATGTGTTTTTCAGCCTTTAGCCATTGCCATAAAAACAGCTATTACAATCACAATTATTATAAAAGTGAGTATTTTACTGAAAATATTTTTGGTATTTTTAAGCAAGTAAAAAATTACTCCAAATACAATTATTGAGACTATTAAACCCATAATGTTTATATTTTTTAAAATTTAAAAGCGTGAAAAGAGTTCTTTTGCTGTTTTATATAAATGATCAAACCGAAGAGTAGAGATCACAAAAAAAAAGCCAAATAGAATAATATAAGTAATCAAACCTGTTATTTGAAAAAACCACTCATTAGCCAAACTTTCATAATTTTCTTCAAAATAATAAATAGTAAACCGTCCCCAACCATATATAATTAAACTTAATATTGCGACATTAAGAAGTGTAATTAAAATTAATTCAATAATATGCTTTTTTCGGGGAATATTAAATCTAGGGTATTTATTTACTCCAATTCTGTTTAAACAAAAACTATAACTTGCAATTACTGTGAAAAATTGCAGTATCATTAGAGGAGAAGTATGAACATTGGCTAATGTAAAAATGATAATTATTATAGTTAATATATTCAAATACCAAATTCCTTTATAACCAGCATAGGTCATTGATAGAAAAATTCCTATTTGAAATATAATTACTGCTATTGAAATACCCATCTGTTGTATTTATATCTTTTTATGTTTTAAAAACTTAACAAATTACTCATAAAAGTATTTAAAAGAAGCATAGCCTGTAGTGCTACCATCATAATATTCTTTATCTACTGTTGGATAACCGTTAGCATTATAAGTAATAGTATTTGCTGATGAATATCCATTCTCTGTACTTTTGATACAGTTATTTTTAGAAACATTAATGTTTACCTCACTATCATCATCAAGAGATAATACATTTATACCCAATATGTTTTTGAAAGGATTGTTTTTTGTATCATATTCATATGTTGTATGTCCATCATTTATAAGATTTCCATCTTTGAAAGTTAATTTTCCGTTGCCATTTGTTGAAGAATAAGAAATTGTACCATCTGTATTATGAACATAATTTGTCATATAAGAATAAGGATGCTGAATTTCAATATTTTTTATAAATCTGGAAGCCAACTTACCATTAGTGTAGCTGTAATCTGTTGTTGAATACAGTTTGTTAGAATCAAAGTTTTCGATTTTCGTGATTAGATCTCCAGTATAAGTAAACACACTTTTCCAACGACCATCAGTAATAAGACTAATTAATTTGTTTCCATCATAGGTCAAATAAGAATCTTGCCCCACTGATCCATAATCAGTATTTTCAATATAATTCATTTTTTTTGGCAATATCAATGATGTTGGGCTAGAAGTAGATTCTTCATCTTTAGAGCAAGACAATGATAATAATGCCAATAATAATCCTAATCCGAATAATTTAATTTTTTTCATTTCGTTTTTTTAATTGATGATTTAAAATCTGTAGTAAACTTAAAAAGTTAAAAAATCGATTATTTACGGGTTTCCTCATTTGGACGATTTTTTTTACTAATACCACCAAATGTAATTAAAAATAGATTTAAAACACAAATTTGTGTCCTGATAATTTTTTAGATGGTAGCATTTTTACTGTGTGAAAGAATTGGACGAGATAGAACTAATAAAATCTGTTGGAAATAAAATCAGAGATACTAGAATTCTGAAAGGACTTTCTCAAGCTACCTTGTCGTATGATGCAAATATCCCCAAAAATCAAGTTGGTCGAATAGAAAGGGGAGAGATAAGTACTTCAATAACTACTCTTTATAAAATTTGTAAAGCCTTAAATATCCAGATGCAGGAATTGTTTATTATTCAGGATATTGAATAAAATCTGTTATTTACGTGCGTGTTATCTTCGTTCTATTTTACAATCTGAAACTTCAAAAACTGTTTTCGTTGTTTTTTAATTACATTTTAAGTGTAAAATTCAGTATTTGATTTTAATTTAAAACCAAAATAGCCATTTGTGTTTTATAAATGTAACTGCTGTCGCATCTTTGCCCTATCAAAATAAATAAAACAATAAAAATATATAGTTATGTGCGGAATAGTATGTGCCTTTGATTTAAAACAAAAAGCGGAAGTTTTAAGACCGCAAGTATTAGAAATGTCTAAAATTATCCGTCACCGTGGACCGGACTGGAGCGGAATTTTTAGTAATGAAAAAGCTATTATGTCTCATGAGCGTTTGGCGATTGTGGATCCAGCTTCGGGTAAACAACCTTTATTCAGTGAAGATAAACAACTTGTTTTAGCGGCGAATGGTGAAATTTATAACCACAGAGAATTACGTAAACAATTTGAAGGAAAATATAACTTTCAAACGGAAAGTGACTGTGAAGTTATTTTAGCACTTTACAAAGAAAAAGGACCTCATTTTATAGATGAAATGAACGGAATTTTTGGATTTGCTATTTATGATGTTGAAAAAGACGAGTATTTTGTTGCTCGTGACCACATGGGAATTATTCCATTGTACATCGGTTGGGATCAACACGGAACATTCTATGTTGCTTCAGAATTGAAAGCTTTAGAAGGATATTGCACAAAAATCGAATTATTTCCTCCGGGACATTATTTGTCAAGCAAAGACGGTGAATTTGTACAGTGGTATAAAAGAGAATGGGTTGATTATGATGCAGTAAAAGACAACGCAACCAGCATTGACGAAATTAAAGTGGCTTTAGAAGCAGCGGTTCACAGACAATTGATGAGTGATGTGCCTTATGGAGTATTGCTTTCTGGAGGGTTAGATTCTTCTATTACTTCGGCTGTGGCCAAAAAATATGCGCAAAAACGTATCGAATCCGGAGATGTTGCCGATGCTTGGTATCCTCAATTGCACTCTTTTTCGGTAGGATTAGATGGTTCTCCAGATTTAGCGGCAGCTCAAATAGTTGCAGATCATATTGGAACCATTCACCATGAAATTAAATTCACTATCCAAGAAGGTTTAGATGCTGTTCGTGATGTGATTTATAGTCTGGAAACTTATGATGTGACTACTGTTAGAGCATCAACACCTATGTGGTTAATGGCGAGAGTTATTAAATCAATGGGTATTAAAATGGTCTTGTCAGGTGAAGGAGCGGATGAACTTTTTGGAGGGTACTTGTATTTTCACAAAGCGCCAAACGCAAGAGAGTTTCATGAAGAGAACGTACGTAAATTAAGTAAATTACACATGTATGACTGTTTGCGAGCTAACAAAAGTTTAGCTGCTTGGGGTATTGAAGGGCGCGTTCCGTTTTTGGATAAAGAATTTATGGATGTGGCAATGCGAATCAACCCACAAGATAAAATGATAAACAAAGAACATCCAATGGAAAAATGGGTAGTTCGTAAAGCTTTTGAAGATATGCTTCCAGCAAGTGTGGCATGGAGACAAAAAGAACAATTTAGTGATGGTGTTGGTTATAGTTGGATTGATTCTTTGAAAGTTGTGGTTGCTGAGGCGGTTTCAGATGAGCAATTAGCAAATGCTAAATATAGATTTCCATTGCAAACACCAACTTCTAAAGAAGAATACTATTATCGTTCTATTTTTCACGATCATTTCCCAAGTGATGCTGCAGCTTTATGTGTTCCACAAGAAGCAAGTGTAGCGTGTAGTACAAAAATTGCTTTAGAGTGGGATGAAGCATTCAAAAACATGAATGATCCATCCGGAAGAGCGGTGGCTAGTGTGCATGATGATGCGTATGTAAAAGCATAAACACAATTTAATTAAGATTTTATAATACGCAAAACGCTCTCCTTTTCGAGAGCGTTTTTTTATGGGAAATATATTTGTAGAGAAGGATGCAATTTGAAAAAACGTTATAATTACGCATTGTCTAAAATAATTTGACGGAGTTTTTTTATATTAGCATAACTAAATTGCTTACTATGAAATCTATTACATTATTTCTTGCTTTATTTTTATTGATTTCCTGTGGTCAAAAAAATAAGATTTCCGTTGATACCATTATTACAGATGCAACTATTTACTCGATCAATAACTCCTTTGAGAAGGCTTCGGCTATGGCAATCGATAAGGGGAAAATAGTGGCTATTGGTACTAATCGTGAAATTGCAAAACAATATGAATCTAAGAATACGATAGAAGGGGAAGGAAAATTTATTTATCCTGGCTTGATTGACGCGCATTGCCATTTTTATAGCTATGGGTTAAGCTTACAGGAAGCTGATTTGCGCGGTACCAAAAGTATGGCCGAAATAATTACACGTTTAAAAGCTTTTCAAAAAGATAAGAATCCAACGTTTATTGTTGGTAACGGTTGGGATCAAAACGATTGGAAAGTAAAAAAGTATCCAACAAAAGCGGAATTGGATGCTGTGTTTCCTGATATTCCTGTAGTATTGAATAGAGTAGACGGGCATGCGATAATCGTTAACAGTAAAGCGTTGAAATTAGCAGGAATTACAAAAAATACTAAAGCTGTTGGCGGTCAGATTGAAATTGCAAATGGTGAACCAACAGGAATTTTAGTCGATAATCCAATGGAATTAGTTTTTAAGATAATTCCAAAACCAACTCGTAAAATACAAATAGCAGCTTTGTTAGATGCCGAAAAAGTTATGTTTGATTATGGATTGACAACCGTAAATGATGCGGGATTAGATCCGGATATTATTCATTTGATGGATAGTTTACAAAAAGCAAAATTGATGAAGCTAAATGTATATGCTATGATTACTGCAAATCAAAAAAATATCGATTTATATCTAAAAAAAGGAATTTATAAAACGGATAATCTAAATGTACGTTCCTTTAAAATGTATGGAGATGGTGCTTTGGGTTCTCGTGGTGCTTGCATGCACAATCCATATTCTGACATGCCTGGACAATATGGTGCTTTGTTGTCTCCTGTTTCGGAATTAAAAGAAGTTGCAAGACAAATTGCGACTTCGGATTTTCAACTAAATACACACGCTATTGGAGATTCAGCAAATACGGTGATTTTAAAAATATACAGAGAAGTTTTAGAGGATACAAAAGACCGAAGATGGAAAATTGAGCACGCCCAAGTTTTGCGTGAAGCGGATTTTGACTATTTCAGATTAGGAATTATTCCATCTGTTCAACCTACACATGCGACATCTGATATGTATTGGGCTGGAGATAGATTGGGAAAAGAAAGACTAAAAAATGCGTATGCTTATAAAAAAATGCTTCAAAAAGCCGGGATGGTAGCATTAGGAACAGATTTTCCTGTGGAGGAAGTGAATCCGATGCTGACTTTTCATGCTGCCGTAGCCAGAAAAGACAGTAAGGAATATCCAAAAGATGGTTTTCAAATGGAAAATGCTTTAACCAGAGCCGAAACTTTAAGAGGGATGACCATCTGGGCAGCTTATTCTAATTTCGAAGAAAAAGAAAAAGGAAGTTTGGAAGTTGGAAAATGGGCTGATTTTGTAATGTACGATCAGGATTTAATGAAAGTGGAAGAAAATAAAATAGTGAAAATGAAACCAACCAACACGTATTTAAAAGGCAAGAAAGTCAAATAAAGGAGTTGTCAGTCTTTGATAATCTATAATTGTAATAGGATATTTTAATTTATGGATGTTTAAATTACATTTTTAATGTAAAATTTAATTTTTTGTTTTAAATATTAACTAAATAATGTGTTTGTGTTTTGTATTTGTAACTGCTATCGCATATTTGTCTAGTTGAATTGGTAAAAAATAAAAATATAGTGTTATGTGCGGAATATTAGCCATTATTGGAAGAGGAAAAGAGGAGCAATCAGTTAGAGAACTTTCAAAAAGAATGACGCATCGTGGTCCGGATGAAAGTGATTTACATGTTACGGAAAAAGGACATATTTTAAGTCATGAACGCTTATCTATAATCGATTTGCATTCCGGAAAACAACCGATACAGGGCACAAAAACGGCCTACATGGTTCATAATGGTGAAATATACAATCATCAGGAATTAAGAGATGGTGTTTTGAAAGGACATACTTTTAGAACTAAATCAGATTCAGAGGTTATTGTGCATTTGTACGAAGAGTTTGGTTACGATTTTTGCAATATACTGGATGGAGACTGGGCTTTTGTAGTAATAGATGGCGATGATTTTATAGCTGGAAGAGATCCAATGGGAGTAAAACCGTTGTATTATGGTTTGGACGAAAGAGGAAGAATCTATTTTTCATCGGAGATGAAACCTATTGCGGATCAATGTAAAACATTTTCTACTTTTCCTCCGGGACATTATTACACTCAAAAAACAGGTTTTGTAAAATACTACCAACCAGAATATGAAGATTATTTAAAAGCAGACCAAGATCTAGATTTAGCTTTAATTAGAGAGACTTTGACTGAAGCGACTCGTAAGCGTTTGATGAGTGATGTGCCAATTGGGGTATTGCTTTCAGGAGGATTAGATTCTTCATTGACCTCGGCAATTGCTTCTAGATTATTAGCGGAAAGCGGTAAAAAATTACATTCATTCTCTATTGGTTTATATGCTGATGCACCAGATGCTGCAGCTGCCAGAAAAGTAGCAGAGTACTTGGGGACTGAGCATCATGAAATCCACTTTACGATAGAGGAAGGAATTAAAATCTTGGATAAATTAATCTGGCATTTAGAGACCTATGATGTGACTTCAATAAGAGCAAGTACACCCATGTACTTCTTGTCTAAAGCGATTACTGATATGGGAATAAAAGTGGTGCTTTCAGGAGAAGGTGCAGATGAGATTTTTGGGGGGTATTTGTATTTTAGAAATGCACCTTCAACGGAAGATTTTCAAAAGGAAACAATCGAAAGGGTTCAAAAATTATTTACTGCCGATTTATTAAGAGCAGATAAATCAACGATGGCTCACGGATTAGAGGCTAGAGTTCCGTTTTTAGACAAAGCTTTCTTGGATATGGCAGTTCGTATCAAAGCAGAAGAAAAGATGCCTAAAACGTATGATGGTAAAGAAAAATACATATTGAGAAAAGCATTTGATACTCCAGATAACCCATATCTTCCTGAAGAAGTTTTATGGAGACAAAAAGAACAGTTTTCTGATGGAGTAGGGTATAACTGGATCGATCAATTAATTGAATACTGTTCTTCTCAAGTTACTGATGAGCAATTAGCCGGAGCTGCAGCAGAATTTCCATACAATTCTCCTGTAGCTAAAGAAGCTTATTTTTACAGATCAATATTTAATAAATATTATCCGCAAGTAAGTGCGGCACAAACGGTTAGGAAATGGATTCCAAAATGGCAAGAAAACCAAGATCCAAGCGGAAGAGCTAATGCAGCACACATACAGGCAGATACTGAAATTGCTAAAACAGGTGTGCCGTTTAAAATTGCAATGTCAATAGCAATGTCAATGAAAAATAGCGAAAAACAGCAATAATAAAATGACAATTGTTAAAACAATCTGATTAAATGTAAATTTCAAAACATAATTGTAATAAATTTAAATTTTCAAGGCGGCATGCGAATGTTTGTTTTGAAAATTTGTTTTTTAATATTGGGTTTCATTTTGGAATTTAGAGTTTTGTTTTTGAGTTTTATCAGAGTTATTGAAATTGTTTTTTGAAATTGCTATTGACATTTCTTTGTTAATAACTTAAGGGCTTAAAAAGGGAATTTAACGGTTATATAATTTGCGTTTTTATATATTTGCGTGTTAGACAAAAATTACATTTTTTAGAATAAAATATATATGAGCGAAGAAATCAAGAAGGACAGTTATTCAGCAGATAGTATTCAGGCATTAGAAGGAATGGAGCACGTAAGAATGCGTCCTTCGATGTATATTGGAGATGTGGGTGTTCGAGGACTGCATCATTTAGTTTATGAAGTTGTAGATAACTCTATCGATGAGGCAATGGGAGGTCATTGTGATACCATAATAGTTGATATTAATGAAGATGGATCTGTTTCTGTTGAAGATAACGGGCGTGGTATTCCAGTAGGTATTCATAAAAAAGAAGGAGTTTCAGCATTGGAGGTTGTAATGACCAAAATTGGTGCCGGAGGTAAATTTGATAAAGATTCGTATAAAGTTTCTGGAGGACTTCACGGTGTTGGGGTTTCTGTGGTAAATGCATTGTCAAATCATTTGAGAGCTACAGTGCACAGTAGCGATGGAAAAATATACGAACAAGAATATGAAAAGGGAAAATCGTTATATCCAGTTAAACAAATTGGGGAAACGACTAAAAGAGGAACAATCGTTACTTTTTATCCAGATCCAAGCATATTTACGCAAACAGTAGAGTATTCTTATGATACTTTGTCAGCTCGTATGCGTGAATTGTCGTATCTGAACAAAGGAATTACTATTACATTTACAGATAAAAGAGAAAAAGATAAAGATGGAAATTTTGTATCAGAAGTATTTCATTCTGACGAAGGTTTAAAAGAATACATCCGTTATTTAGATGGAAACCGTGAGCCAATTATTGCACACGTAATTTCTATGGATCATGAAAAAGGAGAAATTCCAGTTGAGGTGGCGTTAATTTACAACACAAGTTATACGGAAAACATTTTTTCTTATGTGAATAATATCAATACGCATGAAGGAGGAACGCACTTGCAAGGTTTCAGAACTGGTTTGACCAGATCATTAAAGAAATATGCGGATGCATCCGGAATGTTAGATAAACTGAAATTTGATATTTCAGGAGACGATTTCCGTGAAGGATTGACAGCTATTATTTCTGTAAAAGTTCAGGAACCACAATTTGAAGGACAAACAAAAACGAAACTTGGAAACAGAGAAGTTGTTTCGCCAGTGAGTCAAGCGGTGAGTGAAATGATTGAAAATTATTTGGAAGAAAATCCAAATGATGCTCGTATCATTGTTCAAAAAGTAATTCTTGCAGCACAAGCGCGTCACGCAGCCAAAAAAGCGCGTGAAATGGTACAACGCAAAACCGTAATGGGTGGCGGTGGATTGCCAGGAAAATTATCGGATTGTTCCGAACAAGATCCTGCAAAATGCGAAGTATACCTTGTCGAGGGAGATTCGGCAGGTGGAACTGCAAAACAAGGTCGCGATCGTGCGTTTCAAGCTATTTTGCCCTTACGTGGTAAGATTTTGAACGTAGAAAAAGCAATGCATCACAAAGTTTTTGAAAACGAAGAGATCCGAAATATATTTACTGCTCTTGGAGTTACAATTGGAACTGCTGAAGATAGTAAAGCTTTAAATATTGAAAAATTACGCTACCATAAAGTGATTATTATGTGTGATGCCGATGTCGACGGTAGTCATATTTCTACTTTAATCTTGACATTCTTCTTTAGATTTATGAAAGAATTAATCGAAGAAGGACACGTATATATTGCAGCACCACCTTTGTATTTAGTCAAAAAAGGAAATAAGAAAGAATATGCTTGGAATGACGTACAACGTGATCAAGCGAATGAAAGAATGGGCGGAAGTGCAGGAATTCAACGTTATAAAGGTCTTGGAGAGATGAATGCGGAGCAATTATGGGAAACTACAATGGATCCAGGTTTCAGAACGTTACGTCAGGTAACTATTGATAGTTTGGCGGAAGCCGATAGAGTTTTCTCTATGTTAATGGGTGATGAAGTACCACCAAGAAGAGAATTTATTGAGAAAAATGCTGTTTACGCAAATATTGATGCTTAATTAAAAAGTTTATTCGTTGATTTGGTTATTTGTTTAATCGATTCAACGGTTAAACAAATAACCAAATAAACGAAGAAATATGAAAGTTACCATTGTAGGAGCAGGAAATGTAGGTGCAACCTGTGCAGATGTAATTTCTTATAGAGGAATTGCTAGCGAAGTAGTATTATTGGATATTAGAGAAGGTTTTGCTGAAGGTAAGGCTCTGGATATCATGCAGTGTGCTACAAATACTGGTTTTAATACCAAAGTATCAGGTGTTACTAACGATTATTCTAAAACAGCAGGAAGCGATGTAGTGGTAATTACATCTGGAATTCCTAGAAAACCAGGAATGACTCGTGAAGAACTAATAGGTATCAACGCAGGAATCGTGAAAACAGTTGCTGAAAATGTATTGAAACATTCGCCAGATACTATTATAGTGGTAGTTTCAAATCCTATGGATACGATGACTTATTTGGCGTTGAAATCTACAGGATTACCAAAAAATAGAATTATAGGTATGGGTGGAGCATTGGATAGTTCTCGTTTTAGAACGTATTTATCTTTGGCTTTAGACAAACCGGCTAATGATATTTCGGCAATGGTTATCGGTGGACATGGAGATACTACTATGATTCCTTTAACGCGTTTGGCTTCTTATAACGGAATTCCGGTAACTGAATTTCTTTCGGAAGAAGTGTTGCAAAAAGTAGCTGCTGATACTATGGTAGGTGGAGCTACGCTTACAGGGCTTTTAGGAACTTCTGCTTGGTATGCTCCGGGAGCTTCAGTTGCTTTCTTGGTGGACAGTATTTTGAACGATCAAAAGAAAATGATCGCTTGTTCTGTTTTTGTAGAAGGAGAGTACGGTCAAGATGATATCTGTATCGGTGTTCCTTGTATTATTGGTAAAAATGGAGTGGAAGAAATTTTGGATATTAAACTAAATGAGCAAGAAAAAGCTTTGTTTGCTAAAAGTGCTGATGCCGTTAGACAAATGAATGATGCCTTGAAATCGATTTTAGCATAATATTTTAATTATAAAAGAGAGAAGACTGCACATTAGCAGTCTTTTTTTTGAGATTAATCAATAAATAAATTGGTTAATCTTAACGTTAATTATATATTTGCTCGGTTTAAAAAAATTGATGTAATTCCTGATATTCTTTTTTGGTTGCAAAAACTGATGGCAGGGCTTATTCTATAAGGTTTAAAGCAAAAATAAATAAAAAATAATTAATTTTTAGTAATAATGCAGAATAAAGGACTTATTAAATTTTTCGCAATTCTATTTGCATTGGTAAGTATTTACCAACTTTCGTTCACTTTTGTTGCAAGCAAAGTAAAAAGTGATGCAAAATCTTTTGCTGGTGGAAATCCTGAAAAAGAAGTAAAATATTTAGATTCTATTGGTAAAGAAAAAGTATTTAATCTTGGTTTTACCGATTTTACCTTCAATGAAGTTGGTGACAAACAAATCAATAAAGGTCTTGACTTAGAAGGTGGTATCAATGTTATACTTCAAATATCTGTAAAAGACATTTTAAAAGGATTATCGAATAATTCTAAAAACCCGGTTTTCAATAAGTCTTTGGCTGATGCAACTGCAAATCAAAAAGGAAATCAAACGTATTTAGATGCTTTTTATGATGCTTTTGATGCAAATTCAAAAGGAAGTGTAAAATTGGCTTCTCCTGATATTTTCGCAAACAGAAGTTTGCAAGGTGAAGGTGGGGTTGATTTTCAAATGACAGATGCACAAGTAAAAAAGGTTATCTCGAGAAAAGTAGATGAGTCTGTCGAAAGTGCTTTTGGAGTTTTAAGAAAACGTATCGATCAATTTGGTGTAACTCAACCTAATATTCAAAAATTAGGAAATTCAGGTCAAATTCTTGTTGAACTTCCTGGCGCAAAAGATGTGGATCGTGCTAAAAAATTATTATCAAGCACAGCTCAATTGCAGTTTTGGGAAACGTATAAAATTGAAGAAATTGGTAACTTTTTGATGGCTGCTAATGAGTCATTGAAAAAAACTGAAATCAAAACTACTGAAGTAAAACCAGTTGTAAAAGATTCTTTAAGTGCTTTACTTACGGATACTAAAGATTCAACTACAGCTAAAAAAGGTGAAAATCCTTTATTGGATAAAATCATTGGTCAAGGTGGAGGTCCAGTTTTAGGTCTTTTCTCTCCAAAAGATACTGCTGTTGTAAACGGATATTTGAAAAGAGCTGATATTAGAATTTTATTAGCAGGTGACCAACGTTATGCAAAATTTGTATGGGGTAAACCAATGATAATTAAAGATTCGAAAGCAAAAGATATTGATGCTGTAGAATTATACGCTTTAAAAGGAAATAGAGACAATGTGCCTTCAATGAGTGGCGGTGTGATTACTGACGCAAGCGATACATTCGATCAAACTGGTAAACCGGCTGTTTCTATGCAAATGAATGGTCAGGGTGCAAAAGCTTGGGAAGAATTAACCGGTAGAGCGTATACTCAAAAAAGCAATATCGCAATTGTTCTTGATGATGTTGTATATTCTGCTCCGGGTGTATCTAGTGGCCCAATTTCGGGTGGTAGATCTGAAATTTCAGGTGCTTTTGATGTTACAGAAACAAAAGATTTAGCGAATGTATTAAGAGCAGGGAAACTTCCTGCTGCTGCGGATATTGTTCAATCGGAAGTGGTAGGGCCATCCTTAGGTCAAGAAGCTATTGATAACGGTACTAATTCAGCTCTTATCGGATTACTTTTAGTGTCGCTTTGGATGATGATTTATTATGGTAAAGCTGGTTGGTATGCTAATCTTGCGTTAGCTGTTAACTTACTATTCTTATTCGGAATTTTAGCAAGTATTGGAGCGGTTCTAACTTTGCCTGGAATTGCTGGTATTGTTTTGACAATGGGTACAGCTGTTGATGCTAATATCATTATTTACGAAAGAGCAAAAGAGGAATTACGTGCTGGTAAAACACTTGAGGAAGCTATTAAAACTTCTTACAGTTGGAGAGGTGCGATGTCATCTATTACAGATGCAAACGTTACGCATATTTTAACAGGAGCCGTATTGTTTATTTTTGGTTCAGGACCAATTAAAGGTTTTGCGACTACATTATTGATAGGTATTGTAACTTCATTATTTACATCTATTTTTATTGCAAGAATATTTATTGATTGGAATATTAGTAAAAAGAATGATTTAACTTTTGTTACCAAGTTTTCTAAAAACATGTTTAATAATTTCCATTTTGATTTCTTAGGAGCGAAAAAATGGACCTATATATTCTCAAGTATTGTTGTTATTATTAGTGTAATTTCATTAGCAACAAATGGTCTGGATGAAGGTGTGGATTTTGTTGGAGGAAGAACATTTCAAGTGCGTTTTGAAAAACCAATTGAAGCTGAAACTGTAAAAGCAGAATTAACTAAAGTTTTTGGAAGTGCTGAGGCAAAAGTATTTGGTAGTGATAATCAATTAAAAATTACAACAAAATACAAAGTTCAAGAACCGGGAATCAAAGCCGATGAAGAAGTAAATAAATTGTTATATGATAATTTAAAACAACATTTTTCTGCTGGATTAACCTATGATAAATTTGTAAATGCTTATGATGGTAAAAAATTAGGTATTTTACAAGCTTCAAAAGTAGGTCCTACCGTTGCTGAGGATATCAAAACAAATGCGTATTGGGCAGTTCTTGGAGCAATGCTTATTGTGTTCTTGTATTTGATGATCAGTTTTAGAAAATGGCAATACAGTTTGGGAGCTATCGCTGCTGTAGCGCACGATGTTATTTTTGTGTTAGGTATTTATTCTTTATGTTATAAATTCATGCCTTTTGGAATGGAAATAGACCAACACTTTATTGCTGCGATTCTTACCGTTATTGGTTATTCGATGAATGATACCGTTATTGTATTTGACAGGGTTAGAGAGTATTTAGCTGGTAAAACAAAAGGGACTTTTGCTGAGATTGTAAATCAATCTATTAATACAACGATGTCTAGAACAATCAATACTTCATTAACAATGATTGTGGTTTTATTAATCATGTTTGTTTTTGGTGGGGAATCTATCAGAGGATTTATCTTTGCTATGTTAGTTGGTATCATTGTAGGAACGTATTCTTCATTGTTTATCGCAACACCGGTACTTGTAGATACAATTTCAAAAGAAGATAAAAAAATGATTGAAAAACAACATTTAGAAGTTTAAGATATATTCAACTTATTATAATTGAGAAAAGATCCAACGAAAGTTGGGTCTTTTTTTTGCTTTAAAATATGAGTCTTTATGTCGAATGACTATACAAATAGTACAGTAAATTAAATTGTAGTATCAAAGAAAGCGAAGATGTCAAGCGCGAACTATTAGTTCCGCCAAAACTTAAAAAAGCAAAATCTCAAGAAAGTTTCATCGTATCATAATTAATGACCTTGCACTTCCTAACAAGTGCATATTAAATGTTTTTGAAATGGGATTTCTCATAAAAAGAGCAATATTTCCGATTTATAAATCTTTTGTAATATCATATAATTAGTTGCTGTTTCTAAAATTAGATATTTATTGAAAGTTTATATTATCAAAGTTTCAAATTTTATATATTTACTAAATATTTGTTAAAGCACACTACTTTTATTTTAGATCAAATTAAAACCGACATATAATGGAAAAATTTATCAAGTCTTTCGTCTTTATTTTTTTGATTACTATTTTGTCTGATTTAAGTGTTTACGCTATAAATAGTTTGAATACTATTGAAGTTGCGGGTTGCGTAAAGTTAGTTTCTCCTGCTTTTGTACCGCCCCCGCCTCCTTTGGTCTATCACCGTTATTACTGTTTAAATGACACAGCCGTTCCTTTAACAGCTACAGGAACTAATTTGAAATGGTATACCGCTGCGACCGGAGGGACCTCGTCTTTAACTGCCCCTACGCCTTCAACCGCTGCAGCCGGAGCAACTTCATACTATGTTTCTCAAACAGTAGCAGGAGAAGAAAGTACGCGATCGTTAATTGTTGTTAATGTTAACAAACAATTTGATTTGTTCTGTGCCGGAGTGACTGTAAATTCTGTTAATTTTGATTTTGCAAACGTAGGGCAAGCAAGATTTGATTATAGTTATACTGTAGATGGAGGTCTGCCAGTGACGGGAACACAAATGGCTCCTTCAAGTTTTACAGTTACTGGTTTGTCTGAAGGACAGACGGTCGTTTTAACTGTAACTGCTGTGGGTGCGCCTTCTTGCGTTTTAAATCCAACACTTGTAGCTAGTTGTAAAACACGATGTTCTACAGTACCAGTGCCCAATTTCCCCGCTATAGCTCCTTTTTGTTCAGGGACTTTAGCACCTATTTTACCACCAACATCACCAAATGGAATTACAGGTACTTGGTCACCAGCAATAATAAATAATACAACCACCGGCAGTTATGTATTTACTCCAAATCCAGTACTATTTCCCTGTGCAACCACTCAAACGCTACCCGTAACGGTTACACCATTGGTAACACCAACTTTTGCAGCTATTCCAACGACTGTTTGTCAGGGTGCAACAGCACCAATTTTACCGAGCAGTTCAACTAATTCTCCTGCGATTGCTGGTACTTGGAGTCCGGCCACAGTGAATACGGCCGTTTTAGGTCCGGTATCTTATACTTTTACACCCAATCCGGGTCAATGTACTTCAGCTACATTGACAAGAGTTACGATTACCATTGTACCAGTTGTTACGCCTAATTTTGCGAATATTCCTCCTTTTTGCTCTGGAACTACTGCGCCAATTTTGTCTAATACATCTCCGAATGGAATTGTTGGTACATGGTCACCTTCAACAATCAATAATACAACAGGTAGGAATTATTTATTTACTCCAAATGCAAATCAATGTGCCACGACTCAAACCTTGAATGTAGTGGTAACGGCAAAAACAGCTCCAAACTTTGCAGCTATACCTGCTTTTTGTACTGGAACTACAGCGCCAATATTATCAACTACCTCACCAAATGGTATAACCGGTACCTGGTCTCCAGCAGCAATAAATAATACAGCAAGTGGGAGTTACGTTTTTACACCAAATGCAACTGAGTGTGCAACTCCCCAAACATTAGTCGTAACGGTTAATCCTCTTATTGAACCTGGTTTCTTTGATTTAGCTATTTGTTCGGGTAGTGCAGTACCTATTTTGAATAATGTATCTCCGAATGGAATTACCGGTACTTGGATGCCATCAAATATTGATAATACTACTAGTGGAGCTTATGTATTTACTCCAAATCCAAATCAATGTGCAACCACAAAAACTATTAATGTCACCGTTAACGAATCCACTCTGGTAAATGTGGATTGGACTGTTACAGATGCGTTTTCTAAAAATCAAACAGTGACCATTAATGCAACGGCAGCAGGAGAGTATTTATATCAATTAGATGATGGACCATTTCAAGAAAGTCCTATTTTTGAATATGTTTCTTTAGGGACACATTCGATTACTGTGCAAGACAAAAATGGTTGTAGCCCTCCAATAACAAGGAATAATGTTTTAGTGATTGATTATCCTAAATTTTTCACACCAAATAGTGATGGCTATAATGACTTTTGGAATATTTTTAGTTTAGATGTTCTATCGGGTTCTAAAATTCTAATATTCGATCGTTATGGTAAACTTTTAAAAGAAATTAGACCGAGTGGTCCAGGTTGGGATGGAACGTATATTGGACAACCAATGCCTGCAAATGATTATTGGTTTACTGTTGATTATACGGAACTCGACATTCCAAAAAAATTTAAGTCCCATTTTTCATTAAAAAGATAAAATAAAAAAGCTTCCAAATTTTGGAAGCTTTTTATTTTAATGTATCCCCTCTAAAATAAGTCGATTTTGTGTCAACTTATTTTAGGATGACTCATGATAAAAAGGGTTTAATGTTCTACTTTAACAGGCTTTTCGGCTGTGAAAATAAAATACAATCCTATTAGTATAAAAGGAATGCTTAGCCACTGTCCTGTAGAAAGCAAACCAAGTTCATTTTCAAAGCCACCTTGACTTTCTTTTACGGATTCTACGACAATACGTACAGAAAATAAAAGGACTAGAAATATACCAAATAAATAGCCAGATTTTAGTCTTGCCTCAGTTTTCCAATACAAGAAAAACAAAATTGCAAAAACAAAAATATAGCAAAATGCTTCATATAGTTGTGTAGGGTGCTTAGCAGGAACTTGTTCTAATAATACTGCAAACTTTGGATCAGTTGCAATAGCATTGTAAGCCTCATTTGGATTGGCTATTTGAGTAGCATTTACAGCATCTCTTGGACTAAATTTATCACGGATAAATCGAATTCCAAATGCAGATGTTGTTTCTTGTCCTACAATCTCCGAATTGAAAAAATTTCCTAGTCTTACAAAAATGGCTCCACTGGCAACAGGTATAACGACTCTGTCTAAAATCCACAATTGAGGTCTTTTTAATACGTTTTTGCTGTAAAAATACATTGCGATTATTATTGATATAGCAGCACCATGACTCGCTAAACCTTGATAACCTGTAAATTCAAAAGTAGGAGAGAATCGAAATGGGAGAATTATTTCCATTAAGTGATTGCGATAATATTCCCAATCATAAAAGAAAACATGGCCCAAACGTGCTCCAATTAACGTAGCAAGCACAGTCCAGATAAAAAGGGAGTCTAATTTTTCTATGGATTCGCCTTCACGCTCAAAGATGTTTTTCATAATGTACCAGCCTAATCCAAAAGCGATTACAAACATTAAGCTGTAATACCGAATTATAAAAAAACCTAAATCGATACCTTCTGATGGATTCCAAACGATGTTTAAAGCGTGTGTCATTATTGCTGAATTTTTTATTTGTTGTAAAAATAAAGATTTAAAGTAAATTTCGTATTTAAAAAAAGTTAATGTTTATGATTGCACTTTTTCTCGGGAACAGGATCGTAACCACTTTTTCCCCAAGGATGACAACTTAAAATTCTTTTCGCTCCTAAAAAACTGCCATAAAATAGTCCGTGTGTTTGTAGTGCCATTATCATATAAGAAGAACAGGTAGGTTCAAATCTACATGCTGAAGGCGTAAAGGGTGATATTGCGGTTTGGTAAAACCGAACAAGCAGTACAAACGGGAAAATTAATATTCTCGATAGCATGATTTAGGTTTTCGGATTTAAAACTTCAATATTCAATTTTTTAGTTTTCTAATCGGCTTTCTGCCATCAGAAATTTACTGTCTAGATGCTAAAAGTAGTACCTTCTTTTCCATCTTTCAATTGAATGCCTAAAGCAATTAATTGATCCCGAATCTGGTCAGAAAGAGCGAAATTTTTATTGTCTCTGGCTTGTTTTCGCATTTCAATCAACATATTTACAGTACCTTCTAATTTATCATTAGTATTGTCTGAAACTTTCTCATCTTCTAATCCAAGAACATCAAATACAAAACCAGTAATCGTAACAGTAAATGTATTTAAGTCTTCGGCAGTTAAGGTTTCTTTTCCTTCTTTTAATAAATTGATAAAACGAACGCCTTCAAATAATTGTGCAATTAGAATAGGGGTGTTAAAATCATCATTCATAGCATCATAGCAGGATTGTTTCCAGGCAGCAATGTCTATTGTAGAGTTTGGACTGGCGTTTAAATCTTTTGCAGCATCTATAGCCTCCATTAATCTTTTGTATCCTTTTTCAGCTGCAACAATGGCATCGTCAGAGAAATCAAGAATACTTCTGTAATGTGCTTGTAGCATAAAGAAACGTGCTACTGATGCCGAAAAAGCTTTGCTTAAAATAGTGTTTTCTCCAGTCAATATTTCTCTTGGTAAAATATTATTCCCGGTAGATTTAGCCATTTTTTTGCCGTTTAGTGTCAGCATATTGGCATGCATCCAGTAATTCACAGGCGTTTGACCTGTGCAAGCTTCATTTTGGGCAATTTCACATTCATGATGAGGGAATTTTAAGTCCATTCCACCTCCATGTATATCAAAATGATTGCCTAAATATTTAGTGCTCATAGCGGTACATTCAAGATGCCATCCGGGAAAACCATCGCTCCATGGCGAAGGCCATCGCATAATATGTTGTGGCTCGGCTTTTTTCCAAAGTGCAAAATCTTGTGGATTTCTTTTGTCAGATTGTCCGTCAAGATCTCTGGTATTAGCAAGCATATCTTCAATATTTCGACCGCTTAATCTACCATAATGATTGGTTTCATTGAATTTTACCACATCAAAATAAACAGACCCATTGGCTTCATAACCAATTCCTTTGTCGATAATAGTCTTGATAATTTCAATTTGTTCAATGATATGACCTGTTGCCGTTGGTTCAATACTTGGGGGCAAAAAGTTAAAAGCATTCAAAATATCATGGAAATCGACCGTGTAACGTTGTACTACTTCCATCGGTTCCAGTTGCTCCAAACGTGCTTTTTTTGCAATTTTATCCTCACCTTCATCCACATCATCCACAATATGACCTACGTCAGTAATATTACGAACGTAACGCACTTTATAATCCAAATGCAAAAAATACCTAAATATAACATCAAAAGACATGAATGTTCTCACATTACCCAGATGTACATTGCTGTAAACCGTGGGTCCGCAAACATACATTCCAACATTGCCTTCATGAATAGGTGTAAATGTTTCCTTTTCTCCCGAAAGTGAATTGTATATTTTTAGAGTTTGACTTTTATATAATGGCATTTGTATTTTTTTTGAAGCTTTTTCCTGCTGTTCGCTATATCTTTTTATGGCTAAAAAAGCCATAAAAAGGATGCCGCTTCCATCAGGGCTAGGGCTTTATCGGTTAAATGAATTTATTTGAATTTAGAACTTTGTCTCTAATTTAATATAATCCAAAAACTCTCTCTTAGTTTGAACATCTTTAAATTTTCCTCCAAATTCGGAGGTTACTGTGCTGCTTTCGATATCGCTGATTCCTCTTGAATTCACGCAAAGGTGTTTAGCGTCAATTACACAAGCCACATCTTCAGTACCTAATGCCATTTGTAATTCTTGAACGATTTGCATCGTCAAACGTTCTTGTACCTGAGGTCTTTTAGAATAATATTCTACAATTCTATTCATTTTAGAAAGTCCAATTACTCTTCCATTAGAAATATAAGCTACGTGAGCTCTTCCTATAATTGGTAATAAATGATGTTCACAAGTAGAGTAAAGTGTAATGTTTTTTTCGACTAGCATTTCGCCGTATTTGTAATTGTTGTCAAAAGTAGATGCTTTTGGCTTTTTTGTAGGATTTAATCCTCCAAAGATTTCTTTTACAAACATTTTAGCAACACGATTTGGAGTTCCTTTCATGCTGTCATCTGTCAAGTCCATTCCAAGTGTAATCAGAATATTTTCAACGTCTTTTTTAATTTTTTCTATTTTTTCTTCATCTGAAATAGCAAATGCATCTTCTCTTAATGGATTTTTTGCACTTGTACTAATGTGATTGTTTCCTATCTCGTCTTGAAATTCTTCGTTATTTATCATCAAAAAGGTACTATTATATTGGGTATGTAAATTTAAGGGGTAAAGATAATTAATAAAAACTAAAGAATTTCTATCGTTTATACTATTTAATGATGACTTTATAGCCATTATCGGGAAAGCAGGATTTTCTAATTGCTTCAAAAAAACAAAGGCAATAACTTTTTGGTTACTGCCTTTTGTAATTTATTTAAAATCTTTTGGTTATCAATACAATAACAAAAAAGTATTTTTTAATTTGTAATTATTCTACTTCAATCAACTTTTTCAATCGAGTTGAATTATAAACCGGAATGGCTTCTTTTAGAATGCGAACGGCACTAATCAAATCCTCTTTTTTAAGAACATAAGCAATACGTACTTGATTTAATCCCATTCCTGGTGTCGAATAAAAACCGGCAGCAGGAGCAACCATAACGGTTTCGCCATTCAAATCATAACTTTCTAAAAGCCATTGTGCAAAATCATCCGTATTGTCAACAGGAAGTTGTGCAATACAATAAAAAGCAGCTTTAGGTTTGGTAACGATTACGCCTTCTATTTTATTTAATTCGGAAATTAAGGTATCTCTACGTTCTTTATATTCTGAAATTACTTCAACAAAATAACTTTTAGGAGTATCGATGGCTGCTTCACAGGCTATTTGTTCAATTGTTGGAGGACACAAACGGGCTTGTGCAAATTTCATCGCTGCTGAAATTACCTCTTTATTTTTTGTAACCATGCATCCAATTCTGGCGCCACACATGCTGTAACGTTTGGATACAGAGTCGATCATGATGACATTTTGTTCCAGTCCTTCAAGATTCATTACAGAATAATGAATGTCTTCATCATATATGAATTCTCTGTATACTTCATCTGCAATTAGGAACAAATCGTATTGTTTAGCTAGTCTGCCCAATTGTAAAATTTCTGATTCGGAATACAAATAACCAGTTGGGTTGCTTGGATTGCAAATTAAAATTGCTTTCGTTTTTGGAGTGATTAGTTTTTCAAATTCTTCAATTGGAGGCAATGTAAAACCACTTTCAAAAACAGAATTTACAGGGACTACCGTAGCACCGGATTCTGCCGAAAAAGCACTGTAATTAGCATAAAATGGTTCTGGAATAATGATTTCATCTCCCTGATCCATAATACTTCCTAATGCAAATAAAAGTGCCTCAGATCCACCAGTAGTTATCATGATGTCTTCAAAAGATACTTTTACATCCTGATTGGTGTAAAATTGTGCTAATTTTTTTCTATAACTTTCATAACCAGCAGAAGGCCCGTATTCAATAATAGTTAATTCAATATTTTTAATGGCTTTGATGGCTGCTTCGGGACTTTTTATATCGGGTTGACCTATATTCAAATGGTATACTTTATGACCCTTTTTCTTAGCCATTTCGGCAAAAGGAGCCAATTTTCGTATTGGGGATTCAGGCATTTGTTTGCCTCTGTTTGATATTTCTGGCATGATTTAATTATTGAAATGCAAATTTGCAAATTTTTTTCCAAATTTACTGTAATTAGTAAGTCTATTTGGTATCAAAAATGCATAATTATGTTGTATTTTTAGTAACTTTATAGAAACAATTTTTAATGAAAAAGGCAATTATTTTGTTTTTTCTTCTTTTCAGCTCCTTGACTATTTTAGCTCAGGATGGATTTCAATTTAGCAAAAAGAGTGATAAAGTGAGTATTCCTTTTAAGTTTATAAATAATTTGGTATTCATTCCCATAAAAGTAAATGGCATAGAATTAAATTTTTTATTGGATTCCGGTGTTGAAGAAACTATTCTGTTTAGTTTGAAAGATGATAAAAAAGAAATTAAATTTTCTAATGTTGAAAAAATCACGTTGCGTGGTTTAGGAAGCGAAGATGCTATTGAAGGATTAAAATCTACTAATAATATTTTAGAAATTGAAGGGTTAAAATCCAAAAATCACTTGTTGTATGTTATTTTGGATGATGAATTTAATTTATCATCACATGTGGGAATTCCAGTAAACGGAATTATTGGCTATCATTTTTTTAAAAATAATTTAATAGAAATAAATTATGAAAGAAGAAGGGTGATTATTCATAGGGATAATGAGAGAAATAAAAATAAAATTGAAAAAAAATTCAAGAAAGTTGCCATTACAATAGAAAGATCAAAACCTTATATAATCAACACTATAACTATAGACTCAGTTTCTTTTCCTGCAAAATTATTAATAGATCTGGGTAATAGCGATGCGATTTGGCTTTTTGAAAATCGATCTAAAGCAATTAAGATCCCCTCTAAAAATTTTGAGGATTATTTGGGGAAAGGGTTCAGCGGTGATATTGAAGGGAAAAGAGCCCGAATTGTAAAATTTAAAATGTCGGAATTTGAATTTCTTAATCCACTTGTTGCTTTTCCCGATTCTAGTTCAATAAGAAATGTAAAAATAGTTCCAGGAAGAGTGGGTTCTGTGGGAGGCGAGATTTTGAAAAGATTTTCGGTTATTTTCGACTACACCAATAATTTATTGTATTTGAAGAAAAACAAAGAATATTATGATCCCTTTAATTATAATAGGAGCGGAGTCGAAATTCAGCATTATGGATTACAATGGGTGGAAGAAACAGTACACCTTCAAACTGTTCCTATGGTAATTGTGGACGATCCATTTGGTAAGACTATTAACGGTTTTAAATATAAATTTAAATTAAAACCGATTTATGAAATTTCATATATCAGGAAAAATTCACCAGCTGCATCTAGTGGTCTGCAAAAAGGAGATATAATTGTTTCAATTAACAAAAATCCAGCTTACAGATATTCGCTGCAGGAAATTAATTCTATTTTTAAACCAGAAGAAGAAAAATGGATTACATTAGAAGTTAAAAGAAATGGTCAAATTCTAAAATTCAGGATTCAGTTACAAGATATTCTAAAAAAAAGCGCTTTTGAATGATTCAAAAAGCGCTTCTTATTTTATTTTAAATAGACTTTAATTTGTAATCACTTCCCCTTTTATCTTCAAAGCTACTCTTCCGCCTTCATAATTTACTGCATTTGTTTCTACAGTAATTGTTTTGCGTATAGGCCCAGGAGTCATGTTGTATTTAACTTCAATTTTTCCAGTTTTTCCAGGCAAAATAGGTTCTGTTGGTTTGGTTGGCACGGTGCATCCGCAAGTAGATAATACATTGGTAATAATTAATGGAGCATCCCCGGTATTTGTAAATTGAAATACTCTTATTCCATTATCACTTCCTTTGGAAACCTTTCCATAATCAATGGTATTGTCTTTAGCTGCAAATTCAATTTTAGCTCCAGATTGGGCAAACCCAATACTGCTTGCAAATACAATTGCTATTAAAGTTATTATTTTTTTCATTTTCATTTTTTTAAATTCTGTTTAGTAAAAGTACTTTGTTTTAATTAACGTACAAATTTTTATTTCTCTTTTTATAGTGTACTTAATTATTTACTTTTGTTCCCAATTAGAATTACAAATATCAGACCAAAGTTTAATTTTGGTTTTAACAGTTGCTTTTTATGACAATTCCTGCACAATTTGACGCCAAAACTATTGAGAATAAGTGGTATGACTACTGGATGAAGAATAATTATTTCCATTCGGAGCCAGACCATAGAACGCCATATACCATTGTAATTCCACCACCCAATGTTACCGGGGTTTTACACATGGGGCACATGTTGAACAATACCATTCAAGATGTATTAATTAGAAGAGCGCGTCTTAAAGGGTTCAACGCCTGTTGGGTTCCTGGAACAGACCATGCTTCGATAGCTACTGAAGCTAAAGTTGTAGCGAAATTAAAAGCAGAAGGAATCAATAAAAATGATTTAACGCGCGAAGAATTTTTGGCGCATGCTTGGGAATGGACTGATAAATATGGAGGAGTAATTCTGGATCAATTGAAAAAACTAGGGGCTTCTTGTGATTGGGAAAGAACCAAGTTTACGATGGATCCTGATATGTCAGCATCGGTAATTCGTTCTTTTGTAGATTTATACAACAAAGGTTTGATTTATAGAGGGTACCGAATGGTAAACTGGGATCCCGAAGCGAAAACTACTTTGTCAGACGAAGAAGTAATTTACGAAGAACAACAAGGAAAATTATATTTCTTAAAATATAAAATCGAAGGAAGTGAAGACTTCCTGACGATTGCAACCACACGTCCGGAAACTATTTTTGGAGATACAGCGATTTGTATTAATCCAAATGACGAACGTTTTGCTCATTTGAAAGGTAAAAAAGCGATTGTGCCTATTTGCGGAAGAGTGATTCCTATTATTGAAGATGAATATGTTGATATCGAATTTGGAACGGGTTGTTTGAAAGTAACTCCTGCCCACGATATGAATGACAAAACGCTAGGGGAGAAGCATAATTTGGAGATTATTGATATTTTCAACGAAGATGCGACTTTGAATAGTTTTGGATTGCAGTATCAAGGACAAGATCGTTTTGTAGTTCGTGAGGCAATTGCCAAAGAATTAGAAACGATTGGCGCTTTGGCCAAAACAGAAATTCACTTGAATAAAGTAGGAACTTCTGAAAGAACCAAAGCAGTTATCGAGCCTCGTTTATCAGACCAATGGTTCCTGAAAATGGAAGATTTGGTAAAACCGGCTATTAAATCTGTTTTAGTAGATGGCGAAATTAAATTGCATCCAGCACGTTTTAATAATACGTATGCACATTGGTTAAATAATATTCGCGATTGGAATATTTCCCGTCAATTATGGTGGGGACAACAAATTCCTGCGTATTTCTATGGGGACGGAAAAGAAGATTTTGTAGTTGCTGAAAACATTGAAGAAGCTTTAGTTTTGGCTAAAAAAAGAACCAACAACTTACAACTTACAATTTCAGACTTAACTCAGGATGTTGATGCTTTAGATACTTGGTTTTCTTCTTGGCTGTGGCCAATGTCCGTTTTTGGCGGAATTATGGATCCTGAAAGCGAAGATTTCAAATACTATTATCCAACCAATGATTTAGTAACGGGTCCGGATATTTTGTTTTTCTGGGTAGCGAGAATGATTATTGCGGGTTATGAATATACGGGTAAAAAACCATTTACAAATGTGTATTTGACTGGTTTGGTTCGTGACAAACAAAGACGTAAAATGTCTAAATCATTAGGGAATTCTCCTGATCCTTTGGATTTAATCGAGAAATTTGGCGCCGATGGTGTTCGTGTAGGGTTGCTTTTGAGCGCTTCTGCAGGAAATGACATCATGTTTGACGAAGAGTTGTGCAACCAAGGAAAAGCGTTTACCAATAAAATTTGGAATGCCTTCAAACTGATAAAAGGATGGGAAGTTTCGGATGCAATTCCGCAACCGGAATCTTCAAAAGTGGCGATTGAATGGTATGAAGCCAAATTGCAACAAACACTTTTGGAAATTGAAGATAATTTTGAAAAATATAGAATTTCCGATGCTTTAATGGGAATTTATAAATTGGTTTGGGATGATTTCTGTTCTTGGTTTCTGGAAATGATAAAACCGGCATACCAACAGCCAATTGATAGCGTGACGTTGGAGAAAGCGAAAGAAATGCTTGAAAATAACATGAAATTATTGCATCCGTTTATGCCGTTCTTGACGGAGGAAATTTGGCAAATTCTTGCCGAAAGAACTACGGAAGAAGCGTTAATCGTTTCCTCTTGGCCGGAAATAAAACCTTTTAATGCGGGTTTAATTGTTGATTTCGAAAACACAATTGAAGTGATTTCTGGAATAAGAACGATTCGTAAAGACAAAAATATTCCGTTCAAAGACACGATTGAATTGAAAATTGTGAATAATGATAAAGTTTCGACCTATTTTGATTCGGTTGTGACTAAATTAGGAAACATAACTTCGTTAGCATATGTTTCGGATAAAGTGGATGGTGCGTTGTCGTTTAGAGTAAAATCGAATGAGTATTTCATTCCAATTACCGGAAATATAAACGTTGCCGAAGAAATTGCAAAACTAAATGCGGAGTTGGTGTATACGCAAGGTTTCTTGAAATCAGTTCAAAACAAACTGGCAAACGAGAAATTTGTGGCTGGTGCGCCTGAGAAAGTTTTGACAAACGAAAGACAAAAAGAAGCAGATGCTTTATCTAAAATTGAAACCATCGAACATAGTTTGGCTGGACTGAAATAAAAATTGGATTCTTTTTGAAATATAAAAATCCCAATTCTGAAATTTCAGGATTGGGATTTTACATTTAATGGAATATTAATAATAAGAATATATTTTTTCGACAAGATAAACAGTATCAGTATAATAACTGCGCTTTTCTACTGGAAAGCCATCTGAATTATAATTGTATTTATAGTGGTCTGATTCGGTATGTATTATATTGTTAGTGTTACTAATATCTTGAATGTTAAAATGCCTATTAAAAGTATTTGTAAAAGAACTTGTGAAAAATAATTTATCGAATCCCATTATGTTTTTATAGATATTAGGGCTATTGTCATATTCGTAAACAATAGATGAAACTCCTCCATTAGCAGTGAATTGTTCTCTTTTTGTAATGTTTCCACCACTAAAATAAATTTTCACTTTACTAAAAGGTGTTCTTAACTCCCAATTATTGTTAGAATAAGTATAGATATCAATATCTACACTATTTTCAGACACATATGTGTAAACTAATTTATTTAGATTCATCGCCAGGGAAATAGTTCCACTATTTGTTTCTTTATAAATAACAGTTTTTAGCTTGCTATTTTCATACGTATATTCGGTACTAACATAAAGTACATTATTTATATAACCATCTTCCTGGGTAATTAAATCTCCTGTGTAGGTATAAATAATTTTATAAACTCCCATGTAAAGACCAGCTGAAGCCTGAGTGATTTTATCTCCTTCATAGGTAAATGTAGTCGTAGTGCCATTTGAGGGGTTAATCTCTTGTATTGTTTTGAGCAATGGCTTTTCTTTAGTTGGGATTTCAGTTTTATTTTCTGAACAAGATGTAACAGCTAATAATAAAGCTCCAATTAAGAGTATTAATTTATTCATTTAATTTTATTAAAAGCAATGTAAACATTTATCTATTTTGTAATCAAGAGTTTTACAAATATAACATAAAAAGATAAGGCAAATATTGGTGTTAATCTTAAAAACCACTGCAAGTGAAATCTAATTTAAATAATTTCCATTTGTTATAATCCAGCTTTTATTTTTTCTATGACCTCGTTATATTCGGCATCAGATAGAAGTGTTTTTTGTGGATTCATTTCAAAAACACTTCCAAAGCCATATCCATCTTTGTATTTTGGAACAATGTGCATGTGTAGATGAGATAATGTATCACTATAAGCTCCATAGTTAATTTTGGTTGGATTAAATGCTGTTGCAATTGCTTTTCCCACCGTTGCTACATCACGCATGTAGGCATTATGTTGTTCATCGCTCAATTTATAATAGGATCTTTATAGACTACATTACAGCGACCTAAATAGGATTGTTCTTTAAATATGTATAGTTGAGACACTTCTAAATCACAAATTTTTATCATTAATCATTGTTTTGACAGTATAGACATTCTGAAATAGGTGTTGGCATAATTTTTTATGTAAATAATTAATGGTTGTTTCAAAACTAGTGAAATAGTCATTTAAAATTAAACGTGTAAAAACATTTCTTGTGATAAGAAAAGAAATACAATCTATTTCCTAAAAACCATCCATGAGATTTTGTGGTAGTTATACTATAATATTTTATCGATAAACGTCACTAATATTGCGATTTAAAGAGTATTTCTTCCTTTAAACGATTTTTGTGTATTTACTGATATATTGTTAATATGTTTGATGAATAATTGTCAAATACCACATTAATAAAGAAATGAAAAAAATATTTAGTCCAGCTTATAGACAAGATTATGTTGAAGGATATTCGATTGGTTTGAACCCATTTCAGCAATTTAAAAGCGTAAAAAAAAATGATGCTTTTATTGCTGGGTTTAATTCTGGTAGATCGGATTATGAAAGAATGAACGGATATATTAGTGATGGAATTCCCCAGCGTATTGTTACTGATAAAGTTTTGGAAGATTTTCTTATAGCAGGTTTACTTGGGATACCTATAGATGCTGATGGGTATACTTTACATCAAATCGATATGATAGAGAAATGGTATCAAAGTGGTATTGAGAAATATGATCCGAAACAAAATAGTACCCTTTTTGAAATACTCGAAAATAACGGAATTGAATTCAATTAAATTTTTTTACAGTTTTATTTTTTTTTTTAATAAATAGATCTTTTTGTATAAATGAAAAATCCGTGTGAACACGGATTTTTTTATAGTAAGTTGGTGTGTTTTTAACGAAACAAAATCAAAAACTTTTTCTGCTTTTCAAAAAAATGAAAGAGGCAGAAAAAGTCTTAAAAAAATTAAACTAAGCTGAAAATTTTATATTATAGCTTGTATTTTAAGCTTACCATTACTTGACGTGGCGCAATTGGGTTCACACTGTAATTTTCATGAACGGTATAGTTCAATTCATCAGTAATGTTAGATACTTTGCACAAGATCGATACTTTTTCCCAATCGTAACCTACAGAAGCATCAAAGGTGGTGTAACCTTCTAGTGGAATATCTCGGTCTTCGATAGTAACAGTATATGTTTTTGGAGTAGTAACAGGTTTGTTTTCTGTCCATACATAACGGTCATTCCAACCTCCTGTTCGGTCGCCAATATAATTTCCGATAGCTCCAAAAGTTAGTCCTTTTAATACCCCGCTAGGCAATTTGTAGAAAAAGCTTAAATTGGCGGTATGTTTTGGAGTTCTTGCTAAAAGATCTCCCACTACAAGACTCCCGCTTGTTCCTGAAGATTTTGAAATTTTGGTTTCATTAAAGCTATATCCAGCATTGATGTTCAAACCTACAACTGGTCTGGCAGTAATATCTATTTCAATTCCTTTTCCTTTTGTTCCTCCTACCAATTCTTTTAAATTGGTGTTTACGTTTGGCGAAATTCCATCTGCTCCAAACTGAACTGTTTGAGCCAAATTGCTGTTTTGGATTTGATATACCGTTACATTGGTGCTCAATAGTCCTTTCCAGAAATCTTTTTTGATACCAGCTTCATATTGGTCTATGATAGAAGGGTCTAATGGTGTTAAATCTACCGTTGTTCCAGTATTAGGAGTAAAGGAGTTCGAGTAACTAGCAAACAAAGACAAATCTTTATTAGGTTGAATTACCAATCCTGCTTTTGGAGAGTAGGCTCTGTTTAAGGTTTTGACTCCTGTTGTAGGGATTGCATTTTCAAGAGTAGTTGTGATAGCGTCAACTCCATTAACTTTTCCTATTACTTCTTTGGAGGTTGTAACATCACTTTCTTGCCATGACCAACGCAGTCCTGCCAGAACCTTGATATAATTGTTAATCGAAATTAAATCTTGCGCATATACACCAAAACGCTCTGTATCTGTGGTAGCTAGTTGTGTTGCTCTAGTAGGGTATGGCACATTCAAGCTTTGTGTGCTATAATCATAATTAAAAAGATTTATTGCAGTACTTTCGGTAGTAATAGCCGTTGTACCTGTTGGGGTAGCAAAAAAGCCATACGTATAACTTGGTGCAGAAGAATTTTCATAATCTACTCCTGTGAATATTTGGTGCTTGATACTTCCTGTATTGAAAGTTCCTTGCAAACTCAATTGATCTGCAAATATTTTTTCGGCAGCATCAGCTTGTGTTAAACCACGTTTCCAATTTCCATTGGCATCAATCGTGTTTAACTGTGCAGTTGATTTTTGAGTTCTATGGTACGATTGAAAAGAAGAATTGAAGCCTAATTTCCAGTTGCAGTTAAAATCGTGATTAAACAATATCGAAGCACTTGCAGATTTGGTGTTTCCTGTTGACCACAGCGCTCCAAAATAGGTGTTGCGTGGAATATCTAAAATGGTTTTGCCAAAAATTCCTGTACCAAAATCGGGTGTCCAATCAGCACTTAAATAATCTCCTTGTGCAGTAATTTGAGTTTTGTCTGAAATTTTAAACAAAACCGAAGGATTAATGTAAATACGTTCGTTTTTTACAAAATCTCTAAAACTTTCTGAATTTTCGTAGGAAGCATTAAATCTATAGGCTATAGATTTGTTTATTGGTCCGTAAAAATCAATCGCTGGTTTGTAAAAGGCATAGCTTCCCATTTGCATGGATAGTTGGCCACCCTCTGTAAATTGTGGTGTTTTAGTAACCAAATTCAAGATTCCTCCAGGAGTTACGTTTCCAAATAATAATGCTGAACCTCCTTTTAGAAACTCTACTCTTTCTAAAGAAGATACTTCTGGGATAGAACCTGCATTATAACGAAAACCATTTTTGAACATGTTGTTGGCAGACATGTCATATCCCCTTGACCACAATGACTCTTGAGCTCCACCACGTGCGGAACCTACATAAACACCATTGGCATTTTTTATCACATCGCTTAAACGAATAGCTTGTTGTTGCTCAATAATTTCAGCACCAATAACCTGTACGCTTTGTGGTATATCCATTGGTTTTAAACCTGATCTTAATACAGATACTGGCTTTTTCTCTTTATTAGCTGTAACAATAACTTCTTTAAGTACTTCTCTTTTTTTGTTTTTTACAGTGTCACTTACTGTATCGAAAGTTTCATCATAATTTTTATTATCAGAAGCATTTGCTGACTCTTGTGCTAAACAGGACAAACTAAATAATAGGGTTAATGTTGGGAGTAAAATATATTTCATGATTGTTTATTTGGAATAATTAAAAATAACGATGCAAATATAAAACCGAAGTATGGATTTGCAAAACTTATTTAGATTAAATATTAATAAAAATAAAAATAGTGTTTAACGTGTTGTATTTTAGTTTTTTACATTTTTATAAAACTACTTTTTTGTAGATAACTTCATTTGTTTCAAGTCTTTTTCTTGTTAATATTGCTTTTTTGATCCTTCAAATTCTGAAATTCTGTCTCTAGAAAGAGTTTGAAGATCTTTTATGTTAAATTTTGTTAAATGAATAATGCAAATGTCAGCGCTGTGAGATAACTTTTGGTGCTGTATATTTTCAAGCGGAATACTTGATTTGTGTAATTCGTATGAAAATACGAAGCTTGTTTTTGCCACAAAGGCACAAAGACGCAGATTTCAAATCAAAGAAGTGATTTTTAAGGTATACCATTATGAATTCAAAATAGTCAAACTTAAAGGATCTGATGTGTTTTAAATGGTTAAAAACTATAATGGTTGGACTAATTTATAGGTACAAACGGTATTAATTACTTCGTGTCTTTGTGACTTAGCGGCAATATTATTTAATTTCTTAGTGTAAAGATTAAAGTAATTAAAGCCGAGCCTTAAATTTTTTGATTCGGAAGTTTTTTGATTTCACCACTTTTCCATTATCCGTAATCATTAAACAACTATAATCGGGATATTTGTTGAGCAGAAGAAGTCCTGCTGTTTTTCCTAATACCATTAACGAAGTACTCAAACCGTTTGCCTTTTCAGCATTCGGTCCAAAAACGGTCACACTACATAATCCTGTAGCGGGATAACCCGTTGCTGGATTGATGATATGCGAATAGCGTTTGCCATTAAAAACAACAAATTTTTCATAGCTGCCCGAAGTCGTTACCGCATCTTGTTTTAATGGTACAACAGCTAAAAGTTTTTCAGGATGAAAAGGATTTGTAATGCCGATATTCCAAGCTTTCCCATTAGGCTGTTTTCCCCAAGTGCTCATATCTCCTGATCCGTTTATAATCCCGGCTTTGATGCCTTTTGCAAGCATCATATCCCGGCATTTATCGGTGGCATAACCCTCTCCTAATGCGCCAAATCCAATTTTCATCCCTTTTAGTTTCAGAAAAATGGTGGATTGTACACTATCCAAGATTATATTTTTGTAGCCCACTTTTTCAACCGATTTCTTAATGGCTTCTGCCGAAGGCATCTCCGTCATGGAGCCGTCAAATTTCCAGATTTTATCCATTGCTGCAAAACTGATGTCAAAACCGCCATTGGTCACTTCAGAAAACCGAATCGCTCTTTGCGTTAATTCAAAAACTTCTTTATCCACTTTCACTGGCCGAATACCCGCATTTTGGTTCACTTCAGACACCTGCGAGTCCGGTTTCCAGTCGGATATCAAATTTTCGATTCGTGTAATTTCGGCAATAACTGCATCTATGTTTTGCTCTGCCGATAATGAATCTTTGGCAACAATGGTAATGTCAAATCGACCACCCATAAGTAAGGTGGTTCTTTTTCGTAAGATTTGTGCGTAACTTCCTTGACTCACAAAAAGTATCGCAATCAGCAAAAAGAAGTATTTTCTAGACATAAAATTCAGTGTTAAAATAATTTGGGCGTGACCCTCCGTAAAAACTTCGGGTCGTGCTCTACGTTCCCGCTTTTTTATGAGAGGCAAAAAAAGCCTCTCATAAAAAGAGCTCCACTGCCATCACTCACGCGGAGCAATATGCAACTCATTAATATTTACACAAAAAGTATTATTTTTTCTTATAATTTTATCCAGTTTCGGCTCCCTCTCCTTCGGAGAGTCCCGTCCCGTCTCGACGCTTCGGGATCGGGAGGGGAGAGAATTTAATAACAATCCGTCAGCACTTGTCCATTAGCTTTATAGTCGGCAATTCCCATAGTTGCTCTTGCAAGACAGACAGCATCAAGTGCAATTTCTACGTCCTTTTGCATGGCAAGCGAACCGCAAATCATTATAACGCCTCCTTGTGTTAGCAAATCTATAAAAAAATCAGCATCTCGTTTGATTAAATCCATTACATAATGATGGTTCGCCTCGCGAGATAAAGCCACATGAAAACTTTTAAGCTGCTGTTTTTGAATCATTTCAGCAGCAAATTTTTCATACCCTAAAACAGTTTTAGTTGCTTTTCGAAAACCGCAATACAAATGAATGGCTGTCTTTTTCTTATTTTGTTCCATCATTCCCAGGAAGGGAGCAATACCGGTTCCATTTGAAATTAGCGCCACTTTAAATGCTTTTTTCGGGAAATGAAAAGCAGCGTTCTTGAGGATTCTTGCTTTTATAATCGAACCAGGTTCAACATCATATAAATAGCCTGAACCCAAACCAGAAGGATGTAGTTTTACCACTAATTGTATGTTGCCGTTATGATTTCCGATAGAGTAGAGGCGTTCTCGTGTGTCATTTGCAGGATAAATAGCTAAGAGGTCGCCCGAAGTAAATTTAGCCCTCATACTAGCTCGTAATGTGAGTAAAAAAGTATGTTCCGAATCAGAAATGGCAGTTTTATCAAGTACCATAAACTTTTGTAACCCTTTTGGAACATGATTGTACAATGATGGTGTAGCCGAAAGAGGAATTCCTGTTTTGGCACTCCATAATTTTACCCAACCTACAAATTCTTCAGCCGATTTGTCATTTACAGTTTGTAATTCTAAAAAGCGTTCAGTCCAACTCTGTTTTGCCAATAAGACATCAATGTCACGCGCAAAACCACAAAAATCAGGATAGGCCTTTGAACCAAAACCTACCACCGAAACATTAATTTTTTGATTTTGTTCGGTTTTGTTGACCAGTGCTATAAATTTACTTCCATTAGAAGGAGGATCGCCCAATCCGTGGGTTGAAGTAAATACGATAAGATGTTCTGCTTTTGGATAAACCGAATAATTATTCAATTCGGTAAGAAAAACTTTTTTTCCGTGAGCAAGTAATTGTTTGTGAATAGCATTAGCAAATCGCAATGAACTGCCATTTTCAGAACCTACCAGCAAAATAAATGTACTGTCTTCTGGTTTGTATTTGTTTCTAATGCGACTCGATCTTCGTTTTAACGTCATGGCAAAACCCGAGTAGATAAAAAACAGAATGTTTAAACTCGCTATTCCTAAAATTATAGCCCATAAAATACTACTGCGGCCGGTATGTAAATCAAGACTCCAGTCCGATACTAAAGTTTGCAGCGGAAAAGGAGTTTCACTTACAATTGCCCCGGTAATCTGGTTGACTTCGATTTCTCGGTCTTTTAATGTAATGATATAAGATTCCTCGGGATCATCTGAAAATGGGAATTCAATTTTTTGAACATTAGCCAGAAGCGTGTTTTTAAAAACAGAAGTAGCAGTACTTTTTTTTGAAACAGGCGTGGTTGATGCCATTTCGGTTTTTTCTTCTGAATCTGTTTTTTCGATGAAGAAGTTAAACTTTTCCAAGGTTAAATACGTTCCCGAAAGGGCAATTATCAGAATAGGAATCAGTGATAATCGGCCTAAAAAAATATGGTAATATTGGGCGAAATTTTCTTTTACAATTTTAGAAAATAAACTGCGAAGACTTCTTTGGCGGTTGAGTATCAAAGCAAAACCCGAAATGGAAATCAATACTAACAAAAAGGAAATAAAGCCCACAATAAAACGCCCGGTTTCCTTAAGAAATAAAGAGCGATGGAGCGCAGTAGTCCATTGGATAAACTCACTTTTTTTGATGGGTTCTCCTAGTGTTTTTCCAGTTCTTGGGTCGATGTAAGTGTTGACGTCATTGTCTTCCTGATCAATACCTTGCAGCATAACAAATTGATTGTGGTCAACACTTAATTCCGTTATTTCAGGATACGCTTTTTTTAGTACAGGTAAGGTTTCTCCAAGTGTTATTTTTTCGAAATTTTCTACTCGGTACGGTGGCGTTTTCTCTTGTATTGCATCGACTGCAAGTATGACGCCAGTTACCGATGCCAATACTAAAAATGCTGCAGAAAATATAGCCAAAGCCAAGTGTGAATAACGCCAAAAAGAAAGAGTCATTGATGTAATTGTATTTAGGAATTATTGATTGTTAAAAATAAAACAGATTTGCTTTTCGGATTTTATTTTAAGCTTTTTTACAAAAATATATTTTTCTAAGTTTGTATTAAGCGTATTTATTTTAAAAAAAAATCTGCGAAAATCTGCGAAATCTGCGTGCTACTATTTTCACGCAGATTTTGCAGATTTTGGCAGATAAAAAAGTTCAATATTTAGATTTTGTTTAATCTTACGTAGCGAATATACCCTTTACCTTCTGTTTTTGCAGCAATTCCTTGGGTTGTGAGCGGAATTTCTAAATCAGCTGTGTAATATTTATGATCTTCTACTGCTGTTTCAAATCTCAATTTATACCCTTTGTTGATTTTAGCATCTTCAATTTCTATTGTTGTAATACTGCGGTCACCTCCAGTTACAGAAGCTCCAGTTTTAGCGCTGATGTTTTCTGGTTTTTTAGAGTAGAATTTGTGCCACTCTTTAAGGGTTTTGTACCATTTTTTATCGTCACCCATTACATATAGCGTTTTCACATATTCGCCTTTTGCGTTTACAAGTGAAACTACAATATAGGCGCCTTCTCCCATGTAGTTTGACATTTGGAGCATGCATTTGTATTTACTGGTTTGTGCGGTAGCTTGGAAAGATAAAAGGCATAGTAGCACAGCTGTCAGACCGAATTTTAGTATTGATTTCATATGTAGATAATATTTGTTTTTTTAAAGGAATATGGTATCGCCATTCTTCATTATTATTTGTGATTTTGTATCATGGCGATTTCATAATGCTATTTTAAAAATTCTAGAGATACGTTGTTTTTTGTTAAAGACTCATTTTCTTTTGCTAAGGCGTATGCGCTTTCTTCAAAATCAGTGGTGATTTCTTTTTTGGCACCGATAGACACTAGGTATTTCAAGATAATATCGTCTTTAGAAATCATAGCTGCTTTGTGCAACGCTGTTAAACCATCTTTGTTTTTTGCGTTTACATCGATGTTTAAATCGGTAATTTTCTTTAGCAAAGTTAAATCGTTTTTAACTATAGCGAAATGGTATAGCGTGCTCCCGTCTTTTTGAGGAGTGGCTAAGTTTAATCCTTTATCCTGAAGCAATTTTATTTTAGCCTCAAAAGGATCTTGTTTTGGAGCGTTAGCAGCTTCCGGGCCACGACCCATTTGCGGTCTGTACGATTGTATTAAGTAATATCCTAAGTTGTTTTCATCTTTGTCTTGAACATTTGTGTTAGCACCCTTACTTAAAAGAAGTGTTACTGCTTCAGGAGTTCCTGACTTCACAGCCATCGTTAATGCCGACTCTCCTTTACCATTTTGCAGATTGTTGTTTTTTGCAATTGGCAATAACAGTTCTAATGCAGCAATTTCTCTGGACCCGGCCGCAACCATTAATGGAGTATTCCCTTCGTTATCGGCTTTATTGGCATCTACTCCTTTGGACAAAAAGTAGTTGATGATTTCGGTTTGTTTTGGTTTACTTACTAGAAAATGAAGTACAGTTTCTCCTGTTTTGCTGGTTACTGTCGGTTTTAGTTTTAATTCTTCTACCAAGTATTTATAAGTTTCCAAAGTATTTGCTTCTCTGCGGGAACCTTGTGCAGCAACAATTAACGCATTATCATTGTATTTTACTCCTTTTTCTAATAGGTTTTTTAAAAGTGCTACATTACCCGTTCTAGCGGCATAATTAAAGGCAGTATTACCATCGTCATCAACAGCTGCAAGAGACAATCCTTTAGAAACAAAATAATTAGAAAGGGTAAGGTTTTTGTCAGATGGTATAGCCATAAGCAGTAAGTTTAGACCGTCTCTGTATTTTTTTTTAGGGTCTATTCCTGCTTTAAAAAGTGCCTCATAAACAGCGATATTGTTTTGTCCGCTATTGGCTGCAAATGTAATTGGGGTTGTACCTTGGCTATCTTCTAAGTTTATATCTGATCCTTTAGCTATAAGATATTCTACTATTTCTAGATTTCCTTTATTAGCGGCCCAATGTAAATAAATGCGATTGTCGTGTGTTGATTTAGTGACTTCATTTCCAGATTGTTCCAGTAAGAATTTTATTGTAGCCGCAGGCGCATCATTATTAATAGCAATAACAGTTGCGTCAAAAGCATTTGGGGTCGATGCTGACGGGCTGTTTCCTTTTGCTATTTCAGCTTTAACCGCATTTACATCTGGAGTTGTTTTCCAGAATGACTGCTCCAAAAGTGTGTTTTTTTGCTGCGCACTAACAAATAAAGTAGCGACTAAGGCAAAAGAAATAAAAAGATTCTTTTTCATAAATTTTTTATAAAGGTTCTTATTAATAGGGGATGTGTGTTTATTTAATTAGTTATTTAGAATAAATAAAAATAGCGCAAATGTAAAAATTAATAATATAATACCAATTATTATTTATCCTATTTAAAGAAAAATTTTATTGTTTTTTAGCTTCTCTGGCATATTCTAATTCAAAAAAGCACATTGATTTTTTTTGAATTATTTTATTTAGATATCAAAATAATTGGAAGGTTTAATGCCATTACTTTAAATTATTCAATTATGCTTTTTTATATTGATTTAAAGAGAAGCAATTGTTGTATTTTTCTTTTTTTTGTTTCGTCCCCACCAAATGTAAAACCCGGATATTGGAAGGCTCGCAATAAGTAAACTAAATAGGAATGCGAAAATTTTTCCGGGTAAGCCTAGTATTGCTCCTGTGTGAATGTCATAATTCATTTTCATGAGGTTATCGGCAATTTTAGCTTCTTTTTGTCTGCCCCACAGATGGGAAACATTCATTTCTTTAAGGCTGTATTGATCAAAATAACGGTAATCTATTTTCCAATAGGTTCCTTTGTCTGAATTAGCATTGGCAGCTATTGGAGAAGTGGCTTTTTCTGGCGGATGTATTTCAATGGATTCCGCTTGAGGATATTCTTTTTGCATTTGAAGCCAGATTTTATCCAATGGGTTTGCGATTGTAGTAGTTGCTGTCTTTGTATTTATTTTTGAAAGCGGTTCTTCATATAATAATGATTTTTCACCACCGGATACTTTATAATAAGATTCAGCAAACCATTGAAATCCCCATACTAAACCCGTAATGGCGAAAATAATTCCAATTATTAGCACATAAAAACCGGTGATATTATGTAAATCGTAATTTTTTCTTTTCCACTTTATTCCTTTTTTCCATTTGAACCAAAAGCGTTGTTTTGCTGCATTTTTGTTTTTGGGATACCAAAGAATTAAACCCGAAACCAGCAGTACCAGAAATACTAATGTCGCCGATGCCACAACTGTTTGTCCAATTTCGTGTGGCAACCAAAGGTAGAAATGTCCGTCTAAAATAAAAGGAAAAAATCCTTCCTTATTGTTTACTGTTTTCAAAACCTTTCCTGTATACGGGTTTATAAAGACGGTATAGTAATACGTGGGTTCATAATGAAAAAACTCAGCTTCCGCGGCATTATTTTTTTCATTGTATTTTATGGCATGGAGCAGTTTATCAGGAAGTTCTTTTTTAGCAATTACAGCTAATTTTGAAGGAGGTAAAAAAGTATTTTCCTGTTCTTTTACAAAACGATATTCTTCAGTGATATTTTGTATTTCTTCCTGAAAAGCATATAAACAGCCCGTTATGGCAATTATAAAAACAATTATGCCCGAAGATAAACCAAGCCATAAGTGTATTTTTCCTATTGTTTTTTTGAAATCATTATTTTTCATTAAAAATGGATAAAACTCCTCACCGAAATGAGGAGTTTAGTTAAACAAACAAAACTAACTAACTCTAAAATTTATATCCAACAGATAAGCGCATGTGGGTTCCGGCTTCTGTTTGCCAGTAATACATTGTGTTATAGCTATAATATCCTCCAGAATACAAGTATTTGTTCAAGATATTATTGACAATAAGGTTGACTGATATTTTGTTTTTTTGGTACGTAACACCTCCGTCCAATCGGAAATAGTCTGGAAGCATTCCGCTATTATCAGGAGAAATATACCATGGTGCTCTTTTTACTTGGTATTGGTATCCTAATGAAAAACCAACTCCATTTAGTGTCCCTCTATCTATTTTATAATTCAACCAGGCATTTTGGATGTGTCTTGTAGTTCCGGCTACTTGAGTTCCCACAAGTGATTGATCAGTATCTTTGGTTGTTTTTCCTTCCGTAAAAGCATAGTTTACAATAAGGTCTAAGTTTTTGAAGATTTCTCCTCTAATATCTACCTCAAAGCCTTTTGTTTTTTGCTGTCCACTTTCTCTACTGAATTGTTGTGTTCCGGATGAATGTTCCGGATCTAATGTCAGTACATTGTTTTTGGTAATTTGATAAACAGAAACTACCGAATTCCATTTTCCGTTTAACCAGTCTCTTTTTAAACCGAATTCTATATTTCCTCCAGTTTCAGGTTTAAAAGATTGGCCTTGCCAGTTCGTACCGTAGTTCTCATTAAAAGATTGGTCGTTTACAAAATAGGCAGCCGTGTTTTTATCAATGGAATAACTCAAACCTACTCTTGGTGTAAATTTTTCATTTTTGGTACCCCCAGAGTAAACATTATACGCTTTAAGTATCGTATATCTTCCTGCCAATGTTAATCGAAGTTTATTGTCAAAGAAACCCAATTCGTCCTGTACATATAGCGCTTTATAACTGTTTTGGTATTTTACACCTCTATTTTCCAGACTTTTACTTCTGTCGAAAGTTGGAGAAGCGGCTAGTGTTCCGTGTACCGGATTGTAGATGTCTAAATCTGGCATGGTAAAATATTGGGACCAGTCATGAAAAAATGTTTTATCACTTAAATCCAATCCCGATAGTATTTTGTGGGTAACTGATCCTGTTGTAGCTTCACCATTTACAAAAGCTTGTCCAACATATATTTTTCCTAAAATATCCCAATTTCCACCAGCACGTTTAAGAATTGCATCATTGGTTGGATCAAAGCCGGCAGGCCATAATGACATTCCTTCTTGTTGGTAATTAAGATAAGATGTTTGAGCAGTAAACTTCCATTGGTCACTTATTTTATGATCTAAAATGGCAAGAATATTTCTTTCGGTCATTTTTGTAGGATCTAAATTAGCTTCTGATGTTGAGAAACTTCTTGGTAAATCAGCATATCCTCTGTGCGAAAAAACATAATTAGAACCAACAGCATTTACTTTAGAAAATTGCTGCGTGTATTCCAGTGTTATGGCTGTTTTATCGGTTGCCAAATATTTAAGTACAGGAGCAAAAGTGTAGCGATCATTAAAATCAAAATCACGGTAACTGCCTTTCTTTTCACCCATTACATTAATACGGTACAATAATTTTCCGTTTTTGGTCAGTTTTCCATCAAAATCTAATGTTCCTCTATATCGATCAAAACTTCCTAGCGTTATACTCGCTTCGCCTTTGGTACGTCCGCTTGGTTTTTTGGTAACTACATTATAAAAACCGCTCGGGTTACCGTTTGCTAGCATAAATCCTGCAGGACCTTTTACAAATTCGATACGTTCCACCATACTCATATCCTCTGTAAGTGGTCCCCAAGTGGAACTGATATTCATTCCGTTTCTAAAAGCGGCCACTTGACTCCCTCTCATGGTAATATTGGCATAATTATCCCAGTGTTCCACTCTTGTAGCGCCACTCACATTGCGGGTCACCCCTTCCAGCATATCAAAAATTTGTTGGTCTTGAATAAGTTTTCCTGTTATAACTTGTATGTTTTGCGGAATCTCAATAATAGGCGATTGTAAACGAAGTGTTGATGAAACACGATTCGTTTTGAAAGCGCTCTTGTTACTCAAAACCACCACTTGGTTTAACTCATTGTTCGATAAAGTAAGTTGTAATGCAACAGTAGTAACTTCTCCAGTAGTAATTTTTACTTCTTGCTCCAGGTCATTATAACCAACTAAAGTAATTTTTAGGATATGAACTCCTTCGGATATGTTTTTTAGGACAAAAGTTCCATTGTTATCCGCAATAGTATTTTTGTTCGCTCCTTTTATAGAAACTGAAACTCCTTCGGCGGGTTTGTTATCGCTTGTCAAAATGGTTCCTTTTATGCTACCGGAGTTTTGGGCAAAAGCGGTGGTTATAGAAAGCAGCATTAGACAGGCGAGAAAAATAAATTGAGGTATTCGTTGTTTCAAATATTTCATGATTAAAAATTAAGTTAGTTAAAGCTTATTTAGAATAAATAAGAATAAGTCAAAAATAAAATTTAATTTTTATTTAACAAGTGTTATTTAGATTAATTAAAAATAATATTTTAACAAGATGATTTTCATAATTTTAAGACATAAAAAAACCTTGCTTTTCTAGAGCAAGGTTTTGATTTGAGTATGAAATGTTATCTTTTTATTTGGTCTTTTTCATCGAAAATTGTTCAGAACTTGGTTTCCCTTGTTGAATTCCCGAAATTTTAGCCACCAAACTGTCAGGAGTAATTTGGGTATAACTTATTTTTTGAGGATAATCGTGTTTTGGGTTTTCAAAAACCAATTGTTTTTCGGTTGCGGTTGTTAATTTAAAAGAAACCGGTTTGTCATCGTTTTGTCCTTTTACGGCTGCAGTATACGTTAAATTTTCTCCTTTTTGTTGTAATGTGATAGATTCAAAATGCAAGGTGTCTTTTTCTTTAATATAATAGGATTGTGCTTGAAAAGTACTGTCGTTTACTTTTTCCCAATTTTCCGTTAGATTGCCATCAGCTGATTTGTTTTCCCAATTACCCAAAAGCCAACTTGCCGCTTTGATTTTTTCGTTTTTGTTTGAATCAGAATTTTTGCAAGAAACAATGGCTAACAAAAGCAGTATAAGAGTCGTTTTTTGAAACATTGGTGTAAATATTAAGTTTTATTTTGAAAAGCTAAAGTATGAAAAAGTTAGCCACAAAGGCGCTAAGTCACAAAGAAAAAATAAGATGCAGAAGTCATTAAGTAATCTTTCCTATAATCAGGATATAATCATCTTCTTTGATTTGAAATTTGCGCCTTAGTGCCTTAGTGGCAGAAATTGCCTTAGTGTTTGTAATGTTGAACGGTTCTTAAATACTTTTTTTCAAAATAGTATAAACCAGTTCTTTGGTGGGTTTTTTGTCTTTTAATTTAGCTCTAACCATATCAAAAGTCACTTTGAAATCACAACCCGATTTATAGTGGCTGCAACCATAAGCAGTTTTCCCTTTAAGAACCGTTCCTTTTTGACATTTCGGACAGACTAATGCATCCGGTATTGCTTTCGCCTCCGTTTTCTTCGGTTCTAATTTGAGTTGAAAATTTTCGTCAAAGCGAAGCAAACCCTCCACAACACCGGTATCGGTTTTGAAATCTTTCAAGTTTACGGTAGACCCTTTTTGAAGCAATCGCAAGTATTGGTTCTCAGATATTTTTTTTTCTGCAAAAGTGTAGGGCAATAGAAAAGTGCAACCTGCTTTATATTCGCCACAGCCATAAGCTGCTTTTCCTTTTATGAGCGTTGCTTTTTTACATTTCGGACAGGCTTCCGCCAAAATTCCTGCGGCTTTCTTTTTCTCTACTTTAGCAACTTCTTTTTGGACATTTCCCGCGTGCGAAATATTGGCACGTCTGGTTTCACTTCGTACTTCATACACCAAGACTTCTACCATGCGCTTCATATTGTTGATAAACGCAGCAGCGGTAAAAGTTCCTTTTTCAATATCTTTCAACTGCTTTTCCCAGGAACCCGTAAGTTCTGCCGACTTTACTAAATCATTTTGAATGGTGTCAATCAATTGAATCCCCGTTGGCGTTGGCAATACCTGTTTTTTGTTCCGAACAATGTATTGGCGTCTAAAAAGGGTTTCAATAATATTAGCCCGTGTCGATGGACGACCAATACCGTTTTCTTTCATCAATTCACGCAAATCTTCATCATCCACCTGTTTGCCCGCGGTTTCCATGGCGCGCAATAAGGTGGCTTCCGTAAACTGATTGGGTGGCTTGGTTTCCTTTTCTAAAAATGAGGGTTCGTGTGGTCCTTTTTCGCCTACAACAAAGCTTGGCAATATATCGGCTTCTTTTTCTTTGGCGTTTGGGTCTTCGAAAACTATTCGAAATCCTTTTTTCAGGATTTCTTTTCCGGTGGTTTTGAAAGCTACATCGGCTGCTTTTCCAATTACGGTGGTATTGGCCACCAAACAATCGTCATAAAATGCTGCAATAAAACGCTTGGTAATTATGTCATACACTTGTTGCTGATTATATTGCAAATTGCTTTGAATCCCCGTTGGAATAATTGCATGGTGATCGGTTACTTTTTTATCATTGAAAACCTTGGTCGATTTTTTAATCTTTTTTCCTAAAAGTGGTTGCGTCAACGCCGCATAATTGGTTAAATTTTGCAGGATACCGGGTACTTTTGGGTAGATATCGTTGGGTAAAAACGTAGTATCAACTCTAGGGTAGGTGACTACCTTTTGTTCGTACAAAGTCTGAACAATTTTAAGCGTTTCATCTGCTGTAAAGCCAAACTTGGTATTGCAATATACTTGTAAACCTGTTAAATCAAACAGTTTAGGCGCAAACTCATTACCATTCTTTTTTTCGACAGAAACAATTTCAAAATCACTTTCTTTGACTTTATTGGCTAAAATTTCTCCATCTTCTTTCTTCAAAAAACGTCCATCTTCATAGCTGAAAAGCGTGTCTCTGTATAAGGTTTGCAACTCCCAATACGGTTGCGGCTTGAAATTCTCAATTTCCTTGAATCGGTCCACGACCATCGCTAAGGTTGGGGTTTGTACCCGCCCAATAGACAAAACTTGTTTGTATCCGCCATGTTTTACGGTATACAAACGGGTGGCATTCATACCGAGTAACCAGTCGCCAATGGCTCTGGAAAAGCCTGCGTAGTATAAATTATCGTAGTTGGCCGATGGTTTCAAGTTTTCAAAACCCTCTTTGATGGCTTCGGTGGTCAGGGATGAAATCCACAAGCGTTTTACCTCGCCTTTGTATTGGGCTTCATTCATGACCCAGCGCTGAATGAGTTCTCCTTCTTGCCCGGCATCCCCGCAGTTTATAACAAGCTCAGCTTTGTCAAATAAACTTTTTATAATTTTAAATTGCTTTTGAATACCCGAATTTTCCACCACTTTGGTTTCAAATTTCTCGGGAAGCATGGGCAGGTTGTTCAAATCCCAACTTTTCCAATGGGGTTTGTAATCGTTCGGTTCTTTCAAGGTGCATAAATGCCCAAAGGTGTAGGTTACGGCATAGCCATTGCCTTCGTAATACCCATCGTGTTTGGTATTGGCTCCTAAAACGGATGCGATTTCGCGTGCTACACTTGGTTTCTCGGCAATACAGACCTTCATTTTTTCCTTCTAATTTAAGGGCGCAAATTAGGAATTTAGAAATTGGTATTAAAAAGAAATTGTATGGAGTTATGAACGGGTAGGACTTACTATTTTTTAGGAGCAGGACGAATGTTTTTTTCAAGGACGAACGGTCCTGCTGTCCGCTGTATCTCTGCGCTACGCTGCGAGGATGCCGCTTCCATCAGGGCTATTGATTCCGTTTCATTTTCATAATAACCAAAGTAATAAGATGCTGCTAGATTGTCATTTATTTTCTCCTCGAATGTATTTGTGTGAACCGTCGCAGTTGGGCATTTTTTTAGACATCCCACAAATGCAATCGTTGAATCCTTTTCCGTCAAGAATTCGCGGAATGTAATTTTCTATTCTCGTTTCCCGAGTTTTGGATTGTTTGGCAGCCGAAAAATACAAATTGTAGGCTCGTTGTCGTCCCGGTGTTAAGGCTTTAAAAGCTGTTTTTAAAGAAGGATTTTTGTCTAAAGCAATTTGTAATTCTTCCACCAATTCAAGTTTTGTATTGCTTTTAAAAATCACTTTCAAGCCCGCTTTTTCTAACTCAATGGCTTCATAAATATAGTTTTTTATGATGGGCTCCAGTTCTTGAATTTCCTGCAAATTCGTAAACTTAAAGAAGCGTACTGCCTGACTGTTTTCTCCCGGTTTACTTAGAAGACCATTGCTATCTTGTAACAAAGTCCCTTTGAAAAAACTAAGCGCACAGTATTCTTTAAAACGGCCTATTAGTACAACATTGTTTCCCTGAAAACTGTAACAAGGAGTACGCCACTTGAATTCTTCGGTTAGCCCGCAATCGAGTAGCAATAGTCGCAATTGCCCTATTTCGGGCTGCCATTTTTTGACATTGCTTATAAAGTCATCAACTTTGGGGTTCATTTTATTTGATTTTAAAAACAAAGAAGGTTTTGGTTTTATAAAAGTATTAAAATAAACGCATTGTAAATGCTACGATTTTGCTAAAAATTAAAATTGGTACTCGTTGTAAACAAGCACCAATGGGTATGATAGGTGTTGTGCGATTGTGTGCTTTGCGAAGTCTTCCGACTTCGTACCCATTGCTATATGCCGTTCTAACTTTAGCAACCTTTATTTTCCTGTGTTTGTTGATTATTGGAATTGCTACGAAGTCGCGAGACTTCGCCTTTAGATTTGTAAAGTGGTTTTTTTATTTAGTTTCTTTTTTCATTAAATTTATCAACACAAAATACATTCCAATTATTATAAATGGAATACTCAATATTTGCCCCATATTTAATTTCATTCCTTCTTCAAATTCTACTTGATTTATTTTTACAAACTCAATTAAAATTCTCATTGCGAAAATTAAAGTTATTGCTAAACCAAAGAAAAAACCATTCCCTAATTTTATGTTTTTAGTTTTGTGTGTAATAAAAATTATTAAAAAAATTATAAAATATGAAATTGCTTCATAAAGTTGAGCTGGATGTCTTGGTATATTGTCAACACGTTTAAAAATAAATGCCCAAGGCATTGTTGTTGGATTACCAATCATTTCAGAGTTCATTAAGTTCGCAAGCCTTATGAATGTTGCTCCAAGTGGCGCAACAATTGCAATTAAATCAAGTATTTTAAGATATTTTATTTCATATTTTTTTGAATATAGATAAAGTGAAATGAGCAAACCAATTGTTCCTCCGTGGCTTGCTAAACCTGCAAAACCTATAAATTTGTATTCTCCATTTAGAGTTTTCTTAATAGGTAAGATAATTTCTAATATGTTTTTTGAATAATAATCAAAGTCATAAAATAAACAATGTCCTAATCTCGCTCCAACAAAAATTCCAATTATTCCGTAAACAAATAGTGCTTCGTGTGCGGTATCTTTTAAATTTTCTTCTTTAAAAATTCCTTTAAGAATGTACATACATAAAAGTAAACCACAAGCGAATAAAAGTCCGTAATATTTTAATGGAAACCCTAAAATATTAATTATTTCAGAGTCAAAATCCCAATTTATGTATAATGCAATCATATTTTTTATTAATTTCTATTTTCTGCGTTTTTTTGGAAAACTAGCCACCAACTTGTATATATGTATGCCAAAATCATACAAAGCCATCCAATTTTGGGTAGATATGTATGATAAACGTCAGAGTTTATTTATTTTCAAATATACATCCTTAATACCGAAAATACTGATTAAATAAATTGAGTTTATGTCATTTTTCAAAAGTAGTTCCTTTTGATTCAAGGATTTTATGGAAAACCGTAATCGCCGTTTTTTATTACAAATGCCCTAGCCCTGATTACTTCACTTTGCTTTTATTTTAATTGGAGTTCAGTGAACTTCGTTTGCAGCGGCATCCTTTTTCTTGCTCCTTTAGCAAGGAAAAGATATAGCGCATAGCAGGAAACAGCTCCTGATTGCCACACAATTCGTTCCTCATTGTTCGCAATGACAATCTCAATTAGGAACCTTGCAAACTGAATACTTTTTTCGTATTTTTGCACTCCAATAAAAGGAATAAGAAAATGTTAGATAGACTTCAAATAGTAAAACAACGTTTCGATGAGATATCGGATTTAATCATTCAGCCGGATGTTATCTCTGATCAGAAGCGTTATGTGCAATTGAATCAAGAGTACAAAAGTTTAAAAGCTTTGGCTGAAAAGCGCGATGAATATGTTATTATCATGGCGAATATTGAAGAAGCAAACGAAATAATTGCCGATAACAGTGATGCTGATATGACCGAAATGGCCAAAATGCAACTGGAAGAAGCGAAGGAAAGATTACCGGAACTGGAGGATGAAATCAAATTTATGTTGATTCCTAAAGATCCCGAAGATGCCAAGAATGTCATGGTGGAGATTCGTGCCGGAACGGGTGGGGATGAAGCGAGTATTTTTGCAGGGGATTTATTCCGTATGTACACGAAATATTGTGAGAACAGAGGTTGGAGAACTTCGGTTGTGGATATGAACGAAGGAACATCTGGTGGATTTAAAGAGGTGATTTTTGAAGTTACCGGTGAAGATGTTTACGGAACCTTGAAGTTTGAAGCAGGTGTTCACCGCGTACAACGTGTACCACAAACGGAAACGCAAGGACGTGTGCACACCTCGGCAGCGACTGTTATGGTATTGCCGGAAGCAGAGGAATTTGATGTACAAATTGATATGAATGATGTACGTGTGGATTTCTTCTGTTCGTCAGGACCAGGTGGACAATCGGTAAATACAACCAAATCAGCGGTTCGTTTGACCCACATTCCAACCGGATTAGTGGCGCAATGTCAGGATCAAAAATCACAACATAAAAATAAAGACAAGGCATTTGGCGTTTTGCGTTCCCGTTTATACGAACAGGAATTAGCCAAAAAACAAGCGGAAGATGCTACCAAACGTACGTCTCAGGTAAGTTCTGGTGACCGTTCTGCAAAAATTCGCACCTATAATTACGCACAAGGTCGTGTAACCGATCACCGTGTAGGTTTGACATTGTACGATTTAGGAAATATCATGAATGGTGACATTCAGAAAATTGTTGATGAGCTAGCGTTAGTCAACAACATGGAAAAATTGAAAGAAGCAAGCGAAGTTTTTTAAAAAAATAGATGCAAGAATAAAGAATAAAGAAAATAGAATAAAGAGAAAAGATGCCATACTGAATTAGTTTGGCATTTTTTTAATTTTGAATAAATTACATTGCGCATAACATTAGGTTTAGAAGTGAGGTACCTTAAACTTTAAACTTTAAACTTTTTAATCAAATGACTACACAACAACTTATTGACCAAATCAAAATCAAGAAATCATTCCTGGCAGTAGGACTCGATGTTGATTTGAATAAAATTCCACCCCATTTATTAGAACTGGAAGATCCTATTTTCGAATTCAATAAAGCAATCATTGATGCGACCCATGATTTAGCGGTGGCTTACAAACCCAATACTGCTTTTTATGAAGCCTACGGAATAAAAGGTTGGATGTCGTTGCAGAAAACAATTAATTATATCAACTCAACTTATCCGGATATCTTCACGATTGCGGATGCTAAACGTGGTGATATTGGAAATACGTCTTCGATGTACGCCAAAGCTTTTTTTGAAGATTTGAACTTTGACAGCGTTACTGTTGCTCCTTATATGGGGAAAGATTCGGTAGAGCCGTTTTTGGCTTTCGAAAATAAACATACGATTATGCTAGCTTTGACTTCTAATGAAGGTGCGTTTGATTTTCAGACTTTGAACGTGGACGGAAAAGAATTGTACAAACAGGTGTTAGAAACGTCTAAAACGTGGAAAAATAGCGAAAACCTGATGTATGTTGTCGGTGCTACCAAAGCCGAATATTTTACTGAAATTCGTAAAATTGTCCCTGACAGTTTCTTGCTGGTTCCAGGTGTTGGCGCGCAAGGCGGAAGTTTAGCTGAAGTTTGTAAATACGGAATGAATGCCAATGTAGGATTATTGATCAATTCTTCCAGAGCCATTATTTATGCTTCAAATGGAACTGATTTTGTTGAAAAAGCAAGAGAAGAAGCGTTGAAAATGCAACAGGAAATGGAAGCGATATTAAACGATATTAAACCGAATTAACGTTATATTATCTGTAGAGATGCACTGCTGTGCTTCTTTTATATGGTAAAAAAAACATATTAAATTGGTTAACCATGTAAGGGATATAAGAACATATAACAGATGCCAATTTATTGACTTTGTAACTTAAATGAACTTACATTCCTTATATGGTTTGAATTTTATTTTGCATGCTGCTAATAGAATAGAGCCTTGATGTTTAAGGTTAAAACAAAATTATGAAAACTCTAACTGACCAACTCGGGACTTCCCATTCTTTTGAAACTTCACCAAAACGCATTATTTCATTAGTTCCTTCACAAACGGAATTACTGTATGATTTAGGTTTGGAAGACCGAATTGTAGGGATTACCAAATTCTGCGTGCATCCGTATCATTTTAAGTCAACGAAGAAAATTGTTGGCGGAACGAAGAAAGTGCATTATGAGAAAATCAGATTGCTGCAACCGGATATCATCATTTGTAATAAAGAGGAAAATACACAAGAAATTGTGGAGGAGTTGCGTAAAATTTGTACGGTTTGGGTGACGGATATTATTACGATTGAAGACAATTTTCAGATGATTACCGATTTTGGTCAGCTTTTCAATTGCAGAACTGAAGCCCAGAAATGGAACGATAAATTGGCTTTTGCCTTGAGCGATTTTAAAAACTTCGTTAAAGATATACCCGTTAGAAAAGCGGCATATTTCATTTGGAAAAACCCTTTTATGGTCGCTGGTTCGGATAATTTCATCAATGAATTATTAAAACTAAATCATTTTGAAAATATTTATGAAAATAAATCACGTTACCCGGAAATCGAACTCAAAAAAATGCGCTTGGAAGGTGATCCGGATTTGGTTTTTCTGTCTTCAGAACCTTTCCCCTTCAAAGAAGAAGATGCCTTTGAAATAGGCCGTTTCACGCATCATGCAAAAACGGTATTTGTAGATGGTGAAATGTTTTCTTGGTATGGAAGCCGCTTGCTAAAAGCGTTTGACTATTTTAAAAAAATACATCAAAAATTATAGTTCACATTCTTCCAGAACTAATTCTTCCATAGTAACGGTAGGCTTTGAAGTGTTATTTTCTATTTCGAAATTTTGTTCAGCAAGTATTTGATATTCTCTTTTAAGCTTTTCTATTTCACTTTTCTCTTTCAATAATCCAATCATCGGTGTAATTTTTTTGCAAATTTACGTTTTACAATTGTTAAATTAGCATTAATATATGTTAAGATTGAGATTTAAAATTAAAATCCTATTTTTACAAAAAATAAGAACGTGATTAATTACACCATTTACGAAAATAAAAACACCGATCAGTGGGTAACTTTTGTGCATGGTGCCGGCGGAAGTTCTTCTATCTGGTTCAAACAAATACGCGATTTCAAAAAGCAGTATAATATATTGTTATTGGATTTGCGTGGTCACGGGGAATCAAAACCGACTTTAAAAACGGCTTTCAAACAGAAATATACGTTTTCGGCTTTGGCCAATGATATTCTGGAAGTTTTAGACTTTCTTAAAATAAAAAAATCACATTTTGTTGGAATTTCATTAGGTACAATTCTGATCAGACAATTGGCAGAAATGTATCCGGAACGGGTTCAAAGTATGATTCTTGGCGGTGCAATCCTGAAAATGAATTTCCGTTCTCAAGTATTGATGCGATTGGGGAATATGTTTAAGTATGTATTGCCTTATTTAGTTTTATATAAGTTTTTTGCCTTTGTCATCATGCCTAAAAAAAGTCACAAGCAATCTCGTGTTCTTTTTATAAACGAGGCTAAAAAATTATACCAGAAAGAATTTATTAAATGGTTTAAACTCACTGCCGAGATTAATCCGGTTCTCAAATGGTTTCGTCAGGTCGAATTGAATATTCCTACGCTTTATGTTATGGGTGAAGAGGATTATATGTTTTTACCATCGGTTCGGAAAGTAGTGGAGAATCATTATAAATCTTCAAAACTGTTTGTAATAGAAAAATGTGGACATGTAGTAAATGTGGAGCAACCTAATGCTTTTAACGATGCCGTCCTTTCTTTTATAAATACCGCTAAATAAAAAAATGCCTGCATTATAAATGCAGGCAATTCTTTAACTAACCAAAACCAAAATAATAAATAACCAGTTTATTACCCTGCAAAGGTCACACATAAGCGAGCGTTTTGCTGTTAAGATTTTGTTATTACTTTGTTGTATATACGTTAAGTTTTCTTCTTGAATTTTAAGAATAATAAAATAGGATGAAACACCAATGTTTAATCTGTTTTAGGTGTTGATTGTAATTATTTTTTGTCTTGCAAAGCAAAAACCTTTTTCAGTACATCCGAAGTTCTGGCATTTAGATTGGTTCTGATATTTTTTTCTTCGACAGTAATCATTTTGAAAACCCCATCCAGCGCTTTGTTGGTGATATAATCGGTTATGTCAGGATTCACTTTTGAAACAAGGGGAATAGTATTGTATTTTTTTATAATGGAATTCCAAATTACATCAGCACCCACTTTATTAATTGACTTTTGTACAACGGGACTGAATTTAGCATACAATGGAATAGTTGTAGCAGATTGTAAATAAGTAGTGGCGGCATTATCATTTCCTAGCAAAATGCTTTTGGCATCAGTAATAGTAATGTTTTTAATGGCCGAGACAAAAATTGGAGTTGCTTCTTTTACGGCATCTTCAGCAGCACGATTTAATGCTTTAATCCCATCATCTGCTAAATTAACCATCCCCATTTTTCTAAGTGTTTTGTCAACTCTTGCTAATTCTTCGGGCATTAAAATTTTTACGGTTTCGTTTTTATAAAACCCATCTACTGCTGTTAATTTCGATACTTGTTCAGTCACTCCTTTATTTAATGCCTCTTTTAAACCGGAAGCAATGTCTATGCTTGTATTCGTTTTTGTAAGAGTCGAAGTTTTGTCCGCCGCTTTCTTAATGAAATCTTTAAATTGAGCTGTGCCAATAAATGGAACGAGAAGAAGTAGTAACCCTATTTTTTTCATCTTGTATAATTTGTTCCAAAATTAAGCAAAGATTGGCTGGATGCAAAAGATAAAAACAATCAATTTGATTATGATAGCAAGTGTGTTATCTTTGAGATAAACTTCTAAATTCTGTTTATAACTTAACTAAAATGTGATGAATATCCTTGAACTTGAATTATTGACAGCTAATATAAATGAAACAGAGTTGTTTTATAATGAAGTCATTGGATTTAAAACTGTTTCAAAAAACAATTCGAGTATTTCATTTAGAGCAGGTTTCACAAAACTAACGTTCAGGTCTTCTGAAAACGGAAGTCCAGTATACCATTTTGCTTTTGATATACCAAATAATAAATTGCTGGAAGCTTTTGCCTGGATAGAAAAGAAAACGGAAATTCTAGATGTAATTCCACCCGATAAAATCGCGGATTTTTATAATTGGAATGCAAAGTCCTTTTATTTTTATGACAATAATGGAAATGTTTTAGAATTCATTGCCCGTTTTGGTTTGGATAATGCATCGGAAAAGCCTTTTGATGGATCGTCAATTGTATCTGTTAGCGAAATAGGTTTTGTTTCAAAAAATGTTTCACAGCTCAGTGATGAAATGTTTAATAAATACGGTCTTTCTGTGTTTTCAAAACAACCCAAACTAAATAAATTCATAGTTTTAGGAACAGATACAGGACTTTTTATTCTTGTTGAAGAAAACCGGGATTGGTACCCAACGCATAAAAAAGCAAAATCATTTTGGACTAAAGTAGTATTTGACAACAATGGTAAAGCAATGGAAATTGAAGTTTCAGACTAATGAAATAATACAAATGTTCACTTTGGTGTTATCGTCTGGTCACATCTGAAAAAGAACACAGATAACACGGATTGAACAGATTAACACCGATTTAAATAAGTGTCATAATCAAGTTCGCCTTTTAATATTATAATCAAAAAAATCTGTGACAATCCGTCTAATCTGTAAAATCTGTGTTCTATACTCTGTATAAAAATTTATGCTCACACCGCAGCACTTTGGAGAACATTTTATTATTACAGACAAGATTCTTAAATTCTATGGGGTTTCGGCTCCCTCTCCTTTGGAGAATTCCGTCCCGACCCTTCGGGATCGGGAGGGGTGAGGATTCTAAGAAAACACCACCGTTTTGTTACTAAACACCATCGTTTTTCGCTCCGCATGCAGTTTTATGGCTCTAGCCAAAACCATGCGTTCCAAATCACGCCCTTTCATAATAAAATCTTCTATAGAATGGCTGTGCGAAACTCGGGCAATATCCTGCTCAATAATCGGACCTTCATCTAATCCTTCGGTCACATAATGACTGGTGGCTCCAATAATTTTTACACCGCGTTTAAAAGCAGAATGATAGGGTTTTGCGCCAGGAAATGCAGGAAGAAACGAGTGATGAATGTTGATAATCTGATTTTTGTACTGAGCAATCAAATTAGGTGTGATAATCTGCATGTAGCGTGCCAAAACAATAAAGTCAACATTATACAGCTTCAGTAAATCCAACTGTTTTTGTTCGCCTTCGGCTTTTATATCTTTAGTGAAAGGAACATAATGAAACGGAATAGAAAAACGTTCCGCCACTGATTTTAAATCCTCATGGTTGCTTATAATCAAAGGAATTTCAAGAGGCAATTCACCAGCACTGTACCGTCCTAAAATATCATACAAACAATGGTCGTATTTAGAAACAAACAAAGCCATTTTTGGTTTTTCGTCTTGGGTATACATTTCCCAAGACATCTTAAAAGGATTTGCTAAATTAGCTTGAAAATCGGTCTTTATCGCTTCAATATCCCAATTTTTAGCGCTGAACTCACATTCCAAACGCATGAAAAATACATTTTCATCGGCATCAACATGTTGGTCCAGATAGATTATATTACCGTCAATTGAGGCAATATAATTAGTAACAGAGGCAATAATTGCTTTTTGGTCTTCGCAATGTATAAGTATGGTAATTTTTTGCATTTTATGTATCTCTTTCGACTTGAGTGTTTATGTTTAAAAATAGGTAATCTATTCAGGTTCGTTTTACCACTAAAAAATCAAACACTATTTCCGAAAAGGCGCAAAGTCACAAAGAAAAAATAAGTTTTTGAACGTATTAAATAATTAAATTATCTCAAAAATAGATTCTTTGATTTGTGCCTTTATGCCTTTGTGGCAAAAATTAGCTTAGTGCTTGTGCTGCTGAATGGTTACAAAAATAGCTAATATTCAAATTATATCTTGTCCTGCATCGCAAAAACCCTTTGCAATAAAACAGATGTTCTGGAACTTAAATTGGTTCTGATATTTTTTTCTTCAACGGCAACCATTTTGAAAACGCCATTCATCGCTTGATTGGTAACATAATCAGTCAAATCTGGATTCACTTTGTTTACTAATGGAATGCTGTTGTATTTTGTAATAATGTTAGACCAAACTTTATCGGCACCTACTTTAGTGAATGAATTTTTTATCACTGGATTAAATTTTCCGTACAAAGCTGTTGAGGTGCTATTTTGTAAATAAGTAGTCGCTGAACTTTCATTTCCCATCAAAATCGATTTGGCATCCATAAAAGTCATGTTTCTAACGGCGTCAACAAATATTGGTGTCGCTTCCTTAACCGCGTCTTCAGCGGCACGATTCAATACTTTCAAACCTTCATCAGCCAATGAACTCAAACCAATTTTTCTCAAACCAGCGTCCACTTTTCTCAATTCTTCCGGCAATAAAATTTTTACGGCTTCATTTCTGTAAAAACCATCGGTGGCAGTCAATTTTGTTACCTGTTTCGAAATTCCATTATTCAACGCTTCCTTCAATCCTCCGGCAATATCAACACCGCCAATTCCTTGCGTTTGCGGTAATTGATTCAGAACCTGCTGCATTTCGGCACAACTGGAAAGTGATACCACCGCCACTAAAATTAAAATTTTTTTCATCTTAAATTGTTTTTATAAATTTACCTTATCAATTCGGCCTATGACTTGTGTCAAAAGTACTACTTATTCAAAAATAAAGCCACGATTTTATTTAGGAGCACAAACTTTAGGATTTATTAAGGAACAGTTATCCCGCTGTCCGCTGTATCCTCGCTGAAAAAGCGAGGGATGCCGCTTTCATCGGGGCTAAATAACAAAATCCTTGCTTATTTATCAACAACTATGACCGACATTGAATAATTTTTAAAATAAAATCGTAAATTGCACTCTTAAATTATCATATTCATAAAATGGAGCAAGTAAAACCCTATATACCTAATAATAAAGTAAGAATTGTAACCGCAGCAGCCCTTTTTGATGGTCATGATGCGGCAATCAACATCATGCGTAGGATTATTCAATCTACCGGTGTTGAGGTAATTCATTTAGGTCACGATAGAAGTGTGGAAGAAGTGGTCAATACAGCGATTCAAGAAGATGCCAATGCTATTGCCATAACATCGTATCAAGGTGGTCACAACGAATATTTCAAATACATGTACGACTTGCTTCAAGAAAAAGGAGCAGGGCAAATCAAAATATTTGGTGGTGGTGGTGGTGTAATTCTGCCATCTGAAATTGCCGAATTACAAGCGTACGGAATTACGAGAATTTATTCTCCCGATGACGGACGTGCTATGGGATTGCAAGGAATGATAAATGATTTAGTGGAACGTGCAGATTACGCTATTGGAGATCAACTAAGTGATGAAATCAATCATTTGGAAGAAAAAAATCCAAAAGCCATTGCCCGTATTATTTCATCAGCAGAGAATTTTCCTGATCTAGCGGCCAAAACATTGGAAGCAATTCATAAAAAAAATGAAAATTGTACGATTCCGGTTCTTGGAATTACGGGAACGGGTGGAGCAGGAAAATCATCGTTGGTAGATGAATTAGTGCGTCGTTTCCTTATAGACTTTCCAGAAAAAACGATCGGGTTAATATCAGTAGATCCATCCAAAAGAAAAACGGGTGGAGCATTGCTTGGAGATAGAATCCGAATGAATGCGATCAATAGTCCTAGAGTTTATATGCGTTCCTTGGCCACACGTCAATCGAATTTGGCTTTGTCAAAATATGTTGCCGATGCAATTCAAGTAATTAAAGCTGCAAAATATGACATCATAATTTTGGAGACTTCCGGAATCGGGCAATCCGATACGGAGATTATGGATCATTCTGATGTTTCCTTATATGTAATGACACCAGAATTTGGTGCTGCGACTCAATTGGAAAAAATCGACATGCTTGATTTTGCTGATTTGGTGGCAATAAACAAATTCGACAAACGCGGTTCTCTTGATGCATTACGAGACGTGAAAAAACAATACCAACGCAACAATAATCTTTGGGATGCTAATTTAGATACACTTCCTGTTTTTGGGACGATTGCTTCGCAGTTCAACGATCCGGGAATGAATACGCTTTACAAAGCGATAATGGATAAAATCCAGGAGAAAACGAATTCTGATTTGAAATCAACGTTCCAAATCACTCGCGAAATGAGCGAGAAAATATTCGTTATTCCACCACACAGAACCCGTTATTTATCTGAAATTGCCGAAAGCAACAGAAAATATGATGTGACGGCGGTAAGTCAAGAACAAGTAGCTCAAAAATTATACGGAATTTTTAAAACGATTGAATCGGTTGCTAAAAAAATCCCCGAATTGAACAAGACAGGAATTAATGATGATTCTGTTTTACCAAGCGCTTTGGAATCTGAAAAACCGGGTGTTGCTGAGGATAGAATCTTTTTGAATCTTTTACTGAATCAATTCGATAAAGTAAAAATGGATTTGGATCCGTATAATTGGGAAATCATTTTGACTTGGGACGAGAAAGTAAACAAGTACAAGAATCCAGTTTATACGTTTAAAGTTCGTGATAGGGAAATAAAAATGGCGACGCATACAGAGTCACTTTCACATTCTCAAATCCCGAAAATTGCGTTACCAAAGTACAAAGCTTGGGGTGATATTCTACGTTGGTGTTTGCAGGAAAATGTACCTGGAGAATTTCCTTTTACCGCAGGTTTATATCCGTTTAAACGGGAAGGAGAAGATCCTTCTCGCATGTTTGCTGGAGAAGGCGGACCGGAACGAACCAATAAACGTTTTCATTATGTAAGTGCTGGATTGCCTGCAAAACGATTGTCAACGGCTTTTGACAGTGTAACTTTATATGGGAACGATCCTCATGTACGTCCTGATATCTATGGAAAAATCGGGAATGCAGGAGTTTCGATTTGTTGTTTGGACGATGCTAAAAAATTATATTCTGGTTTTGATTTGGTTCATGCGATGACTTCGGTGAGTATGACTATTAATGGTCCGGCACCCATGTTGTTAGGATTTTTCATGAACGCTGCTATAGACCAGCAATGTGAGTTTTACATCAAAGAAAATGCTCTTGAAAAAGAAGTCGAAGAAAAAATCAATAAAATTTACACCAAAAAAGGAGTTGAAAGACCGCATTATCAAGGCGATTTACCCGAGGGAAACAACGGTTTAGGGTTGCTGCTTTTGGGCGTTACCGGAGATCAGGTTTTACCTTTGGAAGTGTATAATGATATCAAAGCAAGAACCTTATCTCAAGTTCGTGGAACGGTTCAAGCTGATATTTTGAAAGAAGATCAAGCGCAAAATACTTGTATTTTCTCCACTGAATTTGCATTGCGATTGATGGGGGATGTACAGGAATATTTCATTACTAAGAATGTGAGGAACTTTTATTCGGTTTCCATTTCGGGGTATCACATTGCCGAAGCGGGTGCAAATCCTATTACGCAATTGGCTTTCACACTATCGAATGGTTTCACGTATGTGGAATATTATTTGAGTCGAGGCATGAATATCAATGATTTTGGACCAAATTTATCCTTCTTTTTCTCGAATGGAGTAGATCCGGAATATGCCGTTATAGGTCGTGTGGCACGTAAAATTTGGGCGAAAGCCATGAAAAATAAATATGGAGCTAACGAACGCGCCCAAATGTTGAAATACCACATTCAGACTTCCGGGCGTTCTTTGCACGCACAGGAAATAGATTTCAATGATATTCGTACGACTTTACAAGCGTTGTATGCTATTTACGATAACTGTAATTCCTTGCATACCAATGCGTATGACGAAGCAATCACAACACCTACGGAAGAATCTGTACGTCGTGCGATGGCGATTCAATTGATTATTAATAAAGAATTAGGTCTGGCTAAAAATGAAAATCCAATTCAAGGTGCTTTCATCATCGAAGAATTAACAGATTTAGTGGAAGCTGCAGTTCTTCTGGAATTCGATAGAATTACCGAACGTGGCGGCGTTCTTGGTGCCATGGAAACGATGTACCAACGAAGTAAAATTCAAGAAGAAAGTTTGTATTATGAGACTTTGAAACATACAGGTGAATTTCCAATTATTGGTGTGAATACATTCTTGAGTTCCAAAGGTTCTCCAACAGTAATTCCAGCCGAAGTAATTCGTGCCACCGAAGAAGAAAAACAATATCAAATTGATATGTTGAACCACTTACACCAATCCAATCAGGATTTAGTGAATGAGCATTTGAATACGCTTCAGGAAGCTGCTATTAAAAACGAAAATTTATTCGAACATTTGATGGAAGCGACAAAGGTTTGTTCTTTGGGACAAATTACTGCTGCATTATTTGAAGTGGGTGGGCAATACAGACGTAATATGTAATTACAACTCTATTTGTAATTACTGCTATATAAATTATATGATAAAGAAAAAAACAGCTCAATTTGAGCTGTTTTTTAGTTAATACAATAAACTTTTTTTTCTCAAAGGTTAATCTACATTTGCCAATTTAATGTTTCTATTCGTTGGCTTGTAAACTTCCGAAATTGCTTTGTTTGTTAAAATCGACTTTTCTTCAGAAATAATAATTTCATGTTTTACTTTTTTTAGATTGTTTTCCACAACCAAAAAATAAGTTCCAACAGGTAATTCATCTAAATTATATCTTCTTACGATTCCTTTCTCACCTGTTGCATTTTCGGTGTAGATTAAGTTATCCTTATCATCATAAAAAGATACAGTAACTTTCTTGATTTCATTTAGAGAAAAGCTAATTACATTTCCTTCACCTTTTTTACATTAAGTAAAAAATCACCGTCGATTGCATACGAACTCATACTAGTCATTGCCACTACCAACAATACACTTAATTTTAAAATCTTTTTCATAATACTAATTTTTAAATTAATAATTAAAATTTATAAGGCTAAATTACTTCAATGAGATGTGCTGGAACACAGCTGGTTTTTCTGATTTATGCACTATTTTATCATTTACGAAAACGATTTCTGTTGAAAACACAAGTGTTCTATGTGTCTGTATGTTAGTATTTTATAAATTAAAAAAAATGAAATATTAATTTTAATGACTGAATCTACCAAAAAATAGAGACTAATCAGTACCCGATATTTGCATTAGAATCAAAGCCATCTCAACACTAGTGAGGTGGCTTTATTTTATCTGGCATGAATGTTTTTTTGGGAATATTTGACTACTAAATAATCTTTATGAAAAGGACTTTGGAGTAATTAAGAGTCTTTTTTAATATCATTTTCAGTTTGTCCCAAGATTTCTGTAGAATAAAAATTAACGTTTTGAAATCCTTGAGATATTTCTAAAATCTAAAGAAAGGGAACATTTTTAATATTATCAATAATTGTCCAAATTGTTCATCAAAAAATCAATAGAATTGTAATAACGTGATTAAAGTGTAAGAGCTATTTATTGCTTTTAACATTGTTTTTTAATTAACAAAAATTATGTAATAAAAATATTAAATACTTGATAATCAGACTATTAACAAGTGTTTGAGTATTAATATTTTATTGCCGTAAAGCTTTTCTTAGCGAACAGTGTTCTTTATCGGGAATAATAGAATGTTGTCTTGTTTAGGCCTGTTTTTTTTCCTTTTTTTGGTGTAATACCTAACTTTGGTTTAACAGAAATTTATTTGATTTAGGTTGTTTATCAAGCAACTCTAAGGTTAATGAAAGGATTTTTTTGTTCCCCAAAATAAAATATCCTTTGGATGATGGACTACTTCATTAAATTATTTTTTGAAGATGTTTCGTTTTTCTGCAAGTTTTCTCCCCCGAGTCTGAAAACTTTTGCTCTATACCTATTTCGTTAATTTCAATGCTAATTGTTTTAGTGTATCTTTTGTAATTGACTATCTGGTTGATAAAGAATTTAGTTATTGTTTCCCACAATAAAAATCCTTTGAATGATGGTGTACTTCATAAATGTATTTATGAAGGTGATTTGTTTTATCTACAAGTTTTCTCCTCAAGTCTGTAAACTTCTTTTTTTTCTAATTTATGACGTAAAAATACTTTTATCATGGAAAAATTTATTTTTTATAAGATAAAAAGTGTGCGAGAATATTGTCTCACTTTTTCCTGGCGTTTTAATGCAGGTTTTTCAAAGTTTAATTTTAGAACTCCCATTAATCGACTATCATTGCGATGCCTCAATTGTTGGAGTCAATCGCTTGCTTTGTCCCTTATGTTGGGAGTGATTCTTATGACGGGTTATACGTCTAATGCACAGTCGATTACGGGTATAGTTCCCGTACAGACTCCCGCTGGAGGTTCTGGGGTTGATGGAGATGCCTTTGCTCACACTCCTGTTACTGCTCCTTTTGGTAATGGTACTAGTAGTACTGTTGGCGACTTGTTTGACGGTGTTCATCCTACCGGTACTCATGGTGTACTTGACTTAACAACCGGTGATCTCCTGTACCCCGGCTTCACCTTTTTCCTGCAGGATCCTTATATAAATGATAAAACTATATTCACCCTTTCTAATAAAATTGATGATAACCCCGGTGATCCAGATGGGTCAGGTCCTTTAAAAGGAGGCTATACTTGGGGAGCAGGATCATCGCCTAACAAGAATGAAATCCAAAATTGCGGGGCGCATTTTTCTTATGGTGCGCCGGCATTGGGAGGATCATTGACTGATTTGTGGTGTCTTTTTGCCGGTGACCGTCAGGTAACCAATGGAAGCAGTTACATTGATTTCGAGTTTTTACAGAAACCTTTAATTATTACCGGTGCCATCTTAGGTGATTTTAATCCCCAAACAGGTACTACACCAATCACTGGTGGAAGTGGCGGATTTATTTCTGACCCAACACTCATTGGCGGTGTACTTGTTTCTAACCCAGCCATCATGGCTACTGGTGGTCGTACTGAGGGTGACGTTTTGGTCACCATCGAATTTCAACAAGGTGGTGGCGATGCTAACGCTTCGATTCGAATATGGACAGAAACAGCACCCGGGGTTTTTAAATATGTGATCCATCCCAACTCTGAGTTTTTGGGTGAAATTTTTATTACCCAGAATACTGCGATTACCCATGTGCCCTTTGACGTATATGGAAGCGACCCTCCTGGTCTCCCTAATACTGGTGGTGATTATGCCGTGAATCAATGGGCCGAGGGTGCCGTTAATCTTACGCAAGTGTTCGGTGGGGTGGTTGATGAGTGTTTTGTAATCAGTACTTTGTTTATTAGAACAAGGTCTTCGGGAAATTCAAATCAATCAGAATTAAAGGATTTTCCGGGAGCTCCCATTCAATTGAATTTGTGTACGGACCAAACTGATCCGACGATTTCAGCATTGCCAGGGCCAACAACTGTTGAGTGTCCCGGTACCCCATCTTTTGCAACACCGACAGCGGATGATAATTGTGGAGTTAAATCACTAACTTTTGCCGATGTAAGAACTCCAGGCAGTTGTCCTCAGGAATACAGTATTACAAGAACCTGGACAGCAACTGATAACTGTGATAATACTGCAACAGCTTCACAAACGATAGGTGTGACAGATAATACAGCACCGGTGCTTTCATCATTGCCAGCGCCAAGTACTATTGTATGTCCAGCAACCCCGTCATTTGCAACCCCAACCGCAACCGATGCGTGTGATGCAAGTATTACACCGACTTTTGCCGATGTAACTACACCAGGTGCTTGTCCACAGGAATATTCAGTAACCAGAACCTGGACCGCTACTGATGATTGTGGCAACAGTTCCACTGCTTCGCAAACCATTAGTGTAGAGGATAATACCGCTCCAGTGCTTTCAGCATTGCCAGCACCAAGTTCTATAGAATGTCCTGCAACTCCAGTATTTACTATACCAACCGCAACCGATGCGTGTGATGCAAGTGTTACACCAACTTTTGCTGATGTAACTACACCTGGCAGTTGTCCTCAGGAATATTCAGTAACCAGAACTTGGACCGCTACTGATGATTGCGGCAACAGTTCCACTGCTTCACAAACCATCAGTGTAACGGATAATACCGCTCCAGTGCTTTCAGCATTGCCAGCACCAAGTTCTGTAGAATGTCCTGCAACACCAGTATTCACTACACCAACCGCAACCGATGCGTGTGATGCAAGTGTTACACTGACTTTTGCCGATGTAACCACACCTGGCAGTTGTCCACAAGAATATTCAGTAACCAGAACCTGGACCGCTACTGATGATTGTGGCAACAGTTCCACTGCTTCACAAACTATTGGTGTAACGGATAATACCGCTCCAGTGCTTTCAGCATTGCCAGCACCAAGTTCAGTAGAATGCCCTGCAACGCCAGTATTTACTACACCAACCGCAACCGATGCGTGTGATGCAAGTGTTATACCGACTTTTGCTGATGTAACTACACCTGGCAGTTGTCCACAGGAATATTCAGTAACCAGAACCTGGACCGCTACTGATGATTGTGGCAACAGTTCCACTGCTTCACAAACTATAGGTGTAACGGATAATACCGCTCCAGTGCTTTCAGCATTGCCAGCCCCAAGTTCTGTAGAATGTCCTGCAACACCAGTATTTACTACACCAACCGCAACCGATGCGTGTGATGCAAGTGTTACACCGACTTTTGCCGATGTAACTACACCTGGCAGTTGTCCACAGGAATATTCAGTAACCAGAACCTGGACCGCTACTGATGATTGTGGTAACAGTTCTACTGCTTCACAAACTATAGGTGTAACGGATAATACCGCTCCGGTGCTTTCAGCATTGCCAGCCCCAAGTTCTGTAGAATGTCCAGCAACACCAGTATTTACTACACCAACCGCAACCGATGCGTGTGATGCAAGTGTTACACCGACTTTTACTGATGTAACTACACCTGGCAGTTGTCCACAGGAATATTCAGTAACCAGAACCTGGACCGCTATGGATGATTGTGGCAACAGTTCTACTGCTTCACAAACTATAAGTGTAACAGATAATACAGTGCCAACAATCACTTGTGTAGCGGATAAAACAATTGAATGTAATGCAGCATTTAATTTTGATCCGCCAACAGCTACTGACAGTTGTAGTGGTACTGCCACTATTAGTATTGTTAGTACGGTGACCAATGCGAATGGAAGTCAAACGCGAACTTGGAAAGCAACAGATGCCTGTGGTAATGAGTCTGCTCCTTGTAGCCAAACCATTAGTGTGACTCCTTGTGCTCACATCTTCCCAACACAGACTACTTGTTGCCATTATAGTACTGGAACAGCTATTGGATTATACAATGTATGTACAACTGTTAGCGGTACAACAGTAACTAATGCTATACCGGGTGTGTTCTTCTACTATTCAAATGTTACTGCACCAGCAGCTAACTTTACAATTGTAGTGAAACAATCCAATGATGGTGATTTAAATAAACTGTTTAGTATTCAAAACTCAAGTCAGCTTCGTTTGTTTACAAGCAGTTGTGAAAGCGTGACCTTTACAGGAAGTCTTATTAATGGAGGAAAAGATGCAAGTTATTCCGTGACAGGAGCTACTCCGGGAGCAATCTATATTGTTTCGGTGAAATACGATGTGAAATCAATCATTGGTGCTGTTTATACTGGTGCTGATTTGGTTAGCAAATATACTTTCGCAAGCTTCATTAATGGCTCACTTACAGCTGCCCTAGGAAGTACTGGAACTATAGATGCTGTTGCAGGTTGTTCAGACAATACTCCATTACCTGGAAGTTGTTCAATTACAGCAAAAGCTCCTAGTACTATAGATGTCGCTCCTATAGACGCAAAAATAGAAAATGTAGGTTTTGACGCTTATCCAGTTCCTTTCAAAGACCAGCTTACCATTAAATATAAATTTGATTATACATCTGATGTGAAAATCGAACTATTTAATGCCCAAGGTATTTTGGTACTTTCAAAAACTGATACTCATAGTTATTTGAACAAAGAAATTACGCTAAACCTTAAAGCAAATAAAGGACAAGAGCAAGTTTATATTGTAAAAGTAACTACTAACAGAGGAATCAGTACGAAAAAAGTAATGTCTTCAAAATAGATTTTAAATAATTGTCTAATCCTTAAAAAAGGAATCAAAGGGATTAGGGTATAAAAGTAAACCTCGAAAGTTTTTATTTTCGAGGTTTATTTTTGCTGTTTTTAATTGAGTTTTAAAATGTTTTTATGAAACAAATTTTTTAGTTGATAAAAATATTTTTTTGTTACCCGAAATACAATAACCTTTGGATGATAGAGTATTTCATAACTATTTTGTATCATTTCTATTATACCAAAGCAAACGGATTATTCGTCAATATTTGTATTAAACTTAAAACCATCCCAATTCTTTTGAGGTGGTTTTGATTTTAGCTTTAATATAAATTTTGGTTTTTTATTATCATTTTGTTCCTATATTTTGAAAAAATGAAATCAATATTTTAATTTTTTTATGATTGTTTCTTAAACCTTAAAAAAGCGAATCAATTTTAATAATTTAAAGATTATCAATAATCTCGTGAAATTGTTATTAAAAAATCAGTATAAATGCAATTAATTCGATTAATGTACTAGGGTAATTTGTCGCTTTTAACATTATTTTTTAATTAACAAAATTTAAGTAATAAATTTATTAATTAATTGAAAATCAATTAGTTAACGAGTTGTTTAGTATTAATATTTTATTGCTGTAAAGCTTTTCTTAGCGAACCATGTTCTTTGTCGGGTATAATAGAATGTTGTCTTGTTTAGCTTTGTTTTTTTTTCATTTTTTAGTGTAATACCTAACTTTGATTTAACAAAAAATAATGATTAAGTCATTTTATATGAGTGACTTATGGTATTTATAAAAGGATTTTTTTGTTCCCTACAATAAAATATCCTTTGGATGATGGAGTACTTCATAAAATTGTTTATTGAAGATGTTTCGTTTTTTGCAAGTTTTCTCCCCGAGTCTGAAAACTTTTGTTTCATCCTATTTTTTTAATTTCAATGCCAATTGTTTTAGATTAAGTTTTTAGGATTGTTTTTTTAAGCGACTATTCTGGTTGGTAAAAGAATTTAGTTATTGTTCCCCGCAATAATAATCCTTTAGATGATGGAGAACTTCATAAATGTGTTTATGGAGGTGTTTTATTTTTCTGCAAGTTTTCTCCCCGAATCTGAAAACTTTTGTCTCATCCTAATTTTTTTAATTTCAATGCTAATCGCTTTAGATTAGAGTTTTTGGACTGCTTTTTTAAACGTTATCTAGTTTGATAAAAGAATTTCGTTGTTGTACCACGCAATAATAATCTTTTGAATGATGGATTACTTCATAAACGTGTTTATGAAGATGTTTTATTTTTCTACAAGTTTTATTCCCAAGTCTGTAAACTTCCGTTTTTTTCTAATTTATGATATAAAAATACTATTATTATGAAAAAGAGTACGATTTTCGATTTTTTCGATTTTTTATTCTGTAAAATAATTAATTGCTTTATAACGAAAGGCGTTATTTCCAAATTAGATTTTTTAAAATTTAAGGAGAGCGTTTCAATTGATTATTTGTCAGAATTGCGACCTTATCGTTGGCGCCAGTGGTGTGTTTTACCTCTTGTTTTAGGGGCAATTCTAATGACGGGCCATACGGTTAATGCACAGGGGTCTATTCAAGGGATAGTACCTGTACAACATCCCATTGGCGGTTCAGGAGTTGATGGCGATGCCTGGGCCCATGAACCTATTAGTTCTATATATGAAAATGTAGGAGACTTATTTGACAGACTTTACGATCCTGTCAGCAACCCAACTCATACGGTTAATCATGGTGTACTTGATTTAACAACTGGAGCACTTCTTTATCCTGGCTCCACTTTTTTCCTACAGGATCGTTATCAAAATGATCTAACCATATTCACCCTCTCCAATAAAATAAATGATAATCCCAGCACTTATACATGGGGTGCAGGATCTTCGCCAAACAAAAATGAAATCCAAAACGCAGGTGCTCATTTTAGTTATGGTGATAGCACTATACGGGGGGGTGATGGTACTGGTGCATTTGGAGACCCAGATGATTTGTGGTGCCTTTTCGCCGGAGATCGCCAGGTAACTAATGGGAGCAGTTATATTGATTTCGAGTTCTTACAGAAATCCTTAACGATTAATGGTGCCACATTCGGTCCTATAGATCCAGCTACTGGCACTGCCCCAATTACTGGTGGTAGTGGTGGATTTACGACTGAAGGAACACAGGGAGGTCGAACAGTAGGCGATATTTTAGTTACCATCGAATTTACCCAAGGGGGTGGTGACGCCAATGTCGTGATTCGGAAATGGACAGAAACAGGGGCGGGATCATATGAATATATAATTGTGCCCAACGATGCTCCCGGTGTTGTAGGTAATATTTATTGTACCAATAACACCGTTACTACTACGGTTCCTTTTGATGCATATGGAACTAATCCAGGGACTTATGCTCCAAATCAATGGGCTGAAGGCGCTATCAATCTTACAAAAGTGTTCGAAGCGACTAATAATCCCTGCCTAGTTATCAGTACGCTGTTTATTAGAACAAGATCTTCAGGAAGTTCATCCCAATCGGAGTTAAAGGATTTTCCTGGAGCTCCAATTCAATTGAAATTGTGCACAGATAAAATTGCGCCAGTAATTGCTGCTTTACCAGCTCTATCAACTATCAATTGTCCAGCACTGCCTGCCTTTGCGCAAGCTACTGCAACTGATAATTGTGAAGTTGTTTCTTTAACTTTCAATGATGTGACTACCCCAGGCAACTGTGCCGGAAATTACAGTGTAACCCGAACATGGACTGCTACAGATGATTGTGGAAACTTCTCCACCGCTACGCAAACCATCAATGTTCAGGATATTACTGCGCCGGTAATCGCTGCTTTACCAGCTCCATCAACGATCAATTGTCCAGCACTGCCTGCCTTTGCGCAAGCTACTGCTACTGACACTTGTGATGCATCGGTAACGTTGACTTTCAATGATGTGATTACCCCAGGCAACTGTGCCGGAAATTACAGTGTAACCAGAACATGGACTGCTACAGATGATTGTGGAAACTTCTCCACCGCTACGCAAACCATCAACGTTCAGGATATTACTGCGCCGGTAATAGCTGCTTTACCAGCTCCATCAACGATCAATTGTCCAGCACTGCCTGCCTTTGCGCAAGCTACTGCTACTGACACTTGTGATGCATCGGTAACGTTGACTTTCAATGATGTGACTACCCCAGGCAACTGTGCCGGAAATTACAGTGTAACCCGAACATGGACTGCTACGGATGATTGTGGAAACTTCTCCACCGCTACGCAAACCATCAATGTTCAGGATATCACTGCGCCGGTAATCGCTGCTTTACCAGCTCCATCAACAATCAATTGTCCAGCACTTCCTGCCTTTGCGCAAGCTACTGCTACTGACACTTGTGATGCATCGGTAACGTTGACTTTCAATGATGTGACTACCCCAGGCAACTGCGCCGGAAATTACAGTGTAACCAGAACATGGACTGCTACAGATGATTGTGGAAACACAACTACCGCTACGCAAACCATCAATGTTCAGGATATCACTGCACCGGTAATCGCTGCCTTACCAGCTCCATCAACAATCAATTGTCCAGCACTTCCTGCCTTTGCGCAAGCTACTGCTACCGACACTTGTGATCCAGAGGTAAGGCTGACTTTCAATGATGTGACTACACCAGGCAACTGCGCCGGAAATTACAGTGTAACCAGAACATGGACTGCTACAGATGATTGTGGAAACACATCTACCGCTACGCAAACCATCAATGTTCAGGATATCACTGCGCCGGTAATCGCTGCTTTACCAGCTCCATCAACGATTAATTGTCCAGCATTGCCTGCCTTTGCGCAAGCTACTGCTACTGACACTTGTGATGCAGAGGTAAGGCTGACTTTCAATGATGTGACTACACCAGGCAACTGTGCCGGAAATTACAGTGTAACCCGAACATGGACTGCTACGGATGATTGTGGAAACTTCTCCACCGCTACGCAAACCATCAATGTTCAGGATATCACTGCACCGGTAATCGCTGCTTTACCAGCTCCATCAACGATCAATTGTCCAGCATTGCCTGCCTTTGCGCAAGCTACTGCTACTGACACTTGTGATGCAGAGGTAAGGTTGACTTTCAATGATGTGACTACCCCAGGCAACTGTGCCGGAAATTACAGTGTAACCCGAACATGGACTGCTACAGATGATTGTGGAAACACATCTACCGCTACGCAAACCATCAATGTTCAGGATATCACTGCGCCGGTAATCGCTGCTTTACCAGCTCCATCAACAATCAATTGTCCAGCACTGCCTGCCTTTGCGCAAGCTACTGCTACTGACACTTGTGACCCAGAGGTAAGGCTGACTTTCAATGATGTGACTACACCAGGCAACTGTGCCGGAAATTACAGTGTAACCCGAACATGGACTGCTACGGATGATTGTGGAAACACATCTACCGATACGCAAACCATCAACGTTCAGGATATCACTGCACCGGTAATCGCTGCCTTACCAGCTCCATCAACGATCAATTGTCCAGCACTGCCTGCCTTTGCGCAAGCTACTGCTACTGACACTTGTGATGCAGAGGTAAGGCTGACTTTCAATGATGTGACTACACCAGGCAACTGTGCCGGAAATTACAGTGTAACCAGAACATGGACTGCTACAGATGATTGTGGAAACACATCTACCGCTACGCAAACCATCAATGTTCAGGATATCACTGCGCCGGTAATCGCTGCTTTACCAGCTCCATCAACGATCAATTGTCCAGCACTGCCTGCCTTTGCGCAAGCTACTGCTACTGACACTTGTGACCCAGAGGTAAGGCTGACTTTCAATGATGTGACTACCCCAGGCAACTGCGCCGGAAATTACAGTGTAACCAGAACATGGACTGCTACGGATGATTGTGGAAACTTCTCCACCGCTACGCAAACCATCAATGTTCAGGATATCACTGCACCGGTAATCGCTGCCTTACCAGCTCCATCAACGATTAATTGTCCAGCATTGCCTGCCTTTGCGCAAGCTACTGCTACTGACACTTGTGATGCAGAGGTAAGGTTGACTTTCAATGATGTGACTACCCCAGGCAACTGTGCCGGAAATTACAGTGTAACCAGAACATGGACTGCTACAGATGATTGTGGAAACACATCTACCGCTACGCAAACCATCAATGTTCAGGATATTACTGCGCCGGTAATAGCTGCTTTACCAGCTCCATCAACGATCAATTGTCCAGCACTGCCTGCCTTTGCGCAAGCTACTGCTACCGACACTTGTGATCCAGAGGTAAGGTTGACTTTCAATGATGTGACTACCCCAGGCAACTGTGCCGGAAATTACAGTGTAACCAGAACATGGACTGCTACGGATGATTGTGGAAACTTCTCCACCGCTACGCAAACCATCAACGTTCAGGATATCACTGCACCGGTAATCGCTGCCTTACCAGCTCCATCAACGATCAATTGTCCAGCACTGCCTGCCTTTGCGCAAGCTACTGCTACTGACACTTGTGACCCAGAGGTAAGGTTGACTTTCAATGATGTGACTACCCCAGGCAACTGTGCCGGAAATTACAGTGTAACCAGAACATGGACTGCTACAGATGATTGTGGAAACACATCTACCGCTACGCAAACCATCAATGTTCAGGATATCACTGCGCCGGTAATCGCTGCTTTACCAGCTCCATCAACAATCAATTGTCCGGCATTGCCTGCCTTTGCGCAAGCTACTGCTACTGACACTTGTGACCCAGAGGTAAGGCTGACTTTCAATGATGTGACTACACCAGGCAACTGCGCCGGAAATTACAGTGTAACCCGAACATGGACTGCTACAGATGATTGTGGAAACTTCTCCACCGCTACGCAAACCATCAATGTTCAGGATATTACTGCGCCGGTAATCGCTGCCTTACCAGCTCCATCAACGATCAATTGTCCAGCACTGCCTGCCTTTGCGCAAGCTACTGCTACTGACACTTGTGATGCAACGGTAACGTTGACTTTCAATGATGTGACTACACCAGGCAACTGCGCCGGAAATTACAGTGTAACCCGAACATGGACTGCTACAGATGATTGTGGAAACTTCTCCACCGCTACGCAAACCATCAATGTTCAGGATATTACTGCGCCGGTAATCGCTGCTTTACCAGCTCCATCAACAATCAATTGTCCGGCACTGCCTGCCTTTGCGCAAGCTACTGCTACTGACACTTGTGATGCATCGGTAACGTTGACTTTCAATGATGTGACTACACCAGGCAACTGCGCCGGAAATTACAGTGTAACCAGAACATGGACTGCTACAGACGATTGTGGAAACACATCTACTGCTACGCAAACCATCAACGTTCAGGATATCACTGCACCGGTAATCGCTGCTTTACCAGCTCCATCAACAATCAATTGTCCAGCACTGCCAGCCTTTGCGCAAGCTACTGCTACTGACACTTGTGATGCATCTGTAACGTTGACTTTCAATGATGTAACTACGCCAGGCAACTGCGCCGGAAATTACAGTGTAACCCGAACATGGACTGCTACAGATGATTGTGGAAACTTCTCCACCGCTACGCAAACCATCAATGTTCAGGATATTACTGCGCCGGTAATAGCTGCTTTACCAGCTCCATCAACGATCAATTGTCCAGCACTGCCTGCCTTTGCGCAAGCTACTGCTACTGACACTTGTGATGCATCGGTAACGTTGACTTTCAATGATGTGATTACCCCAGGCAACTGTGCCGGAAATTACAGTGTAACCCGAACATGGACTGCTACAGATGATTGTGGAAACTTCTCCACCGCTACGCAAACCATCAACGTTCAGGATATTACTGCGCCGGTAATTGCTGCTTTACCAGCTCCATCAACGATCAATTGTCCGGCACTGCCTGCCTTTGCGCAAGCTACTGCTACTGACACTTGTGATGCATCGGTAACGTTGACTTTCAATGATGTGATTACCCCAGGCAACTGTGCCGGAAATTACAGTGTAACCCGA
>NZ_JBLNKU010000009.1:0-180645 GCF_048158545.1 Flavobacterium melibiosi | reverse complement strand
GTAGGGGTTGGATATACAGTGATTGTATAAGTGCTGGCTGTTCCCGGACAACCATTTACGGTTGGCGTAACAGTTATGGTTGCGGATATAGTGGTTGCACCTGCATTTGTTGCAGTGAAAGCGGCGATATTTCCTGATCCTGAAGCGGCTAAACCAATAGCGGTATTGCTGTTAGTCCAGGTGAATGTTCCCCCTGCCGGAGTGCTTGCAAAACTGGTTACAGGAATTGTAGTTCCTTTACAAACAGCGATATTCGCCGGTACACTAACTGTAGGGGTTGGATTTACGGTAATTGTATAATTAGCAGAAACAATTCCGTTGCCACAAGCGTTAACGCCATAAACGGTAAGATTTCCAGAAGTTGCATTGGCAGCGAATGATATGGAAATGCTATTTGTTGAACCCGTGATTGTAGCACCTGTGCCGGAATAGGTCCAAGAGTAGCTAGTTGCATTTGCAATAGCACCAACGGAATACGCTACAGAAGCCTGAGCCTGGCATACTGTGGGGGTACCTGTTATTGTACCGGAAGCAACGGGTAATGGATTGACAGTAATGGCATAATTAGCAGAAACAATTCCGTTGCCACAGGCGTTAACGCCATAAACGGTAAGGTTTCCTGAAGTTGCATTGGCATCGAATGTTATGGAGACGCTATTTGTTGAACCTGTAATTGTAGCACCTGTGCCGGAATAGGCCCAAGAGTAGCTAGTTGCATTTGCAATGGCAGCAACGGAATAGGCTACAGAAGTCTGAGCCTGACATACTGTGGAGGTGCCTGTTATTGTACCGGCAGCAACGGGTAATGGATTGACAGTGATGGCATAATTAGCAGAAACGATTCCGTTACCACAGGCGTTAACCCCATAAACGGTAAGGTTTCCTGAAGTTGCATTGGCATCGAATGTTATGGAAATGCTATTTGTTGAACCTGTGATTGTAGCACCTGTACCGGAATAGGCCCAAGAGTAGCTAGTTGCATTTGCAATAGCAGCAACGGAATAGGCTACAGAAGTCTGAGCCTGACATACTGTGGATGTGCCTGTTATTGTACCGGAAGCAACGGGTAATGGATTGACAGTAATGGCATAATTAGCAGAAACGATTCCGTTGCCACAAGCGTTAACTCCATAAACGCTAAGGTTTCCTGAAGTTGCATTGGCAGCGAATGATATGGAAATGCTATTTGTTGAACCTGTGATTGTAGCACCTGTGCCGGAATAGGCCCAAGAGTAGCTAGTTGCATTTGCAATAGCACCAACGGAATAGGCTACAGAAGTCTGAGCCTGGCATACTGTGGGGGTACCTGTTATTGTACCGGAAGCAACGGGTAATGGATTGACAGTAATGGCATAATTCGCAGAAACGATTCCGTTGCCACAAGCGTTAACTCCATAAACGGTAAGGTTTCCTGAAGTTGCATTGGCAGCGAATGTTATGGAAATGCTATTTGTTGAACCTGTGATTGTAGCACCTGTACCGGAATAGGCCCAAGAGTAGCTAGTTGCATTTGCAATGGCACCAACAGAATAGGCTACAGTCTGAGCCTGGCATACTGTTGATGTACCAGTTATAGTACCGGCAGCAACAGGTAGTGGATTGACAGTAATGGCATAATTAGCAGAAACGATTCCGTTGCCACAAGCGTTAACGCCATAAACGGTCAGGTCTCCAGAAGTTGCATTGGCATCGAATGTTATGGAAACGCTATTTGTAGAACCCGTGATTGTAGCACCCGTGCCGGAATAGGTCCAAGAGTAGCTAGTTGCATTTGCAATAGCACCAACGGAATACGCTACAGAAGCCTGAGCCTGGCATACTGTGGGGGTACCTGTTATTGTACCGGAAGCAACGGGTAATGGATTGACAGTAATGGCATAATTAGCAGAAACAATTCCGTTGCCACAGGCGTTAACGCCATAAACGGTAAGGTTTCCTGAAGTTGCATTGGCATCGAATGTTATGGAAATGCTATTTGTTGAACCTGTGATTGTAGCACCTGTACCGGAATAGGCCCAAGAGTAGCTAGTTGCATTTGCAATAGCAGCAACGGAATAGGCTACAGAAGTCTGAGCCTGGCATACTGTTGACGTACCTGTTATTGTACCGGCAGCAGCGGGTAACGGGTTGACAGTAATGGCATAATTCGCAGAAACAATTCCGTTGCCACAGGCGTTAACGCCATAAACGGTAAGGTTTCCTGAAGTTGCATTGGCAGCGAATGTTATGGAAATGCTATTTGTTGAACCCGTGATTGTAGCACCTGTGCCGGAATAGGTCCAAGAGTAGCTAGTTGCATTTGCAATGGCACCAACGGAATACGCTACAGAAGTCTGAGCCTGGCATACTGTTGATGTACCTGTTATAGTACCGGCAGCAACGGGTAGTGGATTGACAGTGATGGCATAATTAGCAGAAACGATTCCGTTACCACAAGCGTTAACGCCATAAACGGTAAGATTTCCAGAAGTTGCATTGGCAGCGAATGATATGGAAATGCTATTTGTTGAACCCGTGATTGTAGCACCTGTGCCGGAATAGACCCATGAGTAGCTTGTTGCATTTGCAATGGCACCAACGGAATAGGCTACAGAAGTCTGAGCTTGGCATACTGTGGAGGTACCTGTTATTGTACCGGAAGCAACGGGTAATGGATTGACAGTGATGGCATAATTCGCAGAAACGATTCCGTTACCGCAAGCGTTAACTCCATAAACGGTAAGGTTTCCTGAAGTTGCATTGGCATCGAATGTTATGGAGACGCTATTTGTTGAACCTGTAATTGTAGCACCTGTACCGGAATAGGCCCAAGAGTAGCTGGTTGCATTTGCAATAGCACCAACGGAATACGCTACAGAAGTCTGAGCCTGGCATACTGTTGACGTACCTGTTATTGCACCTGCAACAACGGGTAGTGGATTGACAGTGATGGCATAATTAGCAGAAACAATTCCGTTGCCACAAGCGTTAACTCCATAAACGGTAAGGTTTCCTGAAGTTGCATTGGCGGCGAATGTTATGGAGACACTATCTGTTGAACCCGTAATTGTAGCACCTGTACCAGAATAGGCCCAAGAGTAGCTGGTTGCATTTGCAATAGCACCAACGGAATAGGCTACAGAAGCCTGAGCCTGGCATACTGTGGAGGTACCTGTTATTGTACCGGAAGCAACGGGTAATGGATTGACAGTGATGGCATAATTCGCAGAAACAATTCCGTTACCACAAGCGTTAACTCCATAAACGGTAAGGTTTCCTGAAGTTGCATTGGCAGCGAATGTTATGGAAATGCTATCTGTTGAACCTGTGATTGTAGCACCTGTACCGGAATAGGCCCAAGAGTAACTAGTTGCATTTGCAATAGCACCAACGGAATAGGCTACAGAAGCCTGAGCCTGGCATACTGTGGAGGTACCTGTTATTGTACCGGAAGCAGCGGGCAATGGATCGACTGTAAAAGTATCTATGCTGGTGCCGGTAACTGAACCTACAACTGAAATAGTTCCAGTTGTAGCGGTTGGAGGCAGTGTAGCAGTAATTTGAGTATCACTGTCGATAGTATAAGAAGCTGCTATGCCATTAAAATTTACGGAAGTTACCCCTACCACTATAAAATCAGTCCCGGTTATGATTACAGATGCACCGGAATTGATACAGGCATTACTTGGTGTAAAGCTTGATATTGACTGAGCAAAACTAGTACTGCTAATCAAAAAAGTAATCAAAAACAGGTAAAATATTTTTGATGCTTTTAATACTGAAGATAAATTTATATAGAATTTAAAGTAATTTTTTTCCATGATGCCTACACTTTAGAATCAAACGATTAATATTTTTATAAAATTTCATAGAGTGATCTATGCTATTTTTAGAAGTAAAATAATGTTTATTGTAGTGGTATTATTTTCAATGAAAAATTAATCAGCCTGTTGCTATTTTTTAAAATATCATTTTTTTAAAATTCAATTATAAAAAACAACACGAATGATTATGATTTGAGTACTGTATTATTTGCCTATTTTGGCTCATAATTTAATTGTACCTATTTCAAAATTAATGATTTAAATTGTAGATTTGTTAATAAGTATCTTTTTTTCGATAAAAGGATTTTATCTACCGACAAACTACTTGTTTTATGAAAAGTTAGTTTATTTCTACAATATTTCTTGAATTAGAATCAATTTTAATATAAAAAACTGCCTTTTTTAGACAGTTTTTTATATCCTAAGTTTATCCTCCTGGAATTATCGGATAATTATTTTTGTACTTAAATCTCCTTTTGTAGTTTGAGTTTTCACGATATATATGCCGGGAATTGTTTTTGTAATAGCTAACTGAATATTTTGTTGCTCTTGGTTTTCAATTTTCCAAGTACTTATCGTTTGTCCAATAGTATTAAATAATGATATTTTCGTAATGCTTATATCTAATGCATCATTATTGATTACAAGTATATTCCCATTTTGTAAATGAGTAATTTTGATATCATTGATATTATGATTGATAGATTTTAGATTAGTTTTTTGCTTTTTATAAGTAAAACGTAATGAAAAACGCGTGTTGTTTATACCTTTTGGTAAGCTTATTTCGAAAGCTTCACTGGTAATATCATGATAGGTATCGGTATCATTATCATAAATAAAAATAGTTTGTTTTGTAGGGAAGTTTTCTAATTCATCAATCATGAATTTTACAGTTCCTTCAGCATCTGTTTTTACTCCAATAGGATAAGAGGCATTTTTGTCAAAAAAACCTTCACCTTCAATAATCAGTTTGTTTTCTCCGTTCAATAAATACATATCATTTGGAAAGTTATCGATATTTAGCGCATCATAACCGTAATCCATTTCGCTGGTCGCATTTTCCTTCATGAATCCTAATAACACTTGTCTATGATAATTGTTATGGGAATTGAAACCTAAACGAATTCTTCTAAAATTGTCTTTTACCACTGGGTCGTTATCATTGTTTCCCCAAGTTTTGTCTTTATCGTTTTTAATTTTAAACATTACATTAGAATTCAAAGGGTCATTTTCTTTATGAAAGCCTCTTTGATTGTTGTCAAAAGTAACCGTACCACCTGAACCACTTTTTCCTATTACAAAAAAACCTTGTCCTACCGGAATGTATTGGTTAGGTATCCCTCTTGAAGGAGTTCCTGATTTACTTATAAAATCAACGTTTGCAGACGAAGGAGCTAATCCACCTGTCAAATTTCTTGCTGCATAGCCACCTTGATAATCACGTAAAACATGGGTGTTGTTAGTAGTGTAATGTTCCCAGAAATATAGGGTGCCATCTGTAATAGAATTTGAATTGTCATATATAAAAGCCTCTGCATCCAATGCAGACGGGTATGGATTACCAGTTAATAATAATTGATTTGCACCTACAGTATTTGTTATTGTACCATTGTTTGGTTTTCCAACAAAAGTATAATTTTGAGTTCCTGATATTGCTCCACTTCCTTTTAATGTAAATCCTTTACCAACTTGTAATGATATTGTTTCTCTTATCTGTTTCCAATTGGCGTAGGCATTTGGTAAATTATCAAATTTAAAAATCCAGTACCTTGCCAGACTAATAGGAGCGGTTGGTGATCCATTGTAGCCTCCAATCCAGTTAATGTTTTTTGGTGTAGTTGTAGTACCGTCTTTCATTATTGCGCCAACAGTATAATTGGTGTTATTGGCAATAGTGTTTATAGGACTTACGGGAGAACTCCAATAATTGTAATTGTATAGGTTTGATTGTCCTTGCTGGTCTCTTTCTATAGATCCGGAACTCGTAACATCTAAGTCACTATCAGTAGTTTGAACTAACTGGGACATTCCCACTAAATCTATCTTTCCATCTAGTTTCAAATAACTGGAGACTTCAATTTTAGAGTTATTTTCAGCACGTAATGTATTACTATTTACTAATAATCCCAAAACAGTCTTATTGTTATTGGAAGTAATGTTATGTGCCGTTTTGACTATATTCCAATCTATTATTGTTGCACCGTCTATACCAATACTATACGGCACATCCCAAACAGGATAATTAGTCCAAGTGGCATCAGTTTCCCAATTACCATCAGCTCCAGAGGTATAAGGTATTGGGGCAGTATCAGGTTCTGGAACATAAATGCCTTTCAATTTACCATTTTTGGAGTTGCCGGATTTATCTACTAAATAGCCATTGTTGATGTCGTTTGCTCTATTCATTTGATAATAACCGGACAAATTAGGCCAAGATAATCCACTGATGTTTTTGGGCACAATTACTCCTTTTACATTGCCGCTACCATCATTTGTGATTTCCTGATTCATCATTTGACGAATTTGATCAGTTGTTAAAGTGGTATTCCATATGCGCAGTTCATCTGCATAACCATTATAATAATTATAGGGTGTGTCCGTGTTTTGACTCATCGCACCCACAATGTAATCGATACTATTCAATGTTGGGTTCATGCCTGAAGCGATTTTGTCTAATATTCCGTCAATGTATAATTTATAGTCAGTCCCGTTGAAAGTAACCGCAATATGATACCATCTGTTTATGTCAATTGCATGATTGGCGATTATGGAATTATTGTTCCAATTGAACGAAATGCGATTGTTCACTAGTCTTAAATCATAGCCGTCAGTCGAGCTTGGACTAAGGTGTTTTGAAATTATAGTTTGTGTATTACCATTAGTAGCGTTCGATTTTACCCAAACTTCTATGCTGAAATTACCACTGTCTAAATTAAAGTTATTTTTAAAGTTGATGTTGTCATCAATTCCATCAAAATTAACAACATTACAAAGTTCAAGTGTAATTAATACATCATCTGTTGTGTCGCAACTGGTGGTAGTCCATCGTAAGGTGTACACGCCTACATTTGGACTAAAAAACGTTGAACTTGGACTTGTGCTATCCGAAAAAATTTCACCGCCTCCTGAAGGACCGGTTACTATGGACCAAGTCCCGTTAGCTCCAGCGGATGCATTCAATGTTACATATTCTCCTCCGCAAGAAGCTATTTGGTTTGGTCCTGCCAGTGATGATAAGCAGGAACTTGCATCTATGGCTACTTTAATAGAACCGTCAATGGGTAAATGGCAAGAGGTGTTGTCATATCCTTGAAAAAAATATCTTGTAAACGGAGATCCTGATATAGCACCAGTACCTGTAATGGTACCTGTTTCTAATGATACTTCGGGACTACAACCAGCATTTAGTATAACAGCACAATCTTCTGTGACCTTAAGATCAAAACTTAAATCGGCATATATATATTCAGGATGATTAGTCGTTATAGGTAAAGTGCCTAAATTCCAAATGATTTTATTTGTTGCGGAATCAAAATAAGGGACGTTACTTGTGGTAAAACCGTTGTAGGTGTTGTATAAAATAGTTCCTCCTGTATTAAAAATGGCAGTTGCCGGAATGGGAATCGAAATTACCGTGTTATTTGTGGCTTCTGTTCCTTCATTGGTGATGTCTAATGAATAATTGATTGTTTGTCCAGGAGATGCATTTAAAACGGGAGGGTTTGGAATATTATTAATTGAAGTTACGCTTATTAATCCTTTGGGTTCAGGAATATAGGCATCTACTGACATCGCAAAACCGAATATGGTAAATACCTCATAAGTGGATCCAAACCTAAAAGTAGTAGAGGTTTGATTGTGGCCTATGACCGTATTTCCAGTATTTGGAATGGTAAACATACTGAAATCAACCCCTGTATTGTTTTGTATATTAGGGGTTCTCGTTCCAGTAGGGAATATAGAAGAATTAAAGAAATTATCTTCCGTGTTACCAGCATGCGCCAGTGTTAAATAATTAGTAGTGTTATAAGGGGTTAGTGGGCTGTTTAATTTTTGTACGGCTAAATAATCAGTTCTTCCTGTTGCAGTTCCTACATCTCCTTCAGCCGCCATTACTCCGAGTTTCATGTTTACAGGGCCTGAGCCTACCGTGGTAAATCCTGAAATGGGAATATTTCCATATTCACCTCTAAGGTTAGCATCAGGATTAGTATTGTTTAGTTGTCCGTTTACAAAAGCATAACCGTCAAAAAGAGTTACGGCACGACTTTTCATTACCGGATTTTCGTAAATAACAACCATTACCCAGCCTCCAGAATATCCTGGATTGGTATTTGTTCCTTCTACTAAAGCAATATCGGCAACCGTATAGGCTCCTGGACCGTGAGTTTTAACATAATCGGTGATTTCCTGATAACCAACAAAAATTCCACTTTGGGCAGCTCCGGGAAAACGAATATCTGAATTGGCTATTACAGTAGTATAAGAGGTAGCACCAGGGCCTTTTAAAGAAATTACTTTTTTGTCGTAATTTTTTGTAAGTGTTGTATATGCAGGAATGGTACCTGAAACATTAACTGAAGCAGAGGAGTTGCTTTGAGTGTCCAGTGTGTTTAAATTTGTAGCTGTACTTCTGATTAATTGATTGATTTTTAAATTTATCGTTCCATCTGTTATTGTATAGGGTGTTGTGAGAGTGGCAGTTGCTGTGGATCCTGATATAGTAATTGTTGCAGGAATATTTGTGATCGTGCCACCATTTACGGAAAGCGTTATGGTTGCTGGTGCCGCATTATTAGTATAATTAAAAACGTAGGTATTACCATTTCCAGTAAAAGTATAAATTGGGCTTCGATTACTGTTACTTGGATTATCTCTAGTTATATTTAAATGGTAATTTGTATTAGTAATATCTTGATTGTGATTTACAGTTAAATTATTATTGATTGTTTCGGTACCACTTTGTACTTGTTTTGAAACTGTAAATGTATCCGTATCCTGTGATTTCCCGGTCCAATAAAGTCCTGCAAAAATAACGGTGGAACAATTTTGTACAGCACTATTTTCACCTCCATTAGAAAGTTCAAGTGTGGAAATAGAGGAATTCCAAGTATTGGAATCACCATCTATATCTACGTATTGCATCGCACTACCTTCGTTGTTAGTTGTGTTGCCATAATTAACAAGGGTTAGGTTAGTGTTGCCTAGCATGGTAAAATCACCCTTGACATTATATATTGTTTGGGCGGGTGTAGCTGAGGAAGTTCTTTGCGAAAAATTAACTTGTGGAGATGTCTGTGTTTGAGCCTTTATGTGTGTAGGTATAACAAAGGATAGTATTGAAAATACTAAAAATATTAAATTGTACTTTGTTTTTTTTATGTAAATTTTATTCATGATTTTCTACTGTTTAATTAATTATGTACAACCTTTTTTAGGTTGATACAGATTACTTTTAAAAAGTATTTTTTATATTAATGATTTAAAGTTATGTATTTGGTTTTGTTTGACAGATTAAAAGCTTTTAAAATCGATTAAATACACTTTAAATAAAATTTTGTACGTAAAATAATATAAAAATATGTTTATTTTTTAAAATAAATGACTTGATTAAATGGGATATTTTTCTTATAAAATAGAAGTAAAGTACTGTTGCTATTATAAGTTTTTTATTGGCTAATAATAAGGAAAGAAAATATTTGAAAAAGACTTTAAGTGCACTGCTTAAGTTTCATTTCAAAACTTAGTTTTGAAATGAATTACTAACTTTTTGAACATTTTTTGTAAAGGAATTTTTTTAGTATTAGAATAGATTCATTCAAATATTTGGTTAATAATCCCGCAAACTACTTCTGTCTTTTTTGATTCCTTTCTCCTTGTTTTTAAGGTGAGCTGAATGGTAACTTTTTTTTGGACGAAAGTATTCCGTAAAAAAAACCATCCGAATGAGTGGATGGTTTTTAAGATTTAGTAAATTATTTTTTTAGAAACAATAGTATCATCATCGAGTGTGATTTTTACAATCAAACCTGAAGTAGTTTTATTTAAGTGATTCAAAGTGAATTGTAACGTATTTACCCTTTTATAACTATCAATTTTTCGACCTAACACGTCATAAACCACTATGTTTTTAATAAGCTGATTAGAAGATTGAACTGTCACATTTTGATTGACAATAATATTTACATGATTGGATAAATGAAATGTAGCTGTAGATAAATTAAATGTTTCTATTACTAAATTTTTCTTGGTGTAGCGAAGTATAAAACGGTCAATAAAATCGCCTATTTTAGTATTAAAAACATATGGTTTTTTTTTTAGATTATGAATCAGACCTAATTCTTTATCTTCTAAGTAGATGTCATGAGCATCAAAAAGACCATCAACATGATCTATACGAATTGATAAATCACCAGTAATTGTAGCGGTATAACCTAATTGTACCTGATCATTTTCATCAAATGGTAATCCTCGACCTTGAATCGTTAATTGCCCTTGTGGAATAATAGAGTAGAAAGTTACTTTATTTCCTCCTAAAGCTTCGCCATCATAACTCCTATCCAAATCTTTTGTGGCTCCTGCTAAATAGCCCACTAGAGTCTGACTAAATGCGCCGGAATTATTAGTTAAATTCAACCAAATTCTATGTTTTTTTTCTGTTTTGGGAGTTACAAATTTAAAGAAATCACTATTTTGGCTTACTACACGCATAGTATTATCAAATGTTGCGTTTAGCGTTGTTCCATTTGTCATGCCATTAGCTGCTTTTACAAAAAAAGATTGACCGCTAGCGATAAATCCAGAAGGTGCAGGACCTCCAGAAGATGCGGGTCTAGTGGAGGTACCTCCGGTTGTATTAAAAGCGGCATAGTCATTCTTAGTGTAATTCAAAACATAATCACCATAAAATGGGTCTGGTGCTGCCAAACTTGGTTGTGAGTTATGCGTCCAGATATAAATTGTTCCATTTATGACGGGTACATTAGCAGCTAGATTTAAGAATTTTGTTGCGTCAAGTCCAGATGCATATGGATTTCCAATAAGGTTCCATTCATCATTTTCACTATCTACGATTCCTACTAAACCACCTTTTTTTATAGGTGCTAAAATAGCTCCGTTATTAGGTGTACCAATAAAAGTTGCGGTATATGGTGTTTTACTTGAAGTATAAAAGTTTGGAGCTCGCAAAATATAGCCTTTACTAGGATCCATGACCGTAGCAGCATTCTCTTTTTTCCAATTACCGGCTCCATTATTAACTGTTGGTATCCAAGAATATATATAGGAAGTATTCGGAGATAAATTTCCTAAAGTAAAATTAGATGCAGCTGTGACAGGTGAGTTCCAGTAGGTATAATCGAGTTTAGATATTGAAGGTGTAATTCTTTGAATATTTACTATTCCAGAATTATTCGAATTGTTGATTTGTACCAGACTGGCTTTGTCTCTTACATTAAAAATACCACCTGAATTTACATTAACCCATTCCGTAACGGTTAGATTACTGGTTGTTAGTAGTTCCAGATTACCGGTTGATTTAACCGTTAGGTTTTTTGCGTAAGCAAGGTAATTATTGTCAGGAATCACGGATATATTTGGAATGATCACGCAATTAGTTGATGTAGGAACTCCCGCTGGACTCCAGTTGTTGGCATTGTTCCAGTCGCTTGTTACTCCTTTCCAAATTTTAGAAGTGTTTGTTACTGTTATGTCTTTGGAAGCTGAACAACCATTAGCTAATACCGGGTTCGCGGTAAAAGTATAAGTTCCAGTTTCTAATTGGGCTAAAGTAGGTTTTACATATACAGTTGCTATTGGTGTTCCTGTTAGGTATGGAATTGTACATGTAGCATCTGAGAAGGCCTGTACAGGAGTAGAACTCGTCCAATTAAAAGAAGTGTTGTATGGTTTGAATCCAAATAATTTAAAATCATCTATAGCAACTCCATCACACCATTCTCCATAATAGCGGATGCGAACTCTTAGATTAGGCATGTTGATATACGCATTCAAATTAAAGGTTTTGGTGTCAAAACGGGTTCCATAACCTACATCGGATGTATAACGAGTGAGCTCAGTCCATGTACTTCCACTATTTGTTGAAACCTCCACGGTCGCATAGTCCTGAGTTAAATTATTACCATCTATATAATAACGAGAATAATACATTTTGAAACTTAATGTCAAATCCAAGAAATTAGTCGAATTGACCGTTGGGGATTGCAAAGTATTTTGAATATTGTAGGAACCAACATCAGAAGTAGTCATGGCAAATTTGTTTGTGCCAAAACCGGAAGAGATTGCTGGAAACCAAACCTGTTCAGCCGGTACAAAAGGACTAGTTCTACTTTGCCAAGCTGTTTTGCTGTTGACGTCAGTATAGCTTGTAATAGTGTTGTTTGTAAATACACCCAAACCGCTTTCAAAATTTTCATTGATAAGGTATACTTGTTGGGTATCTCCGGATGCTGATAATGCTATAATGGTCTCTTCTCCACAAACTGTAGGGTTGTTTGGTGTAAAAGTTAAGGTTGGAACTGGACTTATTTTTGCTGTAACTGCTGTTCGTTCTAATGATTCACAACTTCCATTATAAGCTGTTACATAATAAGTGGTAGTAGATGATAAAGAAGGTGTTGTCCAGCTTCCAGTAGTAGTTTCAATATATGTACCTCCTGTTTCAGTGGTGTACCAACGGTATTTTGTTGTGTCAGCAGCACCCATGGCTACCAAATTTACAGTTCCGTTTCCACAGGTTTCACCATCAGTAACACTGGTAATTAATGATGAACAACTGGCAATAACAGTAAAAAGATAGTCCTCGGTCTCGCCAGGATAATTTATATTTAGGCAAGAAGTGAATGTTGGGGTTGAATTCGAATCATAAGGTGCTTTAGTGTCTCTACTGTTAATTCTTATGCGAACCCTGTAGTCACCAACTGGTGTAGCGGCTGGTATTATAAACCCAAAAGTGGTGGAGTAGGTTGATATTCCTCCCGTGTCATAAACCATTTCGCCAGAATCTTCAAAATCACCATCCCTGTTCCAATCTACCCATGCCTTCATAAAAGAGGTATTTAATGCCTGAACAAACATATTGATACCTTCGCCTTGTGCCTGTTTGGCCTTATTGGCAAAAGCACTGAAGTCTTGGTAGCCTAATGGGCTTGATGAATAAGTAGAATTATTAGAGGTGTCATTTAAGGTTCCAATAAAACTAACAGTACTGATGTATCCATTATCTTGATAACCAGACGTTATCGAGGGTTTGCAGTAGTTGCTTGCAACAATCGTTGCTGCATTTCCGTTTAGTGTGAGAGTCGTTTTGTATAAAGGGCCTCCAATACATTGTGCATTGTATGGGAATACGAAAATATAGTATGTAGTTGTAGACAAAAGGCCAAGGGCTGTAAAAGTATTGTTACTATCATTATCTACAACAACATTGGATCCTCCCAAAGCAGTCGAGCCAATTATGTAATTTGTACCATTTGATGGGGCAGGTGTTGTTCCCGAGGTGTTGATTACAACCAGATAATTATCCGCAGCTGGACTTGCTAATGTAAATGAGCCTGCAATTGCGCTTCCTGTTGGAGTTAAGCTCAGGACTGTTGCGGATGCACTAGGAACCACGCAAGTCGGTGCGTTTGAAAGAGTAACGGTATAGTCCTCCGTTTCTCCGTAAGTGCCACTCATGGTACAACTTGAAGAGGCATTAATTGTTGCGCTATAACCGTATCGTACCCGCATTCTGGTTTGTCCGGTATTGGCTACTGTCGGAATAGGTATTGCTACTGAGGTAGTTGTATTGGCGGCGATACCATTACCAATTAAGAAAAATTCTCCGCTATCACTAAAATCACCATTTTGATTAAAATCTATCCAAACTCCTGCACCATGAGTTCCAGTACCAGCACCTACACTTAGATTTAAAGTGTAGGTTGTACCTTTTGTTACAGCAGTTGTTTGTGTCCCTATAGCGGCATAATTGGTATAGCCTCCAGTTTCGCAGTTTGTTGCATTGTTTAAAGTATTGAAGATTATCTTGCTGATATAGTCATTCGAGTTGCAGTTTAAATTACCGGATGGTATGCAATATGTTGGGGAGAGGGTTGAAGTACTTCCAGATAAAGGGAGAGTTGTCCTGTATATCGAACCTCCGGAACAAGAGGAATTGTTATAGGGGAAAACATAAATGTAATACATGGTCGATGCCAAAAGTCCAGAAATCGTAAATGTATTGTTGCTATCAGTGTCTGCAACAACATTAGATCCTCCTAAAGCAGTTGAACTCACTGTGTAAGTTGTTCCGTTTACAGGACTTGGAGGTGTACTTGAAGTACTAATCACCACTAAATAGTTATCTGCAACTGGACTGGAAAGTGTAAAAGAACCAGCTATTGCAGTGCTTGCCGGGGTTAAGCTCAGCGTTGAGGCTGATGCTGTTGGGGCAACACAAGCCACAGTACCTATGATATTAACGGTGTAGTCCTCCGTTTCTCCGTAAGAACTGGAAGAATTGCCACAAGACTGTGAGTTGTTAAGTGCAGAATCATCGCCGCCACGTATCCTCATTCTGGTGTTTCCTAATGTGGCAGTAGCGGGTATAAGAATGTTTACAATGACAGTTCCATTAGAACCAGCGTTAGAAGAGATAGCTCCTTCGGATGTTTGAAAGACACCGTCTTGATTAAAATCAATCCAAACACCAACATATTGCGCCGAATCGGAACCTAAGGTTACGGATACTGAAGCCGTCGAGGATTGTGTAAGATTAGGCACGGTAACGGTATTGTAAAAAGTATAATAGGGTGTGGCAGATGTTCCGGTGGAATTATTTAAGGTTCCTAAAGTTACATTTGCAATTTGATCCGTTGTACCAGATCCTGATGTATAAGTAGGGGTACAGTAAGTTATGGGAAGGCTAGTGTTCTCAATAATACTTATATCATCGATGTAGATAGTAGAGAATTGTCCGCCCTGTGATCCCGATACAACCTGAATTCCCACATATTTATTTTCAGTCGTCGATGCCTGAAAAGTTATGGAAAACTGCACATAGCTTGAAGTTGTAACATTAGCAGAAACAGGGTTTAAAATGAGATCACTTCCTGCGGCATTATTCATATCTGTATTAGTATTACCAGTTGATTTTTTAATTTTCAAAGTGGAGACAGCTCCTGATGCTTTGGCCCAAACTGAAATGGTATAATACCTTCCGGCTATAAAAAAAAATTGATTCGAAGTAATAATGGAGCCTGTGAAACTAATATTTTTAGCCGTAGCTATCATTTCACCAGATTTTGTTCCTGTTCTTGAAGCACCCGTAAATGGTTGGGTAATGGTAACATTTGCTCCGGCACTTGCTGTAAAAGTAGCATCGCTTGTTTCAAACCCAGAGGTAAAAAGAGTGGTTTGTGCACCTAACTGCCCAGCTGAGAAAAACATCATTAGTACTAGAAAAGCGACTAAAGAACTGCTTTTATTTTGTTTTTCTTTTGGGGTAGTAAAGAAAGAAAGAGGATGGAGGGGTATTGTGGATTTTAACGAATCGGTATTCTTGGAAAAGTAATTTTTAATCATAAATTCCTACTAAATATAATTTTATAGGGGGTAAAATTACTGTAATATTTAAAAAATACAACATTTACGTATTAAAATGTTATATTTTTTTATTTTCAATCGAGTGTTTTATTAATTTCATTGACGATTGTAGCTTATTTATGAAAATTAAGAGATTTTTAACTTTATTTTTTTTAAGCGATTTTGCATGTAAAGAAAGCTTTGTATTAGAACGATTTTGCATCATCATGAACGGAAAGTCATCAGTCCTAATGAATTCAGTTTTAAAGCTTTTTTTTTATATATTTATAAAAATTTATAAATCATTACATTATGAAAATTTCTAAAGTACTATTGTTTATTTTGTTATTATTTGTTGGTTTTGGCTATGCGCAAAACAAGCTTACTGGTAAGGTTGTCAATAGTAAAAGTAAACCAGTTGCAAATGCTAAAATATACTTAGATTCCATTTATTCCAATGTAACCACAAACAGCATGGGTGAATTTGAGGTCTTGCTTCCTGAAAAAGTTAGTACGATTAATGTTTATTCTACTCAATATGGGTTATTGTCTTCTAAATTAAATAATGAAGATATCATGAATTTCATGTTTTTAGAATCCGACAAATCCATGAAAGAACGAACAAAAAAAGGAGATAAGATTACAATTGGATATTCTAAAGAAAATCAAAAATATCAGGTTCTTAATTCAGAAAGTATAGGAGTAGAAAAGGATAAAAATACTGCCATATACAACACTATATATGATCTCATAAGAGGCCGTTTAGCAGGAGTTACAGTTTCAAGAGATAACAGGATAACCATTAGAGGGGTGAGTTCTGTTCGTAATATCTCAGATCCGTTATTTGTTGTTGATGGAATGATTGTTTCAAGTATCGATTATATATCACCTAATAATGTGAAAAACATAAGTGTTTTAAAGGGAGCTGATGCTGCTACTTATGGAGCTCAGGGATCCAGTGGTGTTATATTAATAACAACTAAGTAAGCAACCCAGTACTGGCTCAGGGAAGTAATGTCACTCTTTGTGTGTACGGATTAGAAAGCCGCGTTAGCGTGGGAGATTCCATTTTTAATAATACAATCTAAAATCGAGTAGTTTACAAAGGGCATAGTGTTTTTTATATAATTCTTCTACTATTTCAACGACATTACCCTGTTCTTTAAATAAGCCAAAGAAAGCTTTGTCTAGGGGAATGCTGGTCAATTTATTGAATGCCGCTCCATAACCGGAAACTGCACGTGCTCCTGTAATGTCTAAAAAGTATTGTGCTTCTTCCTGGCTTAAGTCTAATACCTTTGCATTTGCGAAATGCAAAATTTTTCCTGTCATTTTTCCTTCAAAGAGCTCGGCTATTTCTTCTAAACTATAGTAATACTCATTGAGGCAAATAGTATTTCCCTCACCTTGCATTACTAAGTAGATTATTTCATAATCCTTAAAATTATGGTCCTCATAGAGTAATGCGTTTAAACTTTCTTCTAATCCTTCAATAGTATCACAAGTTTTATAAATGCTTGTAATACCTTGTTCAAAGGCTAATCGTTCTAAGTTTTTGACCACTTCAGTAGTGGTGTCATTTTCTACATCAGGAACCGCTTCGAGGCAGAAAATAAATTTATCGTAATCCATGAAATTTAGTTTATTTAAATTATCTATTAGGGTTGTTTTATTATGGATAATATATTACTCTTCATCGTCATCAAAAAAAGCATTGAGGTCAAAATCATTTTCAGTCGCTGTACCTTGCTCGCTTGGTGGAATGGCTCCTGGAGGATTGAATAACCCCCAATCGTCCCAGATATGGTTATTGGTGTCAAAACTGGCTGTCCATTCTATAAACAATAGCCTAAAATCGTTTAACTCTTTGCGAATGAGTTGGACATATTCTAATTCTTTATAGTTCTTATGCAATCGTAAACTGCCTACTTGGACATATAAGTGCATAGCATGTTCTCTAATTATTGCCGCATTTTGCATGCGGATGCTGTACAAATCGCCTCCTTCTGCACCAGCAATTTTCGTAGTAATAATCATGGTATCTTCCCGCATTAAGTGTTTAGTGTCTTGTATGTATGTATCTTCTTCAGGAAGCGAAGCTGCTAAGCTTTCTACTAATTGATAAATCAATTCTGCTTTTTGAAAGATTGGAAGATTGTGGTTTTTGTCTAAGCGGGGCATTTATTTATTTTTTTAGGGCTTTGATACTTATCCTTGTATAGTCCGGTTTTTCAAATCTGAGAAAGCGGGGTTGATTATGTTTGTGGGTTCGGATTCTACAGCCTGATGTCACAAAATTACTGAAGAATAAAATTCGTTGTTAATATTTAACAATAAATAGTTATGAGCCCTTAGATAAAAACTCAGGACTGACTCTGTTATACTTATTTCTAATGTAAAAAATAACTCCGAAACGAGGATACTTCGGAGAGTAGAATTTATAGTTGTGAGTACGGATTGCAAATTTGCTTTTACTTTACATTTGATAAAAATAGAAGAAGGAGCACTAAAAATTCCAATCTTTGAAGTTTAATGTGTCGCGCCTAGGGTTAGTGTATGAGGGAATAGGGCAAATTTTAAACATAAAAAAACCCTAACATATTGATGTTAGGGTTTTTGCTTTGGTAGCGAGACCGAGATTTGAACTCGGGACCTCAGGGTTATGAATCCTGCGCTCTAACCGACTGAGCTATCTCGCCATAATTAGGGTGGAAAACCATCCCTGAATGCGGGTGCAAATATAAAAATAATATTACAGCTTGCAAGTATATTTTTAAGAAAAAAAAATATTTTTAAAAATCCTTTTTTTTCGGACTTATATTCTTATATTTCACAAAAATTAAATGTAGCTCATGGATCAAAAAGTACGTTACGAAATCGAGTTTCCCATAAATTCTTCGCCTCAATTATTATATCAATATATATCGACTCCATCCGGTTTGTCAGAGTGGTTTGCCGATAATGTAAATTCTCGTGGAGAATTTTTCACTTTCATTTGGAATGATTCCGAAGAAAAAGCAAGACTTGCTTCTAAGAAGTCTGGTGAAAAAGTAAAATTCAAGTGGGTTGACGAAAATAGTAAAGACACGGAGTATTTTTTTGAATTGCATATTTTAGTTGATGAACTAACTAAGGATGTCTCTTTAATGGTTGTTGACTTTGCTGATAAAAATGAAGTAGATGAAGCAACACAACTGTGGGAAAATCAAATTTCTGATTTGAAACATCTAATAGGTTCTGTATAGAAAAATCATATTTTATGACTTATATTTGCCCTAAACAAAATTTAGGGCTTTTTTTATGATTAATTTTAATGGAACAATAGTGTCTCAAGATGCTAATATATTGACACAGAACCGCGCTTTTTTATATGGTGATGCCGTTTTCGAAACGGTTAAAATAATAAATAATAAAATTCTTTTTTTAGAAGATCATTATTTTAGATTAATGTCTTCTATGCGAGTGGTTCGAATGGAAATTCCAATGAATTTTACCATGGAATATTTTGAAGAGCAAATACTTTCCCTAGTTAAAAATAATACTTTAGTTGACTCGGCACGAGCCAGAATTACGGTTTATAGAAATGACGGAGGCTACTACTTGCCACAAAATAATACGATTTCTTTTTTGATTCATGCAATAGCACTTGAAAAAACAATGTACTCAATTGAACAAAAGGAATATGAAGTAGATTTATATAAAGACTTTTATGTGACTAAACAATTGCTTTCGTCCATAAAAACAACGAATAAAATTATAAATATAACAGGTAGTATTTATGCAAATGAAAATGGATTAGACAATTGTATTTTGTTGAATGACAGTAAGAATGTTGTTGAAGCTTTACAAGGAAATATTTTTATGCTACTGGGTAATAAACTGATTACTCCACCTGTTTCGGAAGGGTGTTTGAATGGTGTCATGAGAAAACAAATTTTGGGCTTAGCCAAAAAAATAGAACATATAGAGGTTTTAGAAGATGTGATTTCTCCATTTGATCTCCAAAAAGCAGATGAATTATTTATTACAAATGTTATAAAAGGCATACAGCCTATTACAAAATATCGAAAAAAAGAATTTACAACTAAATTAGCAAATGTATTAGTTGAGAAACTGAACGAAGTGGTTAGAAGTGTTTAATTTAAATAAGGATTCTCTGGAGCATTGGACCATATGAGATATTCTCCGCCTAATTCCATAATTTGCTCTTTCCAGAAATGGGCCGCTGATTTTCCTATGATTTTATTCTCATAATTGTTTTCAGTGATAATCCACGAATTACACTCCATTTCTGTTTCCAGTTGGTCTTCTTCCCAACCAGTATATCCTAAAAAGAAGCGAATGTTATTTTTACTTATTTTTCCTAAATTGATGAGTTCTTTTGCAGATTCAAAATCACCTCCCCAATAGATACCATTTGAAATTTCGACACTATTAGGAATCAACTCAGGGATGTCGTGGATAAAATAAAGATTATCTTGTTCTACTGGCCCTCCATTGTAGATTTTGAATCTTGCATCAATATCTGGTATCAGATCGTGGATGGTATATTTCAAAGGTTTATTTATAATAAAACCAACAGAACCATCTTTATTATGGTCTGCTAATAATATTACGGATCTACTAAATGATAGATCTCCAAATATAGAAGGCTCTGCTATAAGTAGATGTCCTTTTTTTAATTTTTCTGAAATCATAACGGCTAGTTTTTTTATTAAATTTAAGAATTAAATTTTGATAATTCCAAACAAAGTCGTTTAAATGCATAAAAAAACCTTCCATCTGGAAGGTTTTGATTATAATGGAAAACTTAAATTAGTTTACCGCTCCTTCTAACTCAGCACCAGCCTTAAATTTCACAACATTTTTAGCTGCGATTTGAATAGTATTTCCTGTTTGAGGATTTCTACCGTCTCTAGCAGCTCTAGCAGATACTGACCATGATCCGAAACCTACTAAAGATACTCTTCCACCTTTTTTCAAAGTACCGCCTACATTTCCTAAAAATGACTCTAAAGCTAATTTAGCTGCAGCTTTTGTAATTCCTGCATCTGCAGCGATAGCATCGATTAATTCTGATTTGTTCATAATAAATAGTTATTAATTGTTGGTTAAAATAATTGTTAATACACAAATTTAGTAGGAAATCCGTTCCTTGCAAGCGTTTTGTGTTATTTTAGTTTGTTTTGTTAATAACTTATTTTTTTTGTTCATAAAACAAGGCTCATTTCTTGTTAAAATCATTGAAACACCCGTTTTTACTGATGTTAATGGACTTTTCCGTTTTCAGAAAAAGACATCCCATTTAACAATTCCGCAGTACTTATTCTCTTTTTTCCCGGAAACTGTAAACTGAGTACTTGGATAAATCCATCTTTTACAGGAATTTTCATCTCTTTCTTGTTACAAATCAAACTACCAATAGAATAATTGTGATGTTCTGAAATTATTTTTGCTTCATATATTTTCACATTCCACTCTTCATTTTTGTCTCCAAAGAAACACCAAGCTGCTGGATAAGGACTCAAACCTCGAATTAAGTTATTTATTTCGGAAGCTGATTTTGTCCAATCTATTTTACAATTCTCTTTATTTAGCTTGTATGCCGTTTTAATATCAGCATCATCTTTTTGAGTTATAGTTGTTACATTTCCTTTTTCAATCATTTCCAAAGTTTCAATAACGGTCGTACTTCCCAAATCCATTAATCGATCGTGCAATTGTCCTGCATTTTCAGTTACTGAGATTGGTGTTTCCGAACTTAAAATCATGGCTCCAGTATCAATTTTGTCATCAATAAAAAAAGTAGTCACGCCCGTTTTTGTTTCTCCATTTATGATAGCCCAATTTATTGGTGCTGCTCCACGATAATTGGGTAGGAGTGAAGCATGAAGATTAAATGTTCCTAATGAGGGCATTTCCCAAACTATTTTTGGTAACATTCTGAAAGCAACAACGATTTGCAAATTGGCATTCAAAGATTTTAATTCTGATAAAAAAGTTTCGTCTTTTAGGTTTACAGGCTGTAATAAAGTAAGATTATGGGCCAGCGCATATTCTTTGACTGCAGAATATTTTAATTTTTGTCCACGACCGGCAGGTTTATCTGCTGCTGTAATGACACCTACAACCTCATAGTTATTTTTGACTATAGTGTCCAGAATTCCAACAGCAAATTCTGGGGTTCCCATAAAAACAATGCGTAATTTTTCCATTATGATTTTAAAGTATATTTATTGTTTGGTTTTACAAGTATAATATTGGTTTCTAATAAATGTTGCAGCACAAAGATAACGTCGTCTGGGCTATTTTTAGTGCGATTTTGTATGTCTCTAGAATTTAAATCTTCTGACTGTAATAAAGAAATAATCTCTTTTGAAAGCGTGGTTACATCCCTTTTCTTATTTTTTTTAGTAATGCAATAGGAGCAAATCCCACAATCAACGTTTGTTTTTTCACCAAAATAGTCCAAAATCAATTTACTCTTGCAAACTTTCTTTTCATTAACATAAAACAGAACTGCTTTAAGTTGTTCCTTTTTTAATTCGTTTTGCTTTTCTAAATATTTAGAAACTCTACTTATTGTTCTTTCGTCTTCCCGAACTTCGTTGAAAATTAAAGTCGCATCATTATTTTTCGAATGATATTCAATAATATCTTTTTCTTTCAATTTATGTAAAACAGCTTGTATTTCATTTGTGGGATGATGTGACTTTTTTGCAATCACTTCTAAGTTGAAAGCAGTTTGTGTTTCATAAATTCCCGGATATGTTCGTAATATTGCCAAAATAATTTCTTCGTCATTAGGATTCAAACTCATGTAACGAATCACCCCTTTGGAAGGAATAAGAAATTGCAGCGTGATTTTTTCAGAAAATTCTTGGGATAAACTAATAATCCCTTGTCTGTCCAGAAACTGCATGGCATTGTAGGTTTTCAATGTAGGGAACTCATATTTTAGACAAAAATGATGTAAATTGAACGTAAATTGCTCGTCGATTCCTTCTCCGTATGCAATCTGAAAGTAATTACAGAGTTTGACATACATTAGATTCAAAAACTTTTTATCAGGAAGGATATTGATGAACTGATTTTCAGTTTGGAGAATATCCGATGGACTAGTTAATAATATGGCATATGCTTTTTCGCCATTTCTCCCCGCCCGTCCTGCTTCCTGGTAATAATTTTCTAAATTTTCCGGAAGCTGAATGTGGATAACTGTTTTTACATTGGCTTTATCAATTCCCATCCCAAAGGCATTGGTAGCAACAATAACTTGTGTTGTTTCATTCATCCAAGACTGCATGTTTTTATCTTTTTCTTTGGACGTAAGTCCGCCATGATAATACGTTGCTTTGAATCCTAAAGATTGTAATTGTGCCGAAATATCCAAACACGATTTTCTATTTCTGACATATATTATAGAAGGCTGAGGGTTTTTCTTAAGAATTTGTTCTATTCTAAAAAGTTTGTCTTCGACTTCAAAAACCATATAGGCTATATTTTCTCTGGCAAATGACTTCTCGAAAATTTTTGGATTATGCAATCCTAAATCAGTGACGATACTTTCTTTAACTTTAGGTGTTGCAGTTGCGGTCAAGGCCAAGAAAGGAATTTTTGGAAAATGCTTTTTTAATCCTGAAATCTTCAAATAAGCGGGCCTGAAATCGTGTCCCCATTGTGAAACGCAATGTGCTTCGTCAATGGTAATCATGTTGATGGGAAGGTTTTTTATTCTTTCGAGAATCCAATCTGACTGCAAACGTTCCGGGGATAAATACAGAAATTTATAATTTCCAAATTGGCAATTGTCCAATAGGTCAATCATTTCATCTGATTTTATTCCGCCAGTCAATGCAATCGCCTTAATACCCCGTTTTTGTAAATTAGCGACTTGATCTTTCATTAATGCCACTAATGGAGAAATTACTAAACAAATTCCTTCCTGCATCATTGCAGGAACTTGAAAACAGATGGATTTTCCGCCACCGGTAGGCATTATCGCAAAAGTATCTTCACCACTTAAAACAGAATTTATAATTTCGTTTTGTAGCGATCTAAATTTGCCATGCTTCCAATACTTTTGAAGAATTTGTAATGCTTCTGGCATAGATTTCAGTCCCAAAGCTTCGGGATTAGATTTTAATTTATACTTGATGAAAAAACCGTAAATCCCAATTTGTAATCCTTAAATTATTTAGAAATTTTATCTAAGATAAAAAGAATTCTGTTATCAACACTATCTTTAGGTACTTCTATAAGTTCGTAACCATATTTTTTGTAAGTTGAAACAAGATGGCCATTGATATCTTTTGCTTGTTCAAAGTTTTCATATCGCTCTGTATCACTAATGTAGATTTCCTCCCAAGGCGGAAGAATGAAAATTTTAGTATATTTGTATTCTTGGCAAGCCAAATCAAAAAAAGCGGGATAATTGTCACCAATGTAATGCATATAAGCTAGTACATCTGGAATACCACGATCAATAAATACAATGTCATGAGGTTCTTCAAGTGCGCTTTGAAACTGTTTTTTTCGGCCTTTCAAAAGTAATTCACTAAACAATATGGGGTTTTCTAGAAACAATTGTTCAATACCTTGTTTTTGGGCTTCTAATGTTACTTGTCTTGAAATTTCGGGATAGCAACAGTATCCATTAGCTATCAATCCGTCTATGATTGTACTTTTTCCAGTTCCGGGGCCGCCAATGATAACTATGATTTCTTTCTGCACTTTTTACAAATAAGGCGCGAAATTACTCAAACTTATTGGAATTTGAAAAAATGATTGCCGTAAAAATATAATTTGGCAAAAAATCATATTTCAAATATTCAAAATTTACATTTGAAACCGTATATTTGCTTTTATTTTTAAATTGAAAATGGATAACGATAAAGAAAAAGAGACTGCGGAATTTTACGAAAGATTAAAAGTAGAGCTGGATATGAGTAATACATGGCCAGCAGAGTATTTATTTAAGTTTATTGTGCCAACAGAAAATGATAATGTGGAGCGTGTTGAGTTGGCTTTTGACTGTATGGGTGCGGTTATAAAAACGACAAAATCCAAAACGGGTAAATTCACAAGTATATCTGTTGACGTTACCGTGAAAGATTCACAAGAAATAGTAGATAAATACCTGGAAGTTTCTACGATTAAAGGTATTATTTCCTTGTAATATAAAATAAATTTTTGATGCCTACAAATCGAATGATTTTAAATCTTCGAAAAAAGAGGAATAGGCAATATTTAGATCAAAAAAATATACATTCGAATATGAATTCAAAATATATAAAAGAAAACGCGAACGATACTGTTCATCATTTGGAATATAATGCAGAGCGATCGCATTTAATTATTCCGGAATATGGACGTCATTTGCAGAAATTAATTGATCAGGCGACTAAAATTGAAGATGATGTAGAACGCAATAAAGCAGCAAAATATATTATTCAAGTAATGGGAAGTTTGAATCCTCATTTACGTGATGTTCCTGATTTTCAGCATAAATTGTGGGATCAGATTTTTATTATGTCTGATTTTAAATTAGTTGCTGATTCACCTTACCCAATACCATCTCGTGAAGTTTTGCAATTAAAACCGGATGTTTTAAAATATCCTCAAAATTTTCCAAAATACCGATATTATGGCAACAACATAAAGTATATGATTGATGTCGCCAATAAATGGGAGGATGGCGAAATGAAAAATGCATTGGTAAAAGTAATTGCCAATCACATGAAAAAATCATATCTCAGCTGGAATAAAGATACGGTTAAGGATGATGTTATTTTTGAACATTTATATGAATTATCTGGAGGTAAATTGAATTTACTTCAAAGTTCAGAAGAACTTTTAAATACTACAGACTTATTACGAACTAATAAGCGAGTATCCAATAAAATCACTCCTGCTGGGCAACCAAAAATTCTTAGCAACAAGAATTTGAAAACGGGAAAACCAAAACCTTTCGTAAAAAACAACAATCCAAAATAAAATAGGTGCTAAGTTGTTTAGATTCTGAGTTGCTGAATTTTTAAATTAGCAAAAAACTTCGGAACCTTTCTTTCCTAAAACCTAAGAACCTTAAAAACAGCATATGGGAATTTTCAAAATAGAAGGTGGCATTCGTCTAAAAGGAGAAATCACGCCACAAGGGGCTAAAAATGAAGCGTTACAAATCTTATGTGCCGTCCTTTTAACTCCTGAAAAAGTGACAATTAATAATATCCCTGATATTATTGACATCAATAAACTAATTACTCTTTTAGGGAATTTAGGAGTTAAAATCCAAAAAAATGGTGCTTCCTCTTATACTTTTCAAGCAGATGATGTTAATATACAGTATTTAGAAACAGAAGCATTCAAGCAAGAGGGCGGTTCACTTCGAGGTTCTATTATGATTGTTGGACCTTTATTGGCTCGTTTTGGCCGAGGATATATTCCAAAACCTGGAGGAGATAAAATAGGTCGTAGGAGATTAGATACGCATTTTGAAGGGTTTATTAATTTAGGCGCAAAATTCCGTTACAATAGAGAAGATCATTTTTATGGCGTTGAAGCACCTAAAGGATTGAAAGGTGCTGACATGTTGCTTGATGAAGCTTCAGTTACCGGAACAGCAAATATTGTTATGGCTGCTGTTTTAGCCAAAGGAAAAACAACGGTTTATAACGCTGCATGTGAACCTTATTTACAACAATTGTGTAAGATGTTAAACTCCATGGGAGCTAAAATAACAGGTGTTGGGTCTAACTTATTGACTATTGAAGGTGTTGAAAATCTTGGAGGTTGTGAGCATAGAATTCTTCCGGATATGATTGAGATAGGTTCATGGATTGGATTAGCAGCCATGACCAGAAGCGAAATTACAATTAAGGATGTAAGTTGGGATAACCTTGGTGTTATTCCGAATACTTTTAGAAAATTGGGAATTACCTTAGAACGAAGAGGAGATGATATTTATATTCCTGCTCACGAAGACGGATATGAAGTTAAAACAGATATTGATGGTTCTATTCTTACTATTGCTGATGCGCCATGGCCAGGATTTACTCCAGATTTATTGAGTATTGTTTTAGTAGTAGCGACACAAGCAAGAGGAGATGTCTTGATTCATCAAAAAATGTTTGAAAGCCGATTGTTTTTCGTAGATAAGTTAATTGATATGGGAGCAAAAATTATGTTGTGTGACCCGCATAGAGCAGTGGTTATGGGACATGATTTTAAATCACAATTGAAAGCAACAACGATGTCTTCACCGGATATTCGTGCTGGAATTTCATTATTGATTGCAGCTCTTTCTGCTAAAGGAACAAGTACTATTCAGAATATAGAACAAATTGATAGAGGGTATGAGCGAATCGATGAACGATTAAGAGCCATTGGTGCTAATATTATTCGAGCATAAAACCTAAAATTGGTAACAAAAAAATCGTTTAGATAATCCTGCTTGAATATAAAATTCAAAATTTTAAGGATTATTTAAACGATTTTCAATTTCATTAAATCATTACGAAATACAATGTCTAACGAACAAACAGCAATTAAAGCAACTTATTTTAGCATAATTGGGAACATAAGTTTGGCTATTATTAAAGGATTGGCTGGTTTTTTTGGAAATTCATATGCTTTAATAGCTGATGCAATCGAATCTACAACTGATATTTTTTCCTCACTTTTGGTATTGTTCGGAATTAAATATTCGAATAAACCGGCAGATGAAAATCATCCGTACGGACATGGTCGTGCTGAGCCATTAATAACTTTTTTGGTAGTAGGTTTTTTGATCACTTCAGCTACAATAATTGCCTATGAAAGTATTGCTAATATTAGTACACCGCATGAATTACCAAAATCCTGGACACTTTTTGTTCTTGGAGCTATAATTATTTGGAAAGAGTATTCCTTTCGTTTAGTGATGAAGCGTAGTAAAGAAACGAATAGTTCATCACTGCGGGCAGATGCTTGGCACCACCGCAGCGATGCAATAACATCGGTTGCGGCTTTTTTAGGAATTTCTATTGCATTAATTTTAGGGAAAGGATACGAATCAGCAGATGATTGGGCTGCACTTTTTGCATCAATATTTATTCTTTATAACAGTTATCTAATTTTTAGACCTGCACTTGGAGAGATTATGGATGAGCATCTGAACGATGATTTAATTGATGAAATTAGAAAGGTTTCATTTCGAGTCGATGGAATTATTGATACGGAGAAGTGTTTTATCCGTAAATCGGGTATGAAATATCATGTGGATCTTCACGCTCGTGTTGATGCCAATATTACGGTAAAAGAGGGGCATGAATTAGCCCATAAACTAAAAGATACTTTAAGACAGGAAATACCTGAATTAGGTCACGTTTTGATTCATGTGGAGCCCAATGAATAGATTTTATATTCATCCTAAATCGAATTTTTTGGAAATTATTAAAATTTAAAAAAGGCAGCAGAGAATTATTTCTGGTGCCTTTTGTGTTTTAATTCTATTATTGATGTAATTTTTCTAGCTATAAAAAAGACTGTATCGCTAATTCATAACTTTTTAATCCAAAACCTAGAATAACTCCTTTGGCATTTCCTGAAATATAAGATTGATGACGGAAACTTTCACGTGAAAAAGTATTCGAAATATGGACTTCAATTACTGGGGTTGTAATTGCTTTTATAGCATCTCCAATTCCTATAGAAGTATGTGTATAAGCACCGGCATTTAGAATAATACCATCATAGGAAAAACCAAACTCCTGAATTTTATCTATTAATTCCCCTTCAATATTACTTTGGTAATAGGTTAGTTCAATTTGTGGATATTTTGATTTTAAAGTTATAAAATAGTCTTCAAAAGTTTGACTACCATAGACCTCTGGTTCTCGTTTACCCAAAAGATTAAGATTTGGTCCGTTGATGATACTTATTTTCATAGTTGTTGTTTTGGTAAAAATAAAAAAACCGTTCCAATTTAAAGAACGGTTTTGATAAATTTAATTTTTTTATTGTTTTCTAGAATTTGAAACCTGCTGAAATTTGAACTACTGAGTTCTTGGTTTCGGCCTCTTTAGATGCTTCTGTTAGTCCTAATACATAACGAGCTTGCAGGAAAAAGTTTTTTGTAATATCAAATCCTAAACCTCCTACAGCAGCAAAATCAAAAGTTTTTGAATCTTCAATATCAAATTCTTTTCTTTCACTCAATAAAAATGATGCTTGTGGACCAAGATCAAGACTGACAGTTTTGTTCAAATGAATTTTTGCTAATACAGGAATCGATAAGTATCCCAATTCATTTCTGAATTCTTCAACAGCATTTTTGTACGTTGCCCCTTGAGTAGAATACAGTAATTCAGGTTGAATAGAAAAACCTTTTATTAGTCTAATTTCAGCAACTAAACCGGCATGATAGCTTGTAATAGCATCTGTTTTGTAATTTTCATTATTTATTGTAATATCAGTGCCTGTTTGATTGGCGTAATTTAAACCACCTTTAATACCAAATTTGACCAATTGTGCTTGCATATCTACGGACACGGCAAGAAGTACTACTGCAACCAGAATTATTCTTTTCATAACTTTTTTTTTAATATTAATAATTGAATTGGGGCATCTACTTAAAACTATTTTGTTTAAGTATTATTGTTTGATTTTTTACAAAGTTACTAATTCAAAAATTAGTCCAGAAAGGTATTAAATGAATATTAAAAGCTATTTTAAACATCATTTTTTATGCTTTAAAATCATTTTAACATGTAATACTTTGATAATCAATTTGTTGAAATCTGTTGTTTTGTTGTTTTTAAACGGATTAATATGGTACTCAACGAGTTTTGTTGTTTAAAAAGAAATACCATATTTGTTTTTTTTAACTTTGGGTATATAAATTTTAAATGATAAATCATGAAAAAAATTATTTTAACAGTAGTATTGGTGTTCTTATTTGGATTTGTTAATGCTCAAGACAGAAAAGATATGTCTTTTGGAGTTAAAGGAGGTTTAAACATTTCTTCCATTACTAATGCTGAAGAAGATGGTGTAAATTCAAAGTCTTTAGTGGGATTTCACATAGGCTTTTTTGGAGAATTTATGATAAGTGATCAATTTGCCATTCAGCCTGAATTGCTATACTCTACACAAGGAGTTAAATTAGAATTTGATGGAGAAGAAGGAGATTTGAAAGTAGATTATATCAATGTACCAGTTATGGCTAAATATTATCTAGCTGATGCTTTTAGTCTTGAATTAGGTCCTCAAATCGGTTTTCTTGTATCTTCCAAAGTAGAATCTGGAGGTTTATCTGAGGACGTTAAAGATGAAACTAAACCTATAGATGTAAGTTTGGGTTTTGGAGCCAACTATAATTTTGCTGAGAAATTTATGCTGGGTGCACGTTATAATTTAGGTTTGACACGATTACAAGAAGAATTATTTCCTGGTGAATCGGAATCTAAAAATTCTGTGTTTCAGATTTCTTTGGGTTACAGATTTTAATAATTTAAGAATGCAAATATTCTATGCCTCCCAAATTCGGGAGGCATTTTTTTAATAAAACGGTTTGACCTTAGAATAGTATTGCGGAATTATACTGTTGATAAATATGTTTATAATTTGGATTAGTAAGAATTTTATGAACTTTATTTTTTGTATTTTTATTTAAATAATAATTTAGATAAAAAATGAAAAAATTAATTTTAGCAGTGTTTGTCGCAATGGTTTTTACCAATGTTTACTCACAAAGGCAGGGTGGATTTAGAGTTGGTTTGGATCTAGGATATACATTCCCTTCAGACGGGGGAGGAGGTATATTGTTTTCTATTGAGCCAAAATACAATATAAAAGAGAATATGAACGTTGGATTGCGAATTGGTGCGGCTGCAATGATTCGTGATATTCAAGATAATGGAGATGGGAATACTACCAGCGCTAAAGTTTCTGCTAATGGTTCTTATGTAGCAACGTATGATTATTATTTTAATGCAGCTGGAAAATCTTTTGTCCCTTATATTGGTGGTGGGGTAGGATATTATTCTATTGCTAATGTAGAGATCGATGATACTAATGAGTCAGATCAAATAGCAATAGATGCAACCGGTAAAATGGGGGCATTAGTACGTGGAGGTTTTGAATGGGGTAAATTCAGAATGGGGTTAGAGTATAATTTAGTGCCAGAATCTAATTTGCAAAATATAAATGGAGATAATATAGGAACAGTGTCCAATGCTTATTTAGGAGTTCATTTAGGATTTTATGTTGGTGGAGGTAAATGGAGAAATTAATATTTTTTAGTACGTTATAAAAGGAACCACGTTTTAAGCGTGGTTTTTTTATGTCTGAAAAAAGCTTTTCTTTGTGTTGATGAATTGGAATACCTACATAAAAAGCTATCAATCCTATTTGAGAATCGAACGTGGTTTGTCAAAGAATACTATTGATAATTATTCTTTCGATATAGAACGTTTGTGTCTGTTTCTGGAAAAGAATGGAATCGTTATTTCTCCGATAAATATTGAGGAGGAAACCCTACAGCAATTTATTTATGATGTTTCAAAACAAGTGAATCCACGTTCACAAGCCAGAATCATATCGGGGCTTAAAAGTTTTTTTGGCTATCTGATATTTGAAGACTTTCGGTATAGCAATCCTTTAGAATTGATTGAAACACCTAAAACTGGTCGAAAACTACCAGATACTTTATCTGTCACTGAAATTGATAATCTTATTTCAGCTATTGATCTAACCAGTAATGAGGGGGAACGCAATCGCGCCATGCTCGAAACACTCTACGGTTGTGGACTGCGCGTTTCTGAATTGACCGCCTTGAAAATTTCCGATTTGTTTTTTGAGGAGGGGTTTATTAAAATCACGGGAAAAGGGAATAAACAACGTTTTGTACCAATTGGGAATTTAACTCAAAAATACATTCAAATTTATAAAGATACGATGCGAATCCATTTGAATATTAAAAAGGGATTTGAAGATACGTTGTTCTTAAATAGAAGAGGAAATCAATTGACACGAGCCATGATTTTTACGATTATTAAAGATTTGGCTACTAAGATAGGGTTGAATAAAAACATCAGCCCGCATACCTTGCGACATTCTTTTGCTACACATCTTCTGGAAAATGGGGCCGATTTACGTTCCATTCAATTAATGCTGGGACATGAATCGATAACTACAACAGAGATTTATGTCCATCTTGATCGAAAGTTTTTAACGCAGGTAATTAATACTTTTCATCCCAGAAAAACATCTGATTTATAATGGCAGAATTTTAGCGGAAATAAAAAAAGGCTTATCGATTTTTACATCAATAAGCCTTTTATCTAATTCCTTTCATCGGAATAGTATAGGGTAATTATTTAGCAATATTCACTGCTCTGGTCTCTCTGATTACAGTTACTTTAACTTGACCAGGATACGTCATTTCTGTTTGAATTTTTTGTGATATTTCAAAAGATAAATTTGCTGCGTTTTCATCAGAAACTTTTTCACTTTCTACAATAACACGAAGTTCTCTACCAGCTTGGATAGCATAGGCATTTTTTACACCGCTAAATCCGTAGGCTACTTCTTCTAAGTCTTTTAAACGTTGGATGTAAGAATCTAATACTTGTCTTCTTGCGCCTGGTCTCGCACCTGAAATAGCATCACAAACCTGAATAATAGGCGATAATAACGATTTCATTTCAATCTCATCGTGATGCGCTCCAATTGCGTTACAAACCTCTTCTTTTTCACCGTATTTTTCAGCCCATTGCATTCCTAACAAGGCGTGTGGTAAATCACTTTCTGCATCTGGAACTTTACCAATATCGTGTAATAAACCAGCTCTTTTAGCTAGTTTTACATTTAAGCCAAGTTCAGCTGCCATGATTCCACAAAGTTTAGAAACTTCGCGAGAGTGTTGTAGTAAATTTTGTCCATAAGAAGAACGGTATTTCATACGTCCTACTACTTTAATCAATTCAGGATGTAAACCGTGAATTCCTAAATCGATAACCGTACGTTTACCAACTTCTATGATTTCATCATCAATTTGTTTTGCTGTTTTAGCAACAACTTCTTCAATACGTGCTGGGTGAATTCTTCCGTCAGTTACCAGTTTGTGTAATGCCAAACGTGCGATTTCTCTACGTACAGGATCAAAACAAGAAAGAATTATAGCTTCCGGTGTATCGTCTACAATGATTTCAACTCCGGTTGCAGCTTCTAGGGCACGAATATTTCTACCTTCACGACCAATAATTCTACCTTTTACGTCATCAGATTCAATATTGAAAACAGATACACAGTTTTCTACTGCTTCTTCTGTTCCAACTCTTTGAATCGTGTTGATGATAATTTTCTTTGCTTCTTGTTGAGCTGTCAATTTAGCTTCTTCAATCGTGTCTTGTATATGAGACATTGCTTTGCTTTTAGCTTCAGCTTTTAATCCTTCTACCAATTGATTTTTAGCTTCCTCAGCTGATAGGCCAGAGATTACTTCCAATTGCTGCAATTGGCTTTTGTGTAATTTATCTACTTCAGCTTGTCTTTTATCTAAAACTTCTATTTTAGTAGTGTACTCTAAAGTTTTTGATTCAAAATCATCATTAACTTTTTTCGCTTTAGACAATTCATTAGAAATTTGAGATTCTTTGTCACGAACTCTTTTTTCTATTTCTGCTACTTTTTTGTCACGGGAAAGGATTACTTGCTCATGCTCTGATTTCAATTCGATAAATTTCTCTTTTGCTTGAAGAATTTTATCTTTTTTTATGTTTTCAGCTTCAAGATTGGCATCTTTTAAAATTGATGATGCTTCCTTTTTTGCGTTTTTAATTAAGTTAGAAATATTGCTTTTTTCTATTAGTTTGGCTATTCCAAAACCTCCTGCAATACCTATAAAACCAGTAATAATGATCGTTAATATGTTGTCCATGTTTGTTAAAATTTATATATAAAAAAAGCCTACATTAGGTTGCTTGAATAAACTCGGAAAGACAAGTTTTGAGCTAACTCACTGTTCAAGTTTCCTCGCCGAAGCGTGGCATGCTTTAGTAGTGATGATTTGCTCATTCTAAATTGTTAGTGTTGAGTTTACCAAATATGAACTAATGTAGGCAGTATCTTAGTCTTTGTAAAGAACGTTTAATTGTCGAGATATTGATCTAAAACCGCATTGATTTTTTTTAATCTTTCAATGGTTGCTTCGCCATCAATTGCATTATCAATTTGTTTTTGTTCTACTTGCGAGGCAAATTGTAAAGCGCACATGGCTAATACATCTTGCTTGTCACGAACAGCATAATTTTCTTCAAATTGCTTTATCATCACATCAATTTTCTTTGAGGCGCTTCTAAGGCCTTCTTCCTGAGACAATTCAACCGTTAATGGGTAAACTCTGTCTGCGATTGATATTTTAATTTTAAGCTTATCGTCCATATTTATTATTAATCTGATAGTTGTGCTATGCAGTAATCAATTTCGCGAATTAATGAATTTATTTTAAGCTTTGTATCTCTTTTATTATCGTCACTGCCTAATAATGTATTAGCAATTTTGAGTGTTTCACATTGCATTTTCAGCGCTTCAATCTCTTGATGTTGAGTTTGTATGGTTTGTGCAGATTTCGTTAATTCAATTTTTAAATCTTGATTGATTTTCTCCAAACCTTTCAGTTTACTGAAAAGTTTTTCAACCTTATTTTCAAGAGTATCAATTATTTCTGCAATTACACTCATTATTTATTCTAATTCATTACTTAATCTTACAAAGTTAGTATTCCTTTTTATTATTACAATATTTTATTGATTTTTTTACATTAAAAAAATCAATTATATGTATTTCAGCTTGTTGTGATTTGATTTCGTTTATGATTTTTTATTAACGACTTTTTTTTATCTTAGCAAAAATGAACCCCATGAAATTTTTTATATTTTTTATATTTTTTTGCAGTCCTCTTTTTGCTCAAGTGGACTATCCCAAAGATTATTTTAGTCCACCACTTGATGTTCCGATGCAGCTTTCAGGAAATTTTGGTGAATTGAGACCCAATCATTTTCATGCAGGATTTGATTTGAAGACGTTACAGAAAGAAGGATTAAAGGTGTACGCTGTTGCTGACGGGTATATATCAAGAATAAAAATTTCTACTTTTGGTAACGGAAAAGCCATTTATATTACCCATCCGAATGGGTATACCTCGGTATATGGGCATTTGCGAAGTACTGATGGTGTTATTGAAAATTACATAAAAAAATCCCATTATGCCTTGAAATCTTTTGAAATAGAGTTGTTTCCTAAGCCTGATGAACTGATTGTTAAAAAAGGTCAAGTAATTGCTTTTTCTGGAAATACGGGTGGTTCTGAAGGGCCACATTTGCATTTTGAAATTCGTGATACTAAAACGGAGAAAATTATTAATCCTATGTTTTTCGGATTCGATAAAAATATTAAGGATACGAAGAAGCCTCTTCTTTCTTCTGTTTATGTCTATCCTTTGGATACAAAAACTTCGGTAAATCATTCGAAACGTCCTTTGTTACTTAATTTGTCTTTACAGAAAAACGGAACGTATCTGTCTGAAAAAGTGGTTGCCAATGGAAAAATTGGTTTTGGTATTACTGCTTTTGATTATGATGATGTTTCTTTCAATAAAAATGGGGTATTTAAAATACAGTCTTTTTATAACGGGAAATCAAATTTTGGGTATCAATTTGATACCTATTCCTTTGATGAAATGCGCTATGTAAATGTACTAATTGATTATTCTAAGTATAAAAAAATACAACAGAGGGTTCAGAAATTATTCATGAAAAATAAATTCGGATTAAGTATTATTAAGGCTGATGAAAATAACGGAATCATTTCCGTAGTTCCTAATTTGACATCGGTTTATCGTATTGAAGTTTCTGATTTTTTTGGAAATAAAAGCACGGTTTCCATTCCTATTCAATATGATTTATTATCTACTATTATTGATCAGGAGCCCGTTGTGTCTAACTATTTTGTTAGAGCAAACAAGGATAGTAATTTTACCAAAGATAATATGTCAGTTTTCTTTCCCGCAGGAACGTTTTATGATGATTTTGATATGAATTTTGATGTGAAGAATGATACTTTATTCCTTCATGATGATACTGTTCCAGCTCATACTAATTTTACGATTTCTATAGAAGACAATAAATACACAGAGGCTCAGAGAGAAAAAATATTTATAGGTTTGGTTCAAGATAAAAAAACGACTTATAATGCAACCTATAGAAAAGATACTGTTTTTAGTACCAAGGTAAAAACGTTAGGAAAATACACTTTGGTTATGGATACTACAGCACCCAAAATCAGCATAGCTAAACCAATAGAAGGGAAATGGTTGAGTGATCAAAAGACAATTCAGCTTACTATAAATGATGAAGTTTCAGGTATAAAATCGTATAATGGTTATTTGAATGGGAACTGGATATTATTCGAATATGATAACAAAACCAAAAGACTAATTCACAATTTCAGTGACGGGATTATATCCGAAGGAGCTAATGATTTAAAAGTGGAAGTAATTGATAATGTAGGAAATTCAACTATCTTTGAAACTCGTTTTTTTAGAAGCCAAAAAAAATAAAACCCAGACCATTTGAGTGCGAATAAATTAATACTTGTTTTCTTTTTTCTCTTTGTTGGGCTTTCTTCATCTGCCCAATCTGCCAGAATTAAAGGAATTATTCTTGATAAAAATAACCAACCTGTAGAGAATGTAAATGTTTTGTGTCTTGGTAAAATAACTCAATCTAATATAAATGGCTTTTTTGATTTGGTTGTTCCTGCCAATCGAAAACTGGTAGTTATTTTTACACATATTTCTTTGAAAAAGGCTACGGTTTCTATTGTTTTAAAATCAAATGAAGACTATGAGTTCAATTTGATAATGAGTGATTACCAAGAGCAAATGGGCGAAGTCATAGTTACTGCGAAAAATAGAAAAAGAGTTCAGGGAATTACCACAATTGAACCTGAAGTAATCCGAAAAATTCCCGGAGCTAATGCCGGTATCGAAAATATCTTGAAAACTTTACCAGGAGTGAATTCTAATAATGAACTGAGTACACAATACGCTGTTCGTGGCGGAAATTATGATGAGAATTTAGTTTATGTAAATGAAATTGAAGTATATCGTCCTTTTCTAATTCGTTCAGGACAGCAAGAAGGATTGAGTTTTACCAATACTGATTTGGTTCAAAATATTGATTTTTCAGCGGGTGGTTTTCAGGCAAAATTTGGAGACAAATTATCTTCGGTGCTAGATATTACCTATAGAAAACCAGTGAGATTTGGAGTAAATCTTGAAGCTAGTTTTCTTGGCGGAAGCCTGTCCGTAGATGCGATTTCCAAGAATAAAAAATGGTCTGCAGTAACCGGAGTTCGTTATCGTAACAATAGTCTTTTGGTTAAGAGTCAAGAAACCCAAACTAATTTCACGCCCACATTTACTGATATTCAAACGAATATTAATTACCAAGCATCGGCTAAATGGCAATGGAGTTTTCTGGGGAATATTTCTCAAAATAAATACCAATACCAACCATTGACCCGTCAAACTAATTTTGGAACTATTGATAATCCTATGGCACTTTCTATTTTTTATGAAGGTCAGGAAAAAGATAAATATGATACTTATTTTGGAGCCTTAAAAACAACGTTCAATGTATCTGATAACTTTACGTTGAAATTTATTGGATCTGTTTTTCATACTTTAGAACAAGAATATTTTGATATTTTTGCACAGTATCGTTTGGGTGAAGTAGATACAAATATTGGCTCTGAAACGTATGGCGATGTTTCTTTTTCCAGAGGGATTGGTTCTCAGCTGAATCATGCACGAAATGATTTAGATGCACTAATTGTAAATACCGAAGTAAAAGGATTTCATGATTGGAAAGAAAATCAATTCGAGTGGGGAGTAAAATATACACGGGAATCCATTCAAGACAGAATAGTGGAGTGGGAAGTGATTGATTCGGCTGGTTTTTCTATAAAACCGCCAATTGTTATTTTGCCTAAAAATGATCAGCCATATGCACCTTACACGGGGAATTTAGTGCCTTATCAAAATGTGAGAGCAACTAATTTCAATATAATTAATAGATTTTCAGGTTATGTCCAATGGAGTAGAAAAGAGAATTTAGGCTCGAGTGAAGTTTGGTATAATGCAGGTATGAGAATGCATAATTGGGAAGTTTCAGGGGCTACTGTAGCGGGTAAATCTCAAGTTGCTTTTAGTCCAAGAGCGCAATTTGCCATAAAGCCTGATTGGAGTAAGGATATGGTTTTCAGACTTTCGGGTGGTTTATACCATCAACCGCCTTTTTATAGGGAGCTTAGAGATGCTGATGGAGTAGTGCAGCCAAATGTTAAGGCGCAACAATCGATACATTTGGTTTTGAGTAATGATTATAGTTTCAAAATGTGGAATCGTCCTTTCAAGCTGGTTTCAGAATTGTATTATAAATCATTGACGAATGTAAATAGCTATACTATTGACAATGTTCGCATACGTTATGCGGCTAATAATAATGCTAAAGGATACGCCCAAGGTCTGGATGTTCGGTTAAATGGGGAGTTTGTACCAGGAACAGAATCGTGGTTTAGTTTTGGTTACCTTAAAACAGAAGAAAATAGCGATAATAAAGGATATATTGCAAGACCAACGGACCAAAGATTAAAATTTGGACTTTTGTTTCAAGATTATATGCCTAATATTCCAAGTGTAAAGATATACCTGAATTTGGTTTATAACACAGGTTTGCCTGGTGGTTCACCTTCATATGCAGATCCTTATTTGTACCAAAATAGATTGAGAGATTATCGCAGGGCGGATCTTGGTTTTTCTAAAGTGTTTTTTGAGAATAATTCGAACAATAGTAATAAAGGATGGTTTAAAAGTTTTAAGGAGTTAGCTGTGGGATTGGAGATTTTTAATCTTTTTAATAATCAAAATGCTATTACCAATACTTGGGTTCGGGATGTATATTCAAAAAATCAATATGCAATTCCTAATTACATGACTACTAGGGTTTTTAATGTTAAATTGAGTGCGAAGTTATAAGAGAAAAGAAATAAGAGCTTTTTTATTGAAGTTTTAAATCCTTTCTATATCATAAATCATTTACAGAATGACATAAGCATTTTTAAAAATGATTACATTTGAATTTATTTTTTAATAAGACATTATCATGAGAAAATTACATATAGCATTATTAGGACTTTCAATTCTGCTTTTAACCAGCTGCAAAGAGAACGCAGAAAAGCCCAAAGTAATCTACGATGCTTCGAATAAAGGGAGAGTAATTATGAAATCTGATTCGGCACAAGTCAAAATAGCCGATTTACCTATTCATATGGAAGGAACCAATTATTTGATTCATCCTGTAGGAGATTTAAGCATACGTGAAAAAGGGATAAAAACGAGATATGGATCTTCTAGTGTGAATGATTTAAGTTTTACGATATCTAATTATAGTGAATATGAAATCACAGGTTTTTTGCAGAATCTAAAGTTTCAAAGAATGAATTCTGATTCCATAAAAGTATTGACAGACAAACCTGTTTTGATTCAAACAGCAACTTATTTAAAATCAGTTGCCGATAAAACCCAAAACCAAGTTATGGCTTACACTATGGTCGATATGGATACCAATAAAGATGGGAAACTAGATACAAGTGATATTAAAGCTTTATATCTTAGCGAAATAAGTGGAGATAAATTGACTAAAATTTCTGCCAGTTATCAGGAGTTAATTGATTGGAAATTGATAGAATCTAAAAACCGTTTGTATTTTAGAACCGTTGAGGATACTAATAAAAATGGAAAATTTGACAAAATGGATGTGGTCCATTACAGCTATGTCGATTTGTCAAACAAGGAATGGAAAATAATTAATTACGAACCGGTTTAATATTTTAAATCAGTATTTAGTTATGCATGTTCCAAATCTAAAAGCACAGTTTTGTTATACTAAGAACGAAAGTATTAAATTAGAATATCACTTTCTAAATCGGATTTTTCAATACAAAAATCAAATCCAAGTTGTTTCACTAATTGTATGACAAGGTTTTTATACCAGTTTTCAGATTTTGGATGAATGTATATTTTTTCGATTAATTCGTTAATATCTACATTAATTTTAATTCCATCATTGATTTTGATATTATTGTCAGCAACATCTGAGATGATTCGTACTTCACGTTCGTATTGAAAGCTTTTCCTTTTGAATAAAAAAGGAAAAAACATATCGTCAAACGGGATATACTCTTTTTTGTAATCGATGTAATTTACTTCCCCAATGTATTGATTGAAATTCGTTTCAGGCTGCAGCGCATTTTGTAATCTGCCAATCGTTGATTGAATGGCTAAGCCTTCACTGTTTTGAGTGAAAATTTGCCACATTGCAAAAGATTCGTACTCGTTTATATGCCAACTGCTAATGGCTACTTTTTCCCGATGTGTTTTGTAGTAATTAAGAAATTCAGGATTGTCAATCGATAGTTTTTTTATCTCTTCAAATGTGGGTTCGCTAAAAGTGCCTTCATATTGATCTTCAAATTTATCAGATCGCGACATGAATAGCTTTTGTGACATCAATAAATCGAGAAACTTAGACAAGTCAAGATATTTCCAAACAATCGTGTTTGTATCTTCGGGAAGTTTTATGTTGGGATTGTTTAGGTACATTTTTTAGCGCACAAATTTGCAGTTTTTTGAATTTTAAAATTACAAAATTATAGGCTATTCAAAGGATTGTAAGGTTACTAATTTGTTATAAGTACCATTCAGCTCAATAAGTTCTTCGTGAGTACCTTGTTCAACGATTTTTCCTTTTTGCATCACCACGATTTTGTCTGCTTTTTGTATTGTTGAAAGACGGTGTGCAATAACTATGGAAGTTCTGTTCTGCATCATGTTTTCCAGAGCAATTTGTACAAATTTTTCGCTTTCGGTATCCAATGCAGAAGTCGCTTCATCGAGTATCATAATCGGTGGGTTTTTCAGAACGGCACGAGCGATAGATAATCGTTGTTTTTGACCTCCGGAAAGTTTGTTTCCGCTGTCGCCAATATTCGTGTGAATACCATTTGGGAGTTCATTTACAAATTCTAAAGCATTGGCGATTTTAAGCGCTTCAATAATTTCAGCATCAGTAGCATCTAATTTTCCTAAAGAAATATTGGCTTTGATGGTGTCATTAAATAAAATGCTGTCCTGTGTCACCAATCCCATTAGGCCACGAAGCGATTGTAGATTGATGTCTTTAATATTCATTCCGTCAATACTAATTGTTCCTTCGTTGACATCATAAAAACGAGTCAATAAATTAGCAATGGTGCTTTTTCCGCTACCGGATTGGCCAACAAGCGCAACGGTTTGTCCTTTTTTTACTTCGAGAGAAAAATCTTTTAAAACAGCTTCTTCCTCGTATTTAAAGTTGACATTTTTGATTGTTATAGTAGAATCAAAAGTTTTTTTGTCAACGGCATTTTCTTTTGAAGTGATTTCGTTTTCTACTTCTAATACTTCAAAAACTCGTTCAGCAGCCGCTAACCCATTTTTTACGGAATAGGAAGCTTTAGAAATGGCTTTGGCAGGCGTAAGAATATTGAACGCTAATGTCAGATACACGATAAAAGCAGAACCTTCTAATGTTTTTTCGACTAACACTAAATTTCCACCATAAAAAAGTAAGATTGCAATTGTTGTGACTCCTAAAAATTCACTTAATGGTGTTGCCAAATTGTTTTTACTTCCTATGCTGTTTGTTAAATTTAATAATCGGGTTACTGAATCGTTAAATCTGTCTTTGAAATTAGTTTCAGCATTATAACTTTTAATCACTTTCAAACCACCCAAAGTTTCATCTACAATAGAAATCAGAAAGCCACTTTCTCTTTGTGCCTGTAACGATTTTGCTCGCAAATTTTTAGCCACTTTTGAAATAATCCATCCGGAAATAGGCATAAAAATCAAAACAAATAAAGTGAGTTTTAAGCTTATAATAAACATGGTGACTAATGCGAAAATAATAGTCAGAGGTTCTTTTACAACCAATTCTAATATAGAAAAAAAAGAGTTTTGGACTTCATTGACATCACCAAGCATACGCGCCATAATATCTCCTTTTCTTTTTTCGGAATAATAGGAGATGGGCAGTTCCACGATTTTATCATACATTGATTTTCTCAAATCCCTTAAAACACCGTTTTTGAGGTGCATGATGTGATGTGAAGCCAGATAATTGAATAAATTTTTGAATAGGAATGTTGTAATAACCATTAAAACCACAAACAAAAGAGCTACTTGAATACTATTTTCCTTTGTTAATTCTGAAATTTTATAATACATAAAATCAGAACCAAACTGTTTTAAGTTTCCTATTCCCGTATATACAGGCTCTTTTAGTATAACTTTGGTTTTTCCAAAAAGAACTTCAAGCACCGGGAAAATGGTTAGCATAGAAATGGTGCTAAACAAAGCGTACAAAATGTTGTATATCACATTCCAGACAATATGAGACTTATAAGGTTTGGTATAAGGAAGTAGTTTTATTAAGTTTTTGTCCATTAGTTCAATTGCATTGCAATAATAATATTCTTAATTTTTTCATTCAAAACAGCCTCCACTTTAGAGAAATTTTCAACAGCATCCAATTCAGTATTCACACTGATGTAGAATTTTATTTTCGGTTCTGTACCGCTTGGTCTGGCACAAATTTTAGAGCCGTCTTCGGTGTAGTAAATCAAAACATCTGCTTTGGGGATATTCATCGTTTCTTCTTCGCCAGTAAGTAAGTTTTTGGCAACAGATGATTTGTAATCTTCTAACATTATTACTCTTTGTCCGTTAATTTCTTTTACTGGATTTTCACGTAAAGTCACCATCATCTGATTGATTTCGGCTAAACCTTCCATTCCTTTTTTAGTGATAGAAATTAAATGTTCTTTGTAAAATCCGTGCGCTACATAAAGTTTAAGAAGCTCTTTGTATACGGTACTTCCTTTAGCTTTGGCTTGAGCCGCCACTTCGCAAATTAATAAAGTAGCCGCAACGGCATCTTTATCACGCACCGCATCGCCTACCATGTATCCAAAACTTTCTTCACCACCACCAATGAATTTTAGCTCAGGGAAGTCTTTAATCATTTTGGCAATCCATTTAAAACCAGTCAGACCTACTTTACATTCAACGCCATAAGCTGTTGCTAGTTCCATAATCATAGGAGTTGAAACGATAGTCGAACCAACGAATTGTTTTCCGTCAATTTTTCCTGCTTTTTTCCATTCTTCTAATAAGAAGGCAGTCATCAAAATCATTGTCTGATTTCCGTTCAACAAAGTCATTTGCCCTTCGTTATTGCGCACAGCAATTCCTAAACGGTCACAATCTGGATCAGTACCAATAACGATATCTGAATTTGTTTTATCAGCCAATGCTAATGCCATCGCCAATGCTTCCGGCTCTTCAGGATTTGGAGATTTTACTGTTGGGAAATCGCCATTTGGGACTCTTTGTTCTTCAACAATATGCACATTCGTATACCTCGCTTGAGATAATGTATCTGGTACTAGTGTTATAGAAGTTCCATGAAGTGAAGTGAAAACAATATTCAAATTTTCTTTGGCTGCAGCCGGAGTGTTGAAACTGGCATTCTCAATCGATGATTTAATAAAAGCCTGATCTACCTCGGTGTCTATATATTCTATCAAATCTTCATTTGCAGTAAATTTGATTTGATTGTAATTTAAATTTTCAATTACATTGATAATTCCCTCGTCTTCCGGTGGAACAATTTGTCCGCCATCTTCCCAATATACTTTATAACCATTATATTCTGGTGGATTGTGAGAAGCAGTAAGAACAATTCCGCATTGGCAACCTAAATATTTAAGTGCAAATGATAATTCTGGTGTTGGTCTCAAACTAGAAAACAAATAGACATGAATACCATTCGCCGAGAAAACATCCGCAACTACTTTGGCCAATGTATCACTATTATGACGACAATCGTAAGCAATAACTGCTTTTATGGGTTGGTTAGGAAATGCTGTATGCAAATAATCCGAAAGTCCTTGCGTACTTTTTCCAAGGGTGTATTTATTGATTCGATTGTTTCCTACGCCCATCACACCACGCATTCCACCAGTTCCAAATTCAAGATTTTTATAAAAACTTTCTTCCAGATCTTTAGGTGATGTGGTCATCAATTCGGTAATAGCTTCCTGTGTTTCTGTGTCAAATGTTGGAGTAAGCCATTCATTTACTGCATCCAAAATGTTTTGTTTGATATCCATTTTATAAGTTTTTTAGTGTTTAAATTCTTAGTTTAAAATTTAATTATAATTACTTTTATTTTTAGGAGCTACTTCCTGCTATTCGCTGTGTCTTTTTCTTGAAAAAAGAAAAAGGATGCCGCTTTTATCAGGGCTAGTTATTGTTCAGGCGAGAACCTTCTTGTACTTAATTTTGTTTGTAGTTAAATTTATAAAAAATTAACCTCATTTGAAACTTTATAACGCTCTTCATTGTTTTTGGTGCGCAAAATGATTTCGCCAAGAAATCCAGCCAAAAATAACTGCGTCCCCAATACCATTGTGGTTAGGGCGATATAAAACCAAGGATTGTTAGTTATCAGGCTATAGCGCATGTCATTATACATATGATATAGTTTTGAAATACCAATATATCCAGCAAGCATAAAACCAATAATAAACATTAGCGATCCCATGGCGCCAAATAAATGCATCGGTCTTTTTCCAAAACGGGAAAGAAACCAAATGGTAATTAAATCAAGGAAACCATTGATGAAACGTTCCATTCCAAATTTGGTTTCGCCATATTTTCTGGCTTGATGTTGCACCACTTTTTCTCCAATTTTTCCAAAACCGGCATTTTTTGCTAAAACCGGAATGTATCGGTGCATTTCACCCGAAACTTCAATGTTTTTTACCACAACATTCTTATATGCTTTCAGTCCGCAATTAAAATCATTCAATTCCACTCCCGATGTCTTTCTGGCAGCCCAATTGAATAATTTAGAAGGCAGGTTTTTAGCCACCACCGAATCATAACGTTTCTTTTTCCAACCGGAAACCAAATCGTATTTACCATTGACAATCATTTCATACAATCCCGGAATTTCTTCTGGACTGTCTTGTAGGTCGGCATCCATGGTAATGATTACGTCACCTTTTGCTTTTGCAAAACCTGCATGTAACGCTTGTGATTTTCCAAAATTTTTCATGAAACGAACTCCCTTTACATTTGGGTTTTCTTGGGCAAATCCTTCGATAATATTCCAGGAATCATCCGTGCTTCCGTCATCCAGAAAAATGATTTCGTACGAGTAATTATTGGATTGCATCACTTGAATGATCCAAGTATAAAGCTCCTTAAGTGATTCCTCTTCGTTGAGAAGCGGTATGAGAATAGATAAATTCATTATTGTTATTCTTGTGATGAAGGTTTGCTCTTGAAGAATGCTGCCATTAGCAGACCAAAAATGGAACTGAAAACAATGCTAAATACAGAGCCTTTTAGCAATTCGATAACAGAATAAGGGTCGTTTTCCTTAAGCTTTGCAATTGCTTCATTTATTGCCGATGCAGGCGTGCCAAATTTTTGCATCATGCTAACAGTATATTTTATGGTCAGTTCTCTTAATGTATCTTTAGCAGCAGGATCAATAACGTTGAATAAAATAATATTAAAAAGAGTTGAAATTAAAATCCCAACTACAGCACATATAAAATAGGTGGTAAAAGCATCTTTAAAAGAGAAGATACCGTTTAATTCTTTTTTTGTTTTTGAAAGTAAAACAATACCTATTATAAGGTAAACGGTAAGGATTAAAACTCCTACCCACCAAGAGGTAAAAAGATTTAAATCAATTGCATAAATTGAAGTTGTCACTAATGCAGAAATAATTCCGGATATTACCCCAAAGGTTATTCCGTTTCTTTTTATAATTTCATTTACCATTTGTAGTTGTTTATTTATTAATCCACAAATATAGCAATTCCCAATATATTCAAAGATAAAAATCGCTTTTTACGATTATATAAAAAAAGTGATACAAAGATTTGATTATTGGAAAAAAATTGTAAATTTGCAAACTCAAAATAATAATGTAAAACAAAAAGTTATAATGAGTTTATACCTTTTCTGTTAGAAGAAAAGCTTCAAAACAAGTTATAATTAACAAATAAAAAAGATTAACAAGATGAAAAAAGGAATTCACCCAGAAAATTACAGATTAGTTGCATTTAAAGACATGTCAAATGACGAAGTTTTTATTACTAAATCTACTGCAGATACAAGAGAAACATTAACAGTTGATGGTGTTGAATACCCAGTTGTAAAAATGGAGATCTCTAGAACTTCTCACCCTTTTTACACAGGTAAATCTAAACTTATTGATACTGCAGGACGTATTGATAAATTCAAAACTAAATACGCTAAACACGTTAAATAATTTTAACTTGTTTTTTAAAATATTGCCTTCCTCCCGAAACTTCGGGACGGGAGGCTTTTTTTCTGACCATCTGTAACTAATACTAAAGAAAATTTTAGTCCCGAATTTAAAGAAAGTGGTTGGACTTTGACAAAGAGTTGCTAACTCTGAAAATACGCAGTGATGAAATGGGTTTATCAAAGAGGACAATAAAAAATAAATTTTCTACTACACTAATCTGCTGAATCTGCAAAATCTGCGTGAAAATTTTTAGCACGCAGATTTTGCAGATTCAGCAGATTTTATAAACCATAATACTATTTCGAATTCTTAACCAAACATTTGAAAAGAGTTAGATAGAATTTCACGAATTTGTCACGAATTTTTATCCTTAATAGAAAAATCAAACACTAATTTGTGAAATTTGTGGAAATTCGTGGCTAAAAAAAACAACTTTAGTCCGCTTAGCGGGCAGTCATATTTTATTTTTATCTACTTAAAAACTTTGTAACTTTGGTGTCATTATAAAAACGGTGAGTTGGTAAAATTAATTTTCGAATCAACAAATAACCGAATCAACAAATAAACAATTTTTATGAATTACATACTTTTTGATGGTCCTTCACGAAATGCATTATTACCTTTTACTTTCACGCGTCCAGTTGCGGATATTCTTATTGGGATAATGACCATTCGTCAAAAATGGGAAATGCGTTTAGGTTCTACTACCACTACATTGACAGAGGAATATTTGTCAGAAAAATTTCCAATGGTAGAATTAGAAGAAAATGTAATGATAAATGCTTCTTTTCTGCCTAATGATGTTTTAGTAGAAATGGTTAGTAATCTGGAGTCGAATCAAGCTATTTTCAAAGGAGATGAAGTAATCGCATTCTATACCGATGAAAATCAGGAAGAAGTAGATTTTGATACGTATGAAATTATAGAATATGAGGATGATTGCTTAACGGTGGAACATACTTGGGATATTTTTTCCAAGAATGATGCTGCAATACGAGAGGATTTCGAATTCTTAACTGAAGATCGAAAGTCACAGCCCATTCCGAAAAGCGTCAATGTTATCGCACCAGAAAATATATTCATCGAAGAAGGAGCAAAGTTGGAATTTGTGACCTTAAACGCCTCTACAGGTCCTATCTATATAGGTAAGGATTCTGAGATTATGGAAGGTTCCGTAATCAGAGGTCCATTTGCCTTGTGCGAAAATGCAACTGTAAAAATGGCTGCCAAAGTGTATGGAGCAACAACTGTTGGTCCGCATTCCAGAATTGGAGGAGAAGTTAATAATTCGGTATTGTTTGGTTATTCGAATAAAGGACATGATGGGTTTTTAGGAAATTCTGTTCTTGGCGAATGGTGTAACATTGGTGCCGACAGTAATAATTCGAACTTAAAAAATAATTACGAAGAAGTAAAATTGTGGAGTTATGAAACCGAAGGTTTTGCTAAAACAGGACTTCAGTTTTGTGGATTGATGATGGGAGATCATAGTAAATGCGGAATTAATACCATGTTTAATACGGGAACGGTAATAGGAGTAAGCGCTAATATTTTTGGCAGTGGTTTTCCACGCAATTTTGTACCGAGTTTTTCTTGGGGAGGCGCTTCGGGTTTTACCACTTATATAACTAAAAAAGCTTTCGAAACGGCTCGATTAGTCATGGCTCGCAGAAATGTTGACTTTGACGAAAGAGAAGCTGCGATTTTAGAACATGTTTTCGAGGAATCTAAAAAGTGGAGAAAGGAGTGATGGAATTCTTAGATTTTTAGACTTCTTAGATTGAATCTATATTTTAAAAATTCGATAATTTACATAGATTACTATGCAAATTATCGAATTTTTAATTTTAAACAAAATGTATTTGTTTTTTTGATTGTCTAACCGTTAAAAATTTACAATAGATTCTAAAAGTCTAAGAAGTCTAAAAATCTAATTGTGTTGTCCAATTCTTTAATTAATCTATCTTTGCACCTTCCAAAAAAAGGTTGTCTAAAATTCTAATAATCTAAGAAGTCTAAAAATCTAAAAATAAATGATTACAGTTAACGATATATCCGTGCAATTTGGTGGCACGACACTTTTTAGTGATGTTTCTTTTGCCATAAATGAAAATGATAAAATTGCCCTAATGGGTAAAAATGGAGCAGGAAAATCGACGCTGCTTAAAATTATTGCAGGTCACAGTAAGCCTTCAACTGGTAATATTTCGGCACCAAAAGATGCTGTTGTGGCGTATTTGCCTCAGCATTTATTGACTACAGACGGAGCGACGGTAATGGAAGAAACTTCTAAAGCTTTTGGTGAAGTTTTTGGAATGAAAGCGGAAATTGATGAAATCAATGAGCAATTGACAATTCGTACGGATTATGAAAGTGATGCATACATGAAATTAATCGAAAGAGTTTCGGACTTGAGCGAGAAATTTTATGCTATCGAAGAAATAAATTATGAAGCTGAAGTAGAGAAGATACTAATTGGTTTGGGTTTTGTTCGCGAAGATTTTAGCCGACAAACTTCGGAGTTTTCTGGAGGATGGAGAATGCGAATAGAATTAGCTAAAATCCTTTTGCAAAAACCAGACTTAATTTTACTGGATGAGCCTACCAATCACATGGATATTGAAAGTATTCAATGGTTAGAGGATTTCTTGATTAATTCAGCCAAAGCGGTTGTGGTGATTTCTCACGATAGAGCTTTTGTGGATAATATTACGAATCGTACCATCGAAGTTACCATGGGGCGTATTTATGATTATAAAGCAAAATATTCCCATTACCTTGAATTAAGAAAAGACAGACGCGTGCATCAACAAAAAGCATACGATGAGCAACAACGCATGATTGCTGATAATAGGACTTTTATTGACCGTTTTAAAGGGACGTTTTCTAAAACAGATGCCGTTCAATCTCGAGTTAAGATGTTAGAGAAACTCGTTATAGTACAAGTTGACGAAGTAGATACTTCGGCATTAAAATTAAAGTTTCCTGCTGCAGTGCGTTCTGGACAATATCCTGTGATTGTGAAAGATTTGTCAAAATCATACGGCGAGCATGTTGTTTTTAAAGATGCTAATGTTGTGATTGAAAGAGGGGAGAAAGTTGCTTTCGTAGGAAAAAATGGCGAAGGAAAATCGACGATGATTAAAGCAATCATGAAGCAAATTGAGATTGATGGTGGAAGTTTAGAGATCGGTCACAATGCACAAATTGGTTATTTTGCCCAAAACCAAGCTTCTTTATTAAATGAAAATGCCACTATTTTTGAAACTATAGATGATATTGCGGTAGGTGATGTTCGAACTAAGATTAAAGATATTTTGGGTGCTTTCATGTTTCATGGTGATGATGTAACCAAGAAAGTAAAAGTGCTTTCCGGTGGTGAGAAAACCCGTTTGGCAATGATAAAATTATTGTTGGAACCGGTGAATTTATTGATTCTGGATGAGCCTTCGAATCACTTGGACATGAAAACCAAAGACATTATCAAAGAGGCGCTACGTGATTTTGACGGAACATTAATTTTGGTTTCTCACGACAGGGATTTCTTGGATGGATTGGCGACTAAGGTTTTTGAATTTGGAAACAAAAGGGTAGTGGAACATTTTGAAGATATTACTGGTTTCTTGGCGAATAAAAAAATGGACAGCATGAGAGAGATAGAGAAGAAGTAGTATTCAGTTTTAGCAAACGGAATTTACATTTTGAATGATAAAAATCAGGTATACGGATAACGTATGCCTTTTTTTATGTTGTAAGGTTTTTGACTATTTCAAATTCTAAAAAAAAAATATCCTTTTGGAATAATTTGGGAACACTTTTTGCGGCTTTGTTTTTTGGGTTATAATGAATATAAATGTCTTATAATTAGTTATTTGATATTTTTTTTTAGTGCTCGTATTAAAATTTGAAATCATGAAAAAAATAATTTTATCCTTTGTGTTCTTAACGACTTGTTTGTTGAGTTTGCCGGTGTTTTCTCAAATAGAAAACGAACCTGTGGCTTTGGGTTTGCCGGGTGACAACCTAAATCTGTATGCTGTATTGGACATTTTTCAAAAATCAAAAACATTAGAGGAATTTGAAAGAGCGATTAATAGTAAAGACGCAAACATTAATAATCTTGATTTAAATAATGACAATTTTATAGATTACATCCGTGTAGTTAGTTATAGAGATGGTGATTCTTATTCCATTGTGCTTCGTGTGACGATAAATAGTATAGAAGATCAGGATGTTGCCGTTATAGAAGTCAATAAAAACCGATTTGGAAAGGCTGTTGTTCAAATTGTCGGAGACGAAGAATTGTATGGTAAGGATTATATTGTGGAACCTTCTGCAGGAGATAATTTAACGCCAAATCCTGGTTATTTGGGCTATGAGAGGATGCACACGGGAAATTATTGGAATGGTGTTTTGTATGTTAATGATTGGCCAGTAATAATTCATTTGTTTTCACCGTCATTTGCAATTTACATATCTCCATGGCGTTGGGGGTACTATCCGTCTTATTGGCGTCCGTGGTCTCCTATTTATTATTATAATTATTGGGGATACCATCGCCATTATTATAGAAATTATTTCTATCGTAGAGTCGGATATGTAAGGTATCCGCTTGCCCATTCGTATTATTATTCCAGAAGGACCAGTTCTCCAATAGTAAGAAGAAACAGGGCAAATGATTCGTATAGAGATACTTATCAGGGAAGAAATTTTAGAAAGCCAGAAGGAACGGTTCTTCCAAGAACCCGTCAGGCATTTCCAGAGAGCCGCTCAAGAACTCGCCAGGCACCGGAAACTCGTTCCGTACGGCCTAGTTCGCCAATAAGACGTCAGCCTATGGAGGGAGTTCGTCAAAGAACACCTTCAGTTCAGCCTAATGCGCCAATAAGACGTCAGCCTATGGAGGGAGTTCGTCAAAGAACACCTTCAGTTCAGCCTAATGCGCCAACAAGACGCCAGTCGACAGAAGGAGTTCGTCCAACTACTCGTCCGGCTCCTAATGCGCCAATGAATCGTCAATCTGCACCTCGAGGTAATAATCCAACTCGTAGCGATAGAAATTAATGTTGCTATTGAAATTATAGTGTAGATACTAAAAAAAAGAGGCAGTTCACTATGAACTGCCCCTTTTTTTATAATCGTATTCCGGGAGGAAGTAATTCTTTGTAAACAGGATTTTTTTTGAAAAACACTACTATTTTAGGAAGAATGGGAACAACTTTAAATTTTCGTTCGATTGCAATTTCCATAATGTTTTTTAGAAAATTAGAAATGAACTCTTCGTCATCGAATGATTCGGGAATATTGATTTTTGTCAAAAATATTTTTTTCTCCTGAAACGAATATTCGACAGAAACCAATCCTTCGTCAACTATAGTTTCAAATTGTCTTGCAAAAGTATTGTCTTTGATTTCCATAGTGATTGCTGCTTCCATACTAATTTAACTGTGATTCATTGGTACTTCTACCAAAAGTATTTTTGATTGAGTTATAATCTTGATTTCAAATTGATCGAAATCATTTATTCCCATGGCATCTCTTGCCTTCAAAACATGATTGTTCACTTCTATTTCGCCTTCAATTAAAAATAAATAAACTCCGTTTTGAGGAATTTTAACTTCGTATGTCGTAGTGGTGTTGCTATCGAAAATACCTAAATAAAAAAAGGTTTTCTGGTAAACCCAAAGCGCATTTCCGTCAGTACTGTCTTTTGGCGAAACAATATTTACAAAGGTATTGATTTGATTTTCAATATCAAATGATTTTTGGTCGTATCTTGGTGTAACTTCTTCTTTGTCAGGGAATACCCATAGTTGCAATGTTTTGGCATTGTCTTTTTGACTGGCATTCATTTCAGAATGTTCCACTCCGGTTCCAGCACTCATTACTTGCACTTCTCCAAAACGAATTACGCCTTCATTTCCCATACTGTCCTTGTGCATCAATCCGCCTTCAAGTGGAATTGTAATGATTTCCATATTGGCATGACTGTGCGTACCAAAGCCTGTTCCTCCTGCAATGGTATCGTCATTTAAAACGCGTAACATTCCAAATTGTACTCGTTGCGGATTGTGATAATTTCCAAACGAAAAAGAGAAATTGGCTTTAAGCCAACCAAAATCTGCTTTGCCTCTTGTGTTCGATTCAAATAGTTGTGTAGTCATAAATTATTGGTAATATAAAGGGGTAATTCGGGTAGTTTCCGATAAAAAAATTATTTTTATACAAAATTCGCTATAAAAAAGCGGAATGTTGTTACAAAATCGTTAAAACAATTATGAGTAAAATCCCAGTTTATCTAATGCCTGGATTAGCGGCAAGTACTGCAATTTTTGAGCGGATTGCACTTCCGTCAGATACCTTTGAGATACATTTATTAGAATGGGAAATCCCAATGGATAATGAATCTTTAACGGATTATGCAAAACGAATTGCCGAGAAAATTAAGCATAAGAATCCTGTTTTGATTGGAGTTTCCTTTGGTGGTATTTTGGTTCAGGAAATGGCAAAATATATTGATGCCCGGAAAGTAATTATCATTTCGAGTGTGAGAAGTAATTTGGAATTTCCCCGCAGATTAAAAATTGCCAAGACCACTAAGGCCTATAAACTGATTCCGATGAATCTGATTTTAAATATGGAAAGTCTGGCTAAATTTTCCTTTGGAGAAAAAGTGAATCAAAGATTGAAATTGTATGAAAAGTTTCTTTCCGTTCGGGATATTAGCTATTTGAATTGGGCAGTAGAACAAGTTGTTCTTTGGGACAGAACAGTTGTTGATGAAAACGTAATTCATATTCATGGCGATATGGATGATGTTTTTCCGATAAAAAATATTAAAAATTGTGTCGTTGTTAAAGGAGGAACGCACATTATGATTTTGAATAAGTATAAATGGTTGAATGAAAATTTGCCTTCCATTATATTGGAAACAAAAAAAGAAGTAAACGCACTTTTATAACTAGTATGAAAGGCATAAAAAAGAAAAGATGAAATTGATTAATAAAGTTGCCTTAATCCTTACCGTGATTTTTGCGAGCGGTGTATTTATTTTTGCCACTAAAAATCCGACAGAAGAAAAAGATTTAAAAAAAGAAACCGCTGGTGATTTTCCTGTAAAATTGGATTTTGCAGGCGAAGAAACGCCATTGAAAATATCAGATGTTAAAGAGCGCTTGGACAGAGAGTTGCTGGTAAATGTAAATCTGCATGCTTCCACTATTTTGGCTATAAAAAGAGCCAATCGTGCTTTTTCTGTAATTGAACCTATTTTGAAAAAGAATGGAATTCCGGATGATTTTAAATATCTGGCGGTTATAGAAAGTGGTTTAGTGAATGTGGTTTCACCAGCAGGAGCTAGAGGTGTTTGGCAATTCATGCCGGACACTGCCAAAGAAAGAAAAATGGAAGTTAATGATAATGTTGATGAGCGCTATGATTTAGAAAAATCTACAGAAGCGGCTTGCAGTTATTTTTTGAGTGCCAAAGGTAAATTTGGTAGTTGGACCTTGGCGGCAGCTTCCTATAATGGAGGAATGACAGGTGTGAATAAGCAAATTGACATTCAAAAAGTATCTAATTATTATGATTTGTTGCTTACGGAAGAAACGTCTCGCTATGTTTTCAGGATTTTAGCATTGAAAGAAATTATGAAGAATCCGGTAAAATATGGTTTTTCCATTGCTTCGGAAGATTTATATGCAACGTTACCAACTAAGAAAATTGAAATTGACAGTTCGATTACTGATTTGGCCAGTTTTGCAATAAGCCAAGGAATTAACTATAAGATTTTGAAAATACATAATCCTTGGTTAAGGGAAACGAAATTGTTGAACGATACCGGTAAAAAATACCAAATCGAAATTCCTTTGAAGGGATATTAATTTAAGACAAAAAAAAGGCTCAAATGTGTATCATTTGAGCCTTTTTCGATAATTGTAAAAATTATATTTTCTTCATTTGATCTTTCATCATCGTAATCTGATCTTTCAACATATTCTGTTTGTCTAATTTTTTAGCTTCATTCAATAGAGAAGTAGCTTCTAATTTTCGGCGACGGGTCATGGCAACTCCGGCTAAATTCAATTTGGCTACAGCCAAATCCATATCCATTGATAATCCTAACTCGATCGCTTTCTTGAAATATTTCTCCGCTTGATTGATATTCGTTTGCGAAAGCATGATTCCGTGTAAGTAATTAAAATATCCTTGTTGTTTTTGTACTAAAGCAGTTTCGGGGTTTTTGATGTAAGCCAACCATTTTTTAGCTCCTTCAAAATCCTGTTTTCTTAGTTTTAAGAAGGCAAGTAGGATGAATTCATTTTTAAAGTAAAGAAAAATAGGAATTGCACTCAATAAAATAAGGAATATTCCGTTACCGATATTTCCTTCTGTAAATTGCCAAATGCCAGTAGCTATAATAAGTCCGGCGATAATAAGTTTAATATTTCTGTGAAACATAGTGTGTTTATTTTAAGATCACAAATATAGTAAAAGGAATTGAAAATATTTTTACAAAACTGCTTGTGAGAAAAAAAAGTCTTTGTATATTTGCACTCGGTTTTAGAATAACAGTTATTCGAAATTAGGAAGACATATAAATAAGATTTTAAAGATACAAAGCAATGAGCAAAAGAACGTTTCAACCATCGAAAAGAAAAAGAAGAAATAAGCACGGATTTATGGACAGAATGGCTTCTGCTAATGGAAGAAAAGTTCTTGCGCGTAGAAGAGCTAAAGGAAGACATAAATTGACTGTTTCTTGTGAACCAAGACACAAAAAATAATGTTTTTATAAACATACATAAGGCGTTACTTTTTTTAGTATCGCCTTTTTTTATACCTTATCGTTAAAAATGTTAAGTTTTAATGCTAAGGGGTTAAAGTTGAGTAACTTTGAACTTTTAAAAAAATAACTACACAACACAATACTACCATACAATGCCAAAAGATACATCCATAAAATCAGTTTTAATAATAGGTTCAGGCCCAATTGTTATTGGTCAAGCATGCGAATTTGATTATGCAGGTTCACAATCTGCACGTTCTATTCGTGAAGAAGGAATTGAAGTGATCCTAATCAACTCGAATCCGGCTACGATTATGACCGACCCAAGTATGGCCGATCACGTATATTTGAAACCGTTAACGACCAAATCCATTATTGAAATCCTTAAAGCACATCCTCAAATCGATGCCGTTTTACCTACTATGGGTGGACAAACTGCTTTGAACTTGTGTCTGGAAGCTGATGAAAAAGGAATTTGGGCTGATTTTGGAGTAAAATTAATCGGGGTTGATGTCAATGCCATTAATATTACCGAAGACAGAGAGCAGTTCAAACAATTGCTTGAAAGAATTGGAATTCCTGCCGCACCGGCAAAAACAGCTACTTCGTATCTTGAAGGAAAAGAAATTGCACAAGAATTTGGTTTCCCGTTAGTAATCCGTCCTTCCTTTACTTTAGGAGGAACCGGAGCTGCTATTGTTTATAAAAAAGAAGATTTTGACGAACTTTTAACCAGAGGTTTAGAAGCATCGCCAATTCACGAAGTTTTAATTGATAAAGCTTTAATGGGTTGGAAAGAATACGAATTGGAACTTTTGAGAGATAAAAACGATAATGTTGTGATTATCTGTTCTATCGAAAATATGGATCCAATGGGAATTCATACCGGAGATTCCATCACTGTTGCGCCAGCTATGACATTATCTGACACGACTTTTCAAAAAATGCGTGATATGGCGATCTTGATGATGCGTAGCATCGGAAACTTTGCTGGAGGTTGTAACGTGCAGTTTGCCGTTTCGCCTGACGATAAAGAAGACATCGTAGCGATTGAAATCAACCCTCGTGTATCTCGTTCATCCGCTTTGGCATCAAAAGCAACGGGTTATCCTATTGCAAAAATTGCTTCCAAACTGGCTTTGGGTTACAACTTAGATGAATTGCAAAATCAAATTACCAAATCAACTTCGGCTTTATTCGAACCAACTTTGGATTATGTGATTGTAAAAATTCCACGTTGGAACTTTGATAAATTTGAAGGAGCTGACAGAACGTTAGGACTTCAAATGAAATCCGTTGGGGAAGTAATGGGAATTGGACGTTCGTTCCAAGAAGCATTGCACAAAGCGACTCAATCATTGGAAATCAAAAGAAATGGTTTAGGAGCTGACGGAAAAGGATATAAAAACTACGAACAAATTATCGAGAAACTGACTTTTGCGAGTTGGGATCGTGTTTTTGTGATTTATGATGCTATCGCGATGGGAATTCCATTGAGCCGCATTCATGAAATTACTAAAATCGATATGTGGTTCTTGAAACAATACGAAGAACTTTATACGTTAGAAAAAGAAATTTCTAACTATAAAGTAGAATCTTTACCAAGAGAATTGTTGCTTGAAGCGAAACAAAAAGGTTTTGCCGACAGACAAATTGCACACATGGTAGGTTGTCTGGAAAGCCAAGTTCACAATTTACGTTCAGAAATGAACATCAACCGTGTATTCAAACTGGTTGATACTTGTGCTGCGGAATTCAAAGCAAAAACGCCGTACTATTACTCGACTTTTGAAGCCGAAATAGAAAAAGCAAACGGAGAACGTTACGTTGACAACGAAAGTATTGTTACGGATAAAAAGAAAATAATTGTTCTTGGGTCAGGCCCAAATAGAATTGGACAAGGAATCGAATTTGATTATTCTTGCGTTCACGGGGTGCTTGCCGCCAAAGAATGTGGGTATGAAACGATCATGATCAACTGTAATCCAGAAACAGTTTCGACTGATTTTGATACAGCGGATAAATTGTATTTCGAACCGGTTTTCTGGGAACATATCTACGATATTATCCAACATGAGAAACCAGAAGGGGTAATCGTACAATTAGGTGGGCAAACTGCCTTGAAATTGGCCGAAAAACTGTCTAAATACGGAATAAAAATCTTGGGAACTAGTTTTGACGCTTTGGATTTAGCCGAAGACAGAGGACGTTTCTCAGAACTTTTAACCGAATTGAAAATTCCTTTCCCACAATTTGGAATTGCAGAAACCGCTGATGAAGCGTCTGCTTTGGCTGATACTTTAGACTTTCCATTATTGATTCGTCCTTCTTATGTGTTGGGTGGTCAGGGAATGAAAATTGTAATCAACAAACAAGAATTAGAAGAACACGTAATCAATTTATTGAAAACGATTCCAGGAAATAAATTGCTTTTAGATCATTATTTGGCGGGTGCAATCGAAGCCGAAGCTGATGCGATTTGCGATGGGGAGAATGTGTATATCATAGGAATTATGGAGCACATCGAACCTTGCGGAGTACACTCAGGAGATAGTAACGCGACTTTGCCACCATTTAACTTAGGCGAATTTGTAATGCAACAAATAAAAGACCATACCAAAAATATTGCGTTGGCTTTGAGAACGGTTGGTTTAATCAACATTCAGTTTGCGATAAAAGATGATATCGTGTACATTATTGAAGCAAATCCTAGAGCGTCTCGTACGGTTCCTTTTATTGCGAAAGCATATGGAGAACCTTATGTAAACTATGCGACTAAAGTAATGTTAGGTCACAATAAAGTAACCGACTTTAATTTCAACCCACAATTGAAAGGATTTGCCATCAAGCAACCGGTTTTCTCTTTCAGCAAGTTCCATAATGTGAACAAAGCATTAGGACCAGAGATGAAATCAACAGGGGAAAGTATCTTGTTTATTGATGACTTGAAAGACGATCAATTCTACGAATTGTACTCCAGAAGAAAAATGTATTTGAGTAAATAAAAACTTGAATTATTGATATTGAAAAAGCCCCGATTGGGGCTTTTTTTATGATTTTAAGGTTTTATCCTAACTATTTTATTATCCTTGAGAATAACCAATTCGCTATTTGTTTTCTTTTTGAATTCGATTAATTTCTCGTAAACCTTGTTCATCCCATCAACAATTTTTTGTTGGTTTTGAGATCTTTTATACTCTTTCATTCCAATATTTTTTTAAGTTATAGAATTTAGTTTCGCTTAAAATTTTTATTTCAGTGTCTAAAGATTTTTCTGCAATTAATTCTGGTACTCCAAATGAATTATCAAAAATAAGCACTTCATCTGCAATTTCAAGATAAATTTCAAAAAGGTTTTTAATTCCATTGATGTATCTACGCTTTATGACTTCGGTTTCTATATTATGACCTCCTTCAATGACTCGAGTTTTAACTCTTTCTATCGCTAAATCAACAGTCTCTAACCAAAAAAATAACAACGTTACATTATATTTTTGCTTTTTTGCTTCGACAATTTTAGATTTATAACTTTTGGTTGCCAAAGTAGTTTCAAAAGCAAAGGTTTGATTTGTTTCCAGAAGTTCGTTGATTCGTTTGAGCATTATTCTTCCTGCTTCAAAAGATACTTTTTCAGGCTGAAAAGGCGATAATCCTTTGGCAATTTCATCTGCATTTACAAATTCTTTGCAATTTAAAATTTCTGGTAAAATAGTAAAGGAAGCAGTTGTTTTTCCTGCTCCATTGCAACCAGCAATAATGTAAAGGTTTTTATTCATTTATACAAAGGTAAATAATTTTAGGTTTGAAAATTATTAGTTTTTTATTCAATCATCTTAATTTATAGATGAATCAACTGGATAAAGAACTTGTTTATCGATGACTTGAAAGACGATCAATTCTACGAATTATACTCTAGAAGAAAAATGTATTTAAGTAAATAAAAACTTGAATTTGTTATATGTAAAAAGCCCCGATTGTTTTTTTTTGTGGGATAGTTTTTTGTGTTAGTGGCTCATTGTTACGGGGTCAAAGTCGGAGACATTTGCCCAGCATAAACCGACTAACTCTTAGTAGAGCGGATGAAATCAACAGGGGAAAGTATCTTGTTTATTGATGACTTGAAAGACGATCAATTCTACGAATTGTACTCCAGAAGAAAAATGTATTTGAGTAAATAAAAACTTGAATTTGTTATATGTATAAAGCCCCGTTTGGGGCTTTTTTTTGTTTCTATTTGTTCTTGTGTTTGTGAATACTGAAAGAATTTCCACGGTATCGAACAGAAGATACAAGTCCACAATTAATAATTTATAGAAGAAGTAAGTGTTTCAAATTTTTGAGGATTTAAGGATAAACTTCCGGATGAGAGAATGTCACAAGGGTTGCAATATGGGGGATATCCCGTTTTATATACAACCCAATCAATTTTATTTATTTCATTACCAAATAACCTGAAATCTATAATTGAATCTTTTGGTGCTTTAAAACTTTTGAAACTTTCAATATTTAATTCTCCAGTAGTTTTTAAGACAAAAAGACTTGTGCTAGGAAAAGTTGTATTTGTTTTGAGTGAAATTTTTGCCCAAGCTTCGGGTTCCATTGCTATTTCTTTCGTCTTTATGTTCCTATCCCAGTATTGCGTTTTTTTTGAAATAAATCCTTTGTCTGCTTTTATATATACTTCTTTAGGGATTTTGGTTTCTCCTTTTTCATCAGTGGTATAAACAGGCAAAAACCTAGTTAAACATCCAAACTCAATATCATATTCGCAATAATACAAATTGATTTTTACTCCTTCTAAAGGCAGATTCGTTTTGTATTCTTTTACTTTTATGGTATAAATAGTGTTGTCTTCAGTGTTGTCTTCATGGAAATAGTCAGATGATGAACAAGAAGCGAATAAAGTAAAAGTGCAAATTAATAGATATAAAGATTGTTTTTTCATAGCAAAATTTTTAAGATTGTGATGAAATGAGCTATCAAACTACTCTCAAAATTACGAAATTATATTGAGTTTTTAATTTAATTATCTTAAAATCAATGTTTTAGTGTAGAATAAATAAGACGATTTTGTTTATTGATGACTTGAAAGACGATCAATTCTACGAATTGTACTCCAGAAGAAAAATGTATTTGAGTAAATAAAAACTTGAATTTAATATAGTGAAAAAGCCCCGTTTGAGGCTTTTTTTATGGGATGGTGTTTTATTTGCTTATAGTTACGGGGTCAAAGTCGGAGACATTTGCCCAGCGTAATTAAAGTAACTCTTCATAGAGCGGGGTTATTCTAATTCACCGCCTTTACGTAAAATCTCGATAAAAGCTTCTTCTGATAAAGGACAATTAACCAAATCAGCAAACTGTTGTTTTGTTAATTTGCACTGAGAAGACATTTGTTTAATTAAATAATCATCTAAGTCTTTTTTACTTCCATGACTTAATTTTGTGTATAAAATCATTTTACCTTCGTAAAAAAACTCCAAGTATTTGTGGTCATTACTATGGTCAGCTGAATCTACAAATCCTTTTTTCTTAAGATTTTTGTATGCTTTATTTTTCTCTAATACCATTATAATACCTCTTTTACAAAACTGTTTAAAACATTTTTAACTCTAAGTAATCTTTTATTCAATTCAGTATCTTCTAAAGAGTTAAGTTTTGAATATAAATAGTCAAATTCTTCATTGAAATTTTGCTCCGCATCGTCTTGAGTTATTCCCGTTCCAATTATGTCAATCAGCTCATTATTTATTACATAGTAATCTTCTTCTTTTTCAAAAAGGCAACGTAAAGGAAAATTAAGAATATATTGTTTATTATTTACATTAATTACTTCAGGTGAATAAGAGAGTGAGTGCTTTGATGTTGAAATAATTTCATCAATTTTATTTGTAGTTTTAGCACCTTTTTTAGTCACTGTAATTCTTGCAAATGCTTGTTCTTCAGTTTTTTCGTCTTCAATTTTTTTAACAGAAACAATTAAATTATTTTTAATTGATGATTTAAATTTTTTCACGGCGAATTTTTCTGTAGAGTCAAAATTTGCGCCTCTTTCATAAATCGAAACGGGTGAATTTTTAAAGCTAGAAGTGAAATTATATAGAGAATCAACAATTTCATTTCTTTTAAAATATTCTGGATACAATGTCGCTAATTGACTATAGTTACCAGAATTGGTTACTTCAAAAATATTGTTTAATTTTTCAGAAACTTCGTGTCTTTGAGTTTGGAAATCTGTGCCTATTACTGTTTGAACTCTTGGACTGAATACAAAAGAAGGAATTGCGCTGCCTTTAGCGAATTCTGAAAGCTCAAGTTTAAAATTATTTAGATCAATTGCTTCATCTGTAGGCAAATCATATTTAGCAATAGATAAAATTAGTTCTTGAAGACTTTCTGCAATTTTTATTAAGGAATCAACAGGAAGTGTTTGGAATTTTCCAAGTTCTCCTTCGATTTTTAGACTAATCCCTTTTTCTAAGTCAAGTTTCATTTTTCAAAAGTACTAATAATTTTTTTAGCATGCAGATTTTCTGACGACGTCTCTATATAATTACCCACAACTTGCATATAGGTCTGATAGCATCCGACTTATCATCTCTAAATTGGGTCGCTTTGTCTTATAAACGTCAGATTTTGTTTATCTTAAAATATAACTAAATTTCTACCTCCTTTGTATTTATGCAGTATTTTCTTTAAAAATGATTAAAGTTAATCCAAAAAAAAAAGTCCCAATCACGGGACTTTCTAAATATCAAAACATATAATTATTTCTTCTTAAGCTTCTCCTTGAAAAAATCAATGGTTCTTGTCCACGATAAAGTTGCGGCTGCTTCATCGTATCTGGGAGTGGTATTGTTGTGGAAACCATGATTCACGCCTTCATAGAAATAAGCGGTATGTTCTACTTTATTCTTTTTAAGGATAGCTTCAAAAGCAGGCCAGCCTTCATTTACACGGGTGTCTAAACTGGCATATTGCGCCATGATAGGCGTTTTTATTTTTTCGGCTTCGGCAGCAGTGGGTTGTCCACCGTAATAGGGAACTGCGGCACACAAATCTGGAATTTTGACCGCCATCATATTGGCAATCCAACCGCCAAAACAAAATCCTACTACACCAACATGTCCATTACAATCTTTGTGTGCTTTTAGGTATTCATAAGCTGCAATGAAGTCTTCGAGCATTTCTTCACGGGTACGTTTTTTTTGTAATTCTCTTCCGGCATCATCATTACCGGGATAACCGCCAAGTGGAGATAAAGCATCCGGTGCCAAAGTAATAAATCCTTCTATTGCCGCTCTTCTGCCTACATCTTCAATATAAGGATTCAGTCCTCGATTTTCATGTACTACAATGATTCCCGGTAATTTTTTTTTGGTGTCGGTCGGTTGGGATAAAAGCCCTTTGATTTTTCCTCCGCCTTTGGGAGAATCGTAGGTTATAAATTCTGATTTCAACCTTGGATCTTCGGGTTTTATCAAGATAGAATCGATGTAATTAGGCGTCATAAAGCTCAGCAATGATGGAAGCGTAAGACTTCCTACCGCAAACAGCGATAACTTTTCAACAAATTGCCTTCTTTCTATTTTATTATGTGCGTAGTCATCGTATAAGTCAAATACTTCCTGACTGATATCTTCTTTGGTTAGCTGTTTCATAGTTTTTATTTGATCCAACTAATTTAGGGAAAAAAGCGATTGTTTTTAGCATCATTCATAATTATACTGTTTCGATTCTATCTAACTTTTTTTAAATCGTTGGTGTTAAGAATTCGGGATAGTTCTACGGCACTATAAAATCGGCTGGATCTGCGTGCTAAAAAAAATTCACGCAGATTTTGCAGATTAGTGTTGAGGAAAATCTGTTTTTATCAGCGTTTCGCTTTAGCGAGACCGTTTCAGCTGCGTACCATTTGACAACACTTTTCTCAGTTAGTAATACTTTGTTAAAGTCCCAACCCTAGTTTCTTGAAATCAGTATGTGCATTAGTTGCCCTTTTTATTCTAGGCAATATTCTCCAATCCACCCGGAAACGGTCTATAGGCATAATAATGCAAGACTTCTTCAATGGCTATTTTTAAGGCTTCGTTTATGGGGAGTAAAGTAATGGCTAGCCTGTTGTCAATTTGAGAAAGTTGCATGTAATAATCCGAAAAAATGGGTACGTATAATCCTTTGCTAATGGCTTTTTCAGTGTCCTTGTAGTTTTGTTGTTGTTCTTCTTTGATTATTTTGCAAGTGGCCAATCGCAGTTTACCATATTTGTCCCTGCTGGCGGCATACCCAAAAAGCCTGCAAATCAATCCGCGATAGCGATAGTTGCTACAGCTTCCGTTGCTACGGTCCAAAATAGCTAGTGGTCGGTATAAATGACAGTTGCTATTGGATTTATTGTTTAATTCAACAAGCATTTCTTCGGCTTTACTGTTTAAAAACAGATGTAATGCCCACGGCAAAAACTCCAAGGGAGAAGCAACGATGTCTGGTGTAGAACAGCATTGGCCACAGCCAGTACGACAATGTAAATTAGTTTCTGATTGGAAAGCACTAATTTCATTTTCAAGACGGTCGAATAATTCTTCAACCAGCCGAACCTTATGTTCTATGGACATTGATTTTTGTGTAAGGTAGTCTATTAAAAAGGGGTAACTGTATAATTAAGTTTTTCTTATCTTTTATAATTGATTAAGGTTGTTTTTCAATTACAAAGCTATAAAACAGGAAGGAAGTATTTATCTTGTAAGTACGAATTAGTCTTCTCTTAAAAATTCAAATACTTCATCACCCTGAATGATTGTTACTTTGCTGCAATGAGACAAGTGTGAAAACGAATAAGGTTTTCTGATATTGAAGAATCCACTGCCGGCTAACCTAAATTTTCCGGTACATTCCGGAACACCTGCTGATGAATACCGGTTTATTAAGTATCCTTCGTCAATTGGTTTCAACCAAAACCAACCTCCGGCAACTTCGCCACCCAACCATTGACTGTCTTTGGGAATATTTTCAGGTCTAGTTGGTGCCGCTAGCGTGCCTTTTACATTTTCTTTGGTATATACTGTATTGGAGTGATGGTGTTGTCTTTTTGGATTATCAGCAGCAATTTCCGGTATAATGACTTTATCCGAAAGACAGTTGATATTGGTAATGGGCATGGGTTTGAGACGCCATAAATAGCGTAGTTTAAAACGGTATTTTAGCGCTGGGGCTCCAGCCAAAATTCCGTTTCTCACAAACCGACAACAATTGATTCCATTAATTACAAATGGACCAAAAGGAATCGCTTCTTTATTTTGCAGTTCTTTAATTTTGGATCTGGAAGATTCAATATTTACAGGGCAATAGGAAGCATATAACGGTCCCATACCAAAAGTAGTTTCGTTGTTTTGAATTTCATTCAAGAGCTCTTTAATATTTGCTATTTTATTATTGATAAAATTGGCCTTGGTATGAATTTCAAGATTTGCATCAGTAGTAATATCCCGAATCCGTCCATGCTGATACGGAGCATGGTATCTTCCACAATCAAAATACGAACAATTGCCCGAGGCAACGTCTACTAATAGCAATGAGGCATGACCTACTTTATATTGAAAATTCTTGTTATGACCCAACCAGCGCATTGGGGTGTCATACCAAGAACCGGGCTGTTTACCAATAAATTCAGGCCAGGCAATTGCGATTGCCATTCCGTTATGTTTAGCCATTTTAAAACGTTTTGGGGTTATTCAAGTTTTTTATCTTTCGGCATTGTTCCAAAAACAATGTCCCAAAGAGGAAATGTAAGACCAAAAGCTACCGTTTCATTTTTGTAATGGTGTAGTAAATGGTGTTTCCATAGATAACGAAAAAAGTTTTTGGGAGCTTTGGTTGTATGTATGAAATAGTGTAAAGACAGATAGTACGAATACCCCATTAAAAAACCAGGAAAAAATAGAAGAACATACTTGTCCATAATAAGCCAGAAAATAAATATAAATAAGCCGGCGAGGGGTATGGATACAGGAAGAGGCAAAACCAATCGTTGTTTGTCCCGGGGAGTAGTATGATGCATTCCATGAATCTTGAAGATCCATTTTTTAGGGTTTTTATATTCTGCCGAATGATAAATAAACCGGTGTATTAAATATTCAGCAAGTGTATAAACAAAGGTTCCCGAAAAAAATAAAGCTATATAGCCCAGTATGGATAGCTTTATTTTGATTATGCCAAAGAGGAGTATGCTCAGCGATATAAGTGCTAAAGTGGCGATTACAAACAAAGCATTGGTTTTTGTAAGACTTTCCAAAATTGGATTTTCAAAAAGTCGTATTGATTCCTTTGAGTTTTTCATAATATGTTTGTTTTTAATGCTTCCAACACTGTAAAATTGAAAATATTTAATGTTTTGATTTTGCCGAAAAGAGTTATGAAATAATTTTCATTCTCCTTGGTTTTTCTCAAAATTCACCATCCAATTCACGCCAAATTTATCAGTAAATGTCCCGAAATAGCCTCCCCAGAAAGCATCTTCCATTGGCATCCCTACTTTGCCGCCAGCTGAAAGTGCATTGAACAGTTTGTCAGCTTCTTCTTTACTTTCTGCACCGATGGAAAGCGAAAAATTATTCCCGTAAACGGTTTTAGCGCCAAACGATTCGAAGCTGTCACTTCCCATTATAGCAGTTTCTTTACTGATGGGTAAGGAAATGTGCATTATTTTTTCGGCATCCCCGGGAGGACAGGTTTTGCCCTCTTGCATGGGCATATCTTTAAATCTTCCAAAATAGGAGTATTCACCACCAAACACTGATTTGTAAAAATTAAACGCTTCTTCGCAATTTCCATTATAGGTGATATACGTATTTACTGTTGCCATAATACTGATGTTTAAATGTTAGATTGTTTGTTTTTTAATTGATTATATAGTTTAAAAGATGAATAAGTAGGTATTAAAAAGTAATTTTTACCGATAGCGCCGGTTGTGAGTTTAGAACTAATGAACCTTGCATGGGGCTGAAAACGGGCTGGTTAATTAAAGAAATAGTTGCCGCTTTTCGAGCATTATTTCCTGACATTATAAAAAAAGGAATGCTTCCCAAACCAGAAACTACACCTCCCAACATAATAAAACCATAGGCGTCTGTTGTTGCATTAGAACTACTATACCAGCTATCGCTAAAACCAATTACGCCTACTACAGTCATAATAGTTCCGCCTGAAAGTAAAATCCAACCTGTGGTTTTTTGGTTTTTACTTTTCTTCAAGTAATATTCTTTAGAAAATTCATTATCTGGTATTGTCTGACTAAATGCATTTACTGTAAAAAGTAAAAGTATTAGAAAAGTAATTGTCTTTTTCATGATAGTACCTTTTTTGTAATATGCCGTTTTCGGTTTAGCTGTTTTTGTATGTAAGTAAATAAAAAAATATATTTAGGATAATTTTAAAATCAAAAGAACAATGATAAATGACTGTAATTATTGGAAAGTATAGGTCAAGTTTTTACATGCTTACTCGTTTTCTTTTGTCAAATGTCTTTTGTACCAGACAATCGCTAAATCAGCGACTTCCTGTAATTTTCCTGGCTCTTCGAATAAATGGGTTGCTCCCGGAATTATTTTCATTTCTTTTATGGATCCTAATTCATCATAAGCCATTTTGTTCATTCCAATAACCGGAACATCTTCACCACCCACAATGAGTAATGTGGGAGCGGTTACTAAAGGTAATTCCGTAATAGCTAAATCTGGGCGTCCGCCGCGTGATACTACCGCCTTTATTCTATTTCCAAAATGAGCTGCTGCCCGCAATGCTGATGCTGCTCCGGTACTTGCTCCAAAGTAGCCTATGGGTACGTTTTTTGCGCCTTTATATCCCATTAGCCATAGTGTAGTCTCTATTAGTCGGTTGGTTAGTAAATCGATATTAAACCGGTTTTCGTAAATACGATCTTCTTCTTCGGTAAGTAAGTCAAAGAGGAACGTGCCTATTTTTTGTTGCTGAATGAGTTCTGCTACCATTCTGTTTCGGGAACTGAACCTGCTGCTGCCACTCCCGTGTGAAAAAACAATAATCCCAATTGCGTTCTCAGGAATTACTAAATCCCCTTTCAATGTGACAGATGATAAGGGGATTTCCAAATCTAATTTCTCCATGATTGATTTTTTAAAATAAAACAATACGTAGATTTGTAATGCTATTCAATAGGGCTTGTAACACTCAACAATTTAATCACTTCATCATCTTCCACTTGATCAAAGTCTTCATAAAATCCGCCTACTCCTCTAAAAGATTTAGAGGCAATCAGGTAGATAAACTCATCTGCATTTTTCTCAAATACTGCTAAGGTCTCACGAGGTAAAACCGGTACTGCAACAATGATTTTTGCAGGGTTTCTTTTTCGCAACATACTGATGCTGACCAGTAAGGTATTTCCGGTTGCGATACCATCGTCTACCAAAATGACGTTTTTACCTTTTATATCAATAGGTTCGCGATTGCCCATGTAGAGTCCGTATTTCCCCCGCAGTAATTTTCGAAGTCTGACGATTGCTTCTTCTATATATTCATTGGAAACACCAGGATGCTCATCAATAATCGTCGAATCTATTGATACGGCACCTATGGCAAATTCCCTGTTGTAAGGATGTCCAATCTTTTTAGAGAGCACAATATCTAACGGAAGATGTAAACTTTTGGCAATAATATTTGCTACAGGTACTCCGCCTCTGGGGACAGCAAGAACAACTGTATTGCTATTTTGATATTTTTTTAATTTTTCTGCAAGGAGTAAACCTGCTTCAATTCTATCTTTTAGCATCTCGTTATACATAACATTCAGTTTTATATAAAAAAGTAAAATTCAACATAAAGGTACTGATTTTCAGTAACTTTGATTTATTTTAATCAATTATTTTTTCACTGAATTTTCATATTAAGTTTGGAAATATTTCTTGCCATAACTATAAAATAACGTATTTAAAAAAAAATTATAGACGAAAGAGTTAAGCTATGAAAATACTTTTGTTCGAATTAAAGAGACACATTTATAAGCAAATGTGTTCTGTTTTATAAAAATATTTTTAGCTATTTTTACCTTATAACTAATTGAAATGAAATGGCCTCTTTAAAAAATATCAATATAAAAGCTAAAGCAGATAAAAATACTGGCTTTGGGACGAATGCCAATAGTTATGGAGGTCGTTTTGTAAATAAAAATGGAACTGCAAATGTAGAGAAGAAAGGCATGCATATTTTGCATCGCATCAGTTGGTATCATACGATGATTGATATGCCACGGTGGAAATTCATGTTGGTTCTACTGTTATTTTATGTTGGAATTAATTTTTTGTTTGCCTTTATCTATTATGCTATAGGAATTGAGAATTTGAATGGTATTGATACCTCCGGGTCAGATTGGGTACAATTTGGACAGGCATATTTCTTTAGTGCGCAAACTTTTACTACAGTAGGATATGGACATATTAGTCCTTCAGGTTTTATGGCAAGTCTTGTTTCGGCTGCCGAAGCGTTAATTGGGTTGTTGAGTTTTGCTATTGCTACGGGTTTATTCTTCGGGAGATTTAGTAAACCAACAGCATTTTTGAAGTTTTCTCATAATGCCCTGATTGCACCTTACGGCGAAATTACCGGCTTAATGATTAGAACCACCCCTTTTAAAAATACGAATTTTACTGATGCTGAAGCCAAAATGACTCTTGGAATGAGTGTTGAGGAAAATGGTATAATGACTAATAATTTCTACTCTTTGGAATTAGAATTGGATAAAATAAATGCATTAACCTTAAGCTGGACTTTGGTTCACCCAATAACTGAAAACAGCCCACTTTATAATTTTACGTCAGCCGATTTTGAGAATACTCATGGTGAAATTCTTGTTTTCATCAAAACCTTTGATGATATGTTCAGTAATACGGTTGCAATCAGAACTTCCTATACCTTTAATGAAGTAGTCTATGGAGCAAAGTTTGAACCGATGTACGCCCGAAGTACTGATAATTCTAAAACAATCCTGAATTTAGATAAATTGGATGCATTTGACAATGTTACTTTAGAATAAAACAATAGTTTTCAGATTATTTCAAATTAATAGGGAAAAATATTTTACATTTGTTTATTAAATTAACGTAAACAATGAACAATATAAAAAGCGTTTTCAGTATAAAAGATCTTGAAAATCTTTCTGGAATAAAAGCGCATACCATACGAATCTGGGAGAAAAGATACGATATACTGCAACCCATGCGTACTGATACTAACATTCGGTTGTATGATTTGGCTAGCTTGCAAAAGCTTTTAAATATTACTTTGTTGCATGATTATGGGTATAAAATATCAAAAATTGCCACTTATCCCCAAGAAAAAATACCGTCTCTGGTAAGAGAAATTATTTCTACAAAAAATGCTAAAAATCATGCTATCAGTGCTTTTAAAATGGCAATGATGAACTTTGACCAGGAATTATTTTTCAATACCTACAATTGGTTAATCGCTGATAAATCATTTAAAGAAGTTTTTCACGAAGTCTTCATCCCTTTGATGAATGAATTGGGATTATTATGGCAGTCAGATACCATTACGCCGGCGCACGAACACTTTATCAGTTATTTGGTCAAACAAAAATTACTGGTTAATACTGAAAAATTGCAGGTTTTAAAACAGACTAAATTCGATAAAGTTTTTGTTCTTTCCCTTCCAATGAATGAAATACATGAGTTGGGATTGATGTATTTGAATTATGAAATTCTTTTGAATGGATATAAAACGATTTACTTGGGAGAGAGTATGCCAATTGAAAATTTGAAAGATTTAAAGAAACATTTTAATTCGATTGTTTTCGTATCCTACCTGACCGTTCAGCCTGATAGAGATTCCATAAATGAATATGTAGCCAAAATGACCGCTGAATTGGTAGACGATAACACCGAGTTATGGTTCGCTGGTAGATTGGTTGAATTTATTAATAAAGAAGAACTTTCTGATAAAATATCAATTTTCGACTCCATTTCAGAATTAATAGACCGAATTTAATTTTTTGTTTAATATTTTTGTATATTTGTTAAACAAATGAAGAAAAAAATTACAATTATAGGTTCGGGATTTTCAGCTTTAGCGGCATCCTGTTATTTGGCAAAAAGTGGCCATGAAGTTGCTATTTTTGAAAAAAATGCAACTATTGGCGGAAGAGCGAGACAATTAAAAAGAGAAGGGTTTACATTTGATATGGGGCCAAGTTGGTATTGGATGCCCGATGTATTTGAACGTTTTTTTGCTGATTTTGACAAAAAAACAACTGATTACTATGAGCTCATAAAATTATCTCCGGCATACCGAGTGTATTATGGTGTAGATGATTTTATAGCAATTGCAGATAATTTAGCGGATATTATATTTGCTTTTGAAGCTATTGAAAAAGGAAGCGGCAAAATACTAAATGAATTTATGGCCGAAGCCAAAAGCAATTATGATATTGCCATCAAAGATTTAGTATATCGTCCCGGAGTTTCACCATTGGAATTGGTAACTAAGGAAACTGCTTTAAAAGTGGGACAGTTTTTTACTAACATCAGTAAAGAGGTACGCAAGAAATTTAAGAACGAGCGTTTAATTCAGATATTGGAATTTCCAGTTTTGTTTCTTGGAGCAAAACCATCTGATACGCCATCGTTTTATAGTTTTATGAATTATGCTGATTTTGGTCTTGGAACTTGGCATCCTAAAACTGGAATGTTTGATGTAGTTCGTGCGATGGAAAGTTTAGCAAGAGAATTAGGAGTTACGTTTCACACGAGTTCAAATATTGAGAAAATAATCGTTGAGAATAAAACGGCAAAAGCTTTAGTTGTAAACGGAGAAACAATTGCGTCCGATTTGATTTTGAGCGGAGCTGATTATCATCATACGGAAACATTGTTGGATAAGGAACATCGAGCGTATTCCGAGAAATATTGGGACAGTCGTGTTTTTGCACCCTCGTCATTATTGTTTTATGTAGGGTTTGATAAAAAAATAGAAAATATTTCACATCATGCCTTGTTTTTTGATGTTGATTTTTATCAGCATGCGAAAGATATTTATGATGAACCACAGTGGCCAAAGGAACCTTTGTTTTATGCAAACTTTCCTTCGTTAACTGATACAACGGCTGCGCCAGAAGGAATGGAAAGTGGATTTTTTCTCGTTCCGTTAGCGCCTGGAATCACAGATACAGAGGAATTAAGAGAAGAATATTTCAATAAATTAATGGATCGTTTTGAAGCCTTAACGCAACAAAGCGTGAAAAAGAATATTATATTTAAGCAGTCGTTCTGTAAAAATGATTTTGTCTCAGAATACAATTCGTATAAAGGAAATGCTTACGGAATGGCGAATACTTTATTGCAAACCGCTTTTTTAAGACCGAAATTAAAAAGTAAAAAAGTAAAGAATCTATATTTCACGGGACAATTAACCGTTCCCGGACCGGGTGTTCCGCCCGCATTGATCTCAGGAAAACTAGTGTCGGAATTAATAAATAAGCAATTTTTAGAACAATAGCCATGAAGCAATTATTTGATGATGTCTCTTTCAAATGCAGTAAGCTGGTTACTAAAAACTACAGTACTTCATTTTCATTGGCGGTATACATGCTTTCGCCAATCATTAGGGATGCGATATACAGCATTTATGGGTTTGTTCGTTTTGCCGATGAAATTGTCGATTCATTTCATGGTTTCGATAAGGAAGAATTGATTAATGATTTCGAAAAAGAATATTACAAATCGTATAATTCTGGGATAAGTCTGAACCCAATTTTGAATTCCTTTCAGCATACGGTTAAGAAATACAACATTACTGACGACTTGATTCAATCTTTTTTGAAAAGTATGAAACTGGATTTAGTAAAATCAGATTACAATAGCAAAGCCGAATATGATGAATACATTTATGGTTCTGCAGATGTGGTTGGACTAATGTGTCTTAAAGTTTTTGTAGCCGGAAAAGACCATAAATATGAACAGTTGAAAGACGAAGCCATGCGATTGGGGTCTGCTTTCCAAAAAGTTAATTTTTTGAGAGATTTGAAGGACGATAATCTGGTTTTGAACCGAAATTATTTTCCGGGAGTCGATTTGAATTCATTCGATGAAAATGCCAAAAAAATGATTATAAAGGAAATTCAGGAAGATTTTAACGTCGCATATCAAGGAATTCTAAAACTGCCCATCGAAGCTAAATTTGGAGTTTACACGGCATTTGTATATTATAAAAAACTCTTGAAAAAACTTGAAAACACGCCTTGTCATGAAATTGGGAATGCCAGAATTCGCGTTTCAAATTATACGAAAGCGGGTCTATTGGCGCAATCTTTTGTAACGTACAAGTTGAGATTAGTATAAAGCAGTGCTTACTTTTAAAACCTATATTTTAAATAAATAACAAAATAATGATTTCCTTTTTAATCTTTTTAGGTGTTTTTCTTTTCATGGAATGTGTGACCTGGCTTACGCATAAGTACATTATGCACGGTTTGATGTGGTATTTTCATGCCGATCATCACCAACCTAAATACGCGAATGTTTTCGAACGAAATGACATTTTCTTTGTGATTTTTGCGATTCCCAGCATCGTTCTTTTTTACTTTGGCGTAGAAGGAGGGGTGAACTATTTATTTTTCATTGGACTCGGAATCACATTTTACGGATTCTGTTATTTCATGATTCACGATGTCTTGATTCATCAACGTTTCAAGTGGTTCAAAAACACCAATAACAAGTATTTAATAGGCTTGCGAAAAGCCCACAAAGTACATCACAAACATTTGGGTAAGGAACATGGTGAGTGTTTCGGAATGTTATTCGTGCCTTTTAAATACTATAAAATCTAGCAATTCCATTTGGGCGTGACCCGATGAAAAATCGGGTCGGGCTGTACGTTCCCGCTTTTTTATAGCTAGCAAAAAAAGCCAGCTATAAAAAGAGCTCCACTGCCATCCCTCACGCGCAATATCATTAAGTTAAGAGATTTTTGAATGAAGATTAACGATTTTTGATCGCAGATTTCTGAAAATCCTTAATAGCACGCTCGAAAATCTTAAATCAAGAATCGTTAATCAAAAATCTTAAATATTTTTTAGATGAAACTCTATAAAAAAGAAACCGTTCAGCATGTAAATGCAAGTTTAGAAGAATGTTGGGCTTTTTTTTCCAGTCCAAGTAATCTTCAAAAAATCACACCGGAAACAATGGGTTTCGAAATCACAGATTTTGATAATAAATCAATGTATGCCGGTCAAATAATACAATACAAAGTGTCGCCGCTTTTGGGTTTGAAATTGCCTTGGGTTACCGAAATCACATTCGTAAAAGAGAATAGTTATTTTATCGACGAACAACGTTTTGGACCTTACGCGCTGTGGCATCACAAACACTTTTTCGAAGCTACTGAAAACGGAGTAAAAATGACCGATTTAGTTCATTATGCGTTGCCTTTGGGTTTCATCGGCCGAATTATGAATACACTTGTCGTAAAAAATAAATTGAAAACCATCTTTGATCACAGACGTGTTATGGTAGATCAACTATTTAATTCTAAATAATGGTGAAACAAGAAGTATCATTTTTTTGGTTCAGACGCGATTTACGTTTAGAAGATAATGTTGGATTATTCCATGCTTTGAAATCTAAATATCCTGTTATTCCATTGTTTATTTTTGATGATTCCATTTTAGACAGTTTACCAAAAAACGATGCCAGAGTAGGTTTCATTCACGAATCACTTTCTAAAATAAATACTCAATTACAGGAAATAGGAAGTTCTCTTTTGGTTAAAAAAGGAAAAACTATAGAAGTTTGGCAATTACTTTTAGAAGAATTCGATGTCGCAGCAGTTTTCTTCAACAAAGATTATGAACCGTACGCCATACAACGTGACACCATTATTTGTGAAATGTTGGAAGCCAACAATACTATTTCTTATTCTTTTAAAGACCAAGTTATTTTCGAAGAAAAAGAAATCACAAAAGCCGATGGATTGCCGTACACGGTTTATACTCCTTTTAAAAATAAATGGTTAGAAAAATACAAATCAATGGCTCCGGTTATAGAATATGATGCCACGGATATGTTTTCTAACTTCCATAAAAACAATTTTACTTTTCCATCTTTGGAACAAATAGGTTTCGAAGAAAGTCCAATAAAAGTAAAGCCGCATAATTTAAAATTCATTTCAAATTATCAAGATATAAGAGACTTTCCAGCCTTGGACAAAACCTCTTATCTTTCGCCACATTTGCGTTTTGGAACCGTAAGCGTTCGGAAATTAGTCAATTGGGCATTTCACAAAAATGATGTTTTTTTGAGTGAATTGATTTGGAGAGAATTCTTCATGCAAATTTTATTCAGTTTCCCCAAAGTCGTTACACAAAACTTCAAATCAGCGTATGATGGGATTCAGTGGCGCAATAATGAAGAAGATTTCAAACGTTGGTGTTCGGGAACTACTGGATATCCTATGGTTGATGCCGGAATGCGCCAGCTCAATGAAACAGGATATATGCACAACAGAGTCCGAATGGTGGTAGCGAGTTTTCTCTGCAAGCATTTATTGATTCAATGGCAATGGGGAGAAGCTTATTTTGCTGAAAAATTACTGGATTACGAATTGTCCGCCAATGTTGGAAACTGGCAATGGGCTGCAGGAACCGGTTGTGATGCAGCTCCTTATTTCCGTGTTTTTAATCCAGAAATCCAACAAAAAAAATTCGACGAAAAAGGAATCTACATCCGAAAATGGATCGAAGAATTCGATTTAGGATATGGAAAACCAATGGTTGAGCACGCTATGGCTAGGGATAGAGCGATTGCTACGTACAAAGCCGGAATTTTGAAGTAAAAGGATTTAAACATATAAGTCATATAAGTTTTTAGGTTATGTCTTAAAAACTTATATGACTTATATGTTTAAAAAAATTACTGAATCAATTTCTTCAACATTCCTTCGAAAATAAATCCATGAAATGGCAAAACGGAATACCAGTATAATTTTCCCCAAATTCCTCTTGGTCTAAAAGTCGCCGCTTGATACAAAGTATTTCCGATAATTTTAAATTCTAACCAAGCTTCACCTGGTAATTTCATTTCGGCAAATAAGATTAATTTTCCCTCTTCTTTATTGGCATACAAGACGCGCCAAAAATCTAAAGCATCCCCAGAATGAATATCATGTCGATTTGTTCGCCCTCTTCTGGAACCTACGCCACCGTATAATTTGTCAATAAAACCGCGTAAATCCCACAACCAATCACCATAATACCAACCCGTATCTCCACCGATCGACCAAATTCTACTGATGGTAAAATCTCGGTCTATGATTTCCATTTTACGTCGGTCGATGTAGCAATCCTTTTTTGGAACCTTTAAATATTCCGACATATTACTGCTAAAACGTCCGCTGACCAACGAATCTTTCCAGCTTGAAGCTACTTTATCCTCGTCTACTTTTATCAAAGCACGGGAAAGCGCTTGTTTGTAGAACATAGGCGTAACATTCAGTAGCGTATTGATTCTGTTATCACTGCAAACGACTTCGACTTTCATGCTGCTGACCAGTGCTGATGCGAGCCTATACGATGTTGAGGTTACAAAATACAACCAATACGAGGATAATTTTGGCGTCATTATGGGAACGGTAAATATCCATCGCTTTAGTTTTTTGGCTTCCGCAAAACCCAAAAGCATTTCTTTGTACGTTAAAATATCCGGCCCGCCAATGTCAAAACTCTGGTTGTACGTAACGGGGTTTAATAATGATTTGGATAAAAAATCGAGTACATCCGGAATTGCAATCGGCTGGCATTTGGTATTCAGCCACTTTGGGGTAATCATTATGGGAAGTTTATTCACTAAATCCCGTATGATTTCAAACGATGCGCTTCCAGAACCTACAATAATTCCGGCTCTTAAAGTTGTCGTGGCAAAAGTTCCAATATTTAAAATTTCTTCTACTTTTTTTCTCGATGATAAATGTTTCGATAGCGATTTGTCATTGATGATTCCGCTTAAATAAATAACTTGTTTTGCTTCGGTTTCATTCAAGCGCTGTACAAAATTAAGTGCCGATAAACTTTCTAATTCATCAAAATTAGCAGCGGTTCCCGACATGGAATGAATCAGATAATAAGCGGCATCAATAGCATCTGGAATGGCTGTCAAAGTTTCTTGTCTGAGAAAATCGACTTCAATTACCGTAACATTTTTTTGAAATTCGATAGGACAATAAAACCGGTTTTTATCTCTCACACAACAGATTATATCATGTCCTTGCTCTACCAATAGTGGTAAAAGTCGTTTCCCGATATAACCTGTTGCGCCTGTTAAGAGAATTTTCATGGTTTGTATTTTTTTTGCCGCTAAGGCGCAAAGGCACTAAGTTTTATTGTTTTGATTGATCAAGTTTTTCTTTGCGTCTTTGCATCTTTGTGGCCACTTTTAATCCGTTTTCTTAGTTGTGAAAATCGTTGTGTAACTATTCTTTATCTAAAATTAACTCAATTTATTAGAAACTAAACTGATAAATTCTTTTCTGGTTTTGTCTTTTTCGAAAGCTCCTGTAAAAGAAGAAGTCGTGGTAACCGAATTTTGTTTTTGAATCCCTCGCATTTGCATGCACATGTGTTGCGCTTCAATCACAACCGCTACACCAAGTGGATTCAAAGCGTCCTGAATACAATTTTTAATCTGGTCCGTCAATCGTTCCTGCACTTGCATTCTTCTGGCAAAAGCATCCACGACTCTTGGGATTTTACTTAAACCTACAATTTTACCATTTGGAATATAAGCGACATGTGCTTTTCCAAAAAACGGTAACATGTGGTGTTCACACATGGAATATACTTCGATGTCTTTTACCACAATCATTTGTTTATGGTCTTCAGTAAACATCGCTGATTTTAGTATCTCTAATGGATCTAATCCGTAGCCATGAGTTAAATATTGCATCGCTTTGGCCACACGCTCCGGTGTTTTTTCAAGACCTTCTCTGTTAACGTCTTCCCCTAAATTTTCAATTATTACTCTGTAATTATCAGCTAACGATTCTGTTATTTCAGTGTCGTATTGTTCAATTTTCTCGTAACTTTTCATTTCTTTTATCATGGTATTCTGTCTTTCAATTTTAATTATGGCTAATTATTTTTTTAGATTTTAAAAGTCACTATTCCGTAATCCATCTCGAATACTTGACCAGAAATTGATTTTGCATTTTCCGAAATTAGGAAGCCAGTCATACTAGCTACTTCTTCGGGTTTCAAATAGCCTTTCATCGGGTGGCGTTCCACCATATTTTCTTTCATTCGATCATTTCTCAAAATACCTGCTGCAAGTGACGTTTCGGTAATCGTGGGAGCAATGGCATTGATGCGTACTACCGATGCCAATTCTGCTCCCAGCGATTTCACTAATCCTTCAATTCCTGCTTTTGCAGTAGCAATACTAGCATGAAACGGCATTCCTAATTTTGCGGCTACGGTGCTAAACAAAACAATCGATGGATTAGTTCCCTTTTTTAAAACAGGTAAATATTTCTGAATGGCTTTTACTGCGCCAATGACATTAATTTCAAAATCATTTCTAAAATCATCGATACTAAGACTTCCTATTGGTTTCAAATTGATGGAACCCGGACAGTAAATCAAGGTGTCTATAGTTTCTATTTCTGGAAGCGAATCCTGCAATACATCTGCAGAAAAGTGTTTCAGGTTGGGATGTGTGATATCTGGCGAGTTTCGGCTAATGTTGTAGACAAAGTTTGTTTCTAATTGTTGCAACAAAATAGCATTGCCAATACCTTTACTACCACCAATGATTACTATGTTTTTCATTTTTTATATGTTGTTGTTTTAACAGATTACTGTTTACTGAAAACTAATTTTTAACGCTTAGAAATCTTATTGTTGTTAATTTGTCTTTGCATCGTACATTTAAAACGACCTTCCCGAAAATTCCTTAATTTTTCATGTTTTGTTTTACGTCCTTGCACTCTTTCACGCCACATTCTAAAACTTGAAGGCTTCATTTCTATTCGCATCAAGTCAATTACTTCTTGTTCTTTTAGTCCAAATTGCATTAAAATCGCATCAAAAGTGGTTCGGTCTTCCCAAGCCATTTCTATGATTCGGTCTTTGTCTACATCAGTAAGTTCTTTTTTTACAGTCACGATATTTTTTAATTGAAATTGCTATTGTTTTTTAAATTGGTATTGAAGCATTATTCACTGTCGCCAATATCAGCCATAGTGTGTAACTTTAATATGCGGAAACTTTCCTCTTTTACCAATGGATTCTTTTTCATTTTCCATAAAAAATCACTGGCAAATTTCCTCGTTCGTTCCATATTTACAATTGGTTTCGGATAATTGATGCCTACTTCAAAATCATTAAACTTCTGGTCTAAATAGGTCATTTTATAGGGTTCATGTACAAATCCTCGTGGTAAATTGCGCAATTCCGGCACCCATTTTTTTATAAATTCACCATCAGGATCATGTTCGTAACTGTTCTTTATTGGATTATAGATACGCAACATATTGATTCCGGTTTCACCAGCCTGCATTTGCAACTGCGGAAAATGAATTCCGGGTTCAAAATCCAGAAACATTTGTGATAAATGTTGCGTCGCTTCCTGCCAAGGCTGCCATAGATTATGCGTAAAAAATGACACTAACATCGCCCGCATTCGAAAGTTCAAATAACCGGTTTCATTCAAGCAACGCATGGAAGCATCGATTAATGGAAATCCCGTTTTTCCTGTTTTCCAAGCTTCAATATAATTTTCATTGACTTTCTTTTTCAACGAATGAAATCCTTTATTGACACTTTCAAACTCCATGATCTCTTCCATTTCAAATTTTTGAATGAAATGTGCCTGCCAAGTCAGTCTGGATATAAATGAATCAATTTGCTTTTTATGGGTACATGTCAATCTGAACGTGGCCGCTTTTTGCAAGACTTGTCTGGATGATAAGTTTCCCCAAGCAATGTATGGTGATAATCTGCTGCAACTTCTTCGAGCCAATAAAGGTTTCGAAATATGGGAACTATAATTATGATAGCGCTCGTCAAAGAAGTTTTGCAAATACTTTCCAGCCATTGTACTGCCGCCTTTTTGAAAAACAGTGTCTGGAATAGTTTCTAAATTTGTCTTTTCCAATGCTTTTTCGAGTTCGGTTATTGCTACCGTATCGAGGAAATTTTCTGCTTTTGAATCAAAAATAAATTGAGGTTCATTCATGTATTTTTCCCATTTTGAAACCCAATCCGTTCTGTTTTTTAACGCTCTGAAAATACCGTTATTGGTGTTTTCAACCCAATGAATTTGATTGTTTTTGCAAAATCGTTTGAAGCTTTTGTCTCTTTCGTACGTGATTTTTAATCCTGTTTCCTGATGCGAAAAAACCGTATCTATTTTATATATTTCTTGTATGGTGTTGAGTACTTGCAGCACCTCTGAGGACACCGCTAAAACATGTGTGTTCGATTGTTTAAGCTGTTTGTTGATATCTACAAGCGATTGTTTGATGAAATTCCAGTGTCTCGGACTGTAATGCGAATCGTTTTCTAAAGATTTTTCGAATACATAAAGTAACAAAGTGGGTGTATCTGTTTTTGTGGCATTAAAAATCGCTTCGTTATCCTGTAAACGAAGGTCCCTTTTTAACCAAACCACATTGATATGTTTCTTGTTTGTATTCATTTAATTTTTAAAATAATTGTTGTTGCAGCCATAATTTCTGGAATTTTGATTGCCCGTCATAATTGGCAGCTTGTAATTTAATATTGAATTTTCGATCTCTTGGGTCGTTGCCAACTCCTGAAACATACATCCAATTCCCGTAATTGCTGTGAACATCGTAATCAATAAGCATCGCTTCAAAATACGCGGCTCCTATGCGCCAGTCTAGAAGAAGATTCTTTGCAAAATAAGACGCTACATTTTGTCTCCCGCGATTGCTCATCCAGCCAGTTTGTTGCAATTCAATCATGTTGGCATTTACAAAAGACTCTTCAGTAGTGCCGTTGATCCAATTGTTTATGGCAGATAGACTGTTTTTCCAATCGTATTTTTTATCTAAAATTCCTCCAATTTTGAAAATCAAATTCCCGTTTTTCATCGAAACGTATTTAAAATAATCTCTCCAAATCAGTTCAAAAATCAACCAATACGTCGAATCATTTTTCTCGACTTGTTGCTCATATTTAACAATCTCCCAATAAATAGTTTTCGCCGAAATAGAGCCATTGGCCAACCAAGGAGAAAATTTCGAACTAAAATCAGTTCCAATCAATCCGTTGCGGGTCAATTTATAAACGCTTAGTTTTTTGGTTTCCCAAAAATAATTTTTCAATAGTTTCAGTGCTTCATTTTCACCACCTCGAAAAGGAAATGCTGTTCTGGAATCCATTTCAAAATCAGTAAATCCCAATGTTTCCATTGTAGGAATTACAGTTTCGTTCGTGATCCGATTTTCTTTTGGTAGCGGTTTAACTGTAAATTCAGGTCTGACGGTTATTGATTTTTCACACTGATTTCTGAATTGTGTAAAAACATTTGGAATCGATGGAATATCAAACGGAATAGTTGCAGGATGAAATAAGAACTGATTGTAAGTCGCTTTGAACGATACTGAATCCGGAACTTTAGCTTTTATATTCTCCAAAACTTCCATTTCCTCACTCGTCCATTCTTCTTGGAAGTAAACAGAATTGATTCCATTTTGAGCAATAATTTCCGGAATACAATCTTCTGGGTTTTGGTGATACACCAAAAGCGGAATATTTAATTTTTCCAGATTTTGTTTCAATGCTGTTACCGATTCAATCAGGAATTTAGCTCGGAATTTTTCTGTTTTCTTAAAACCAAATCTTGTGTTTTCAAAATGTCTTGGATCAAAACAATACACCGCAATTACAGTATCATTTTCAACAATAGCATTTGTCAAAGATTCATTATCATGGACTCTAAGATCATTTCTAAACCAAACTAACCCTTTTTGTTTCTTTTGCATTTTTCGCTACAATATTTGACTTCGTCCCAAACCTTTTCCCATTTTTTCCGCCAGCTAAAAGGTCGATTGCAAACCAAACACATTTTTGAAGGCAGATTTTCCTTTTTCACTAGTTGTATTTTTGATATTCATGGACAACAATTGTTGCTTTTAAATCAAACATCAAATTGTATAATCCAAAAAAGGTTCTGTTCATATAAATGAAATGTTTGGAACCTCTATTCCCGTTCATTTTTCTAAGATTAGTGTCTTTTGAAAATCGTTCGCCCAACTGTGCGATGCTTTCAAAAAATGCTGCGTCCGAGAAATCAAAATTTTCGGTTTGAAAAGGTTTAGTGAACAGCGATAGTAAATCGTAAAACATTTGAGTGAAATATTCCACTTCCTCTTTGGAGTCATCCACTCTAAGGATTTCTAATTCGAATAATTTTTGACTAAAAAGCTTCTTGTTATCAATCACTTCTTTGTTTATTAATTCGAAATAAGGAATATAGAAGTCATTTGGGATTTGTTTCATACAACCAAAATCCAGTGCCACTAATTGGTTTTTATCGTTCACCAAGAAATTACCCGGATGCGGATCAGCATGTACTTTCCTTAAAATATGAATCTGATACATATAGAAATCCCACAAGGCCTGACCAATTTTGTCCGCGATTTCTTGATTGTCATTTTTATTGGTAAATTCCGAAAGATGAATTCCTGTCATCCAATCCATCGTGATAATCTTCTCGGATGAAAATTTTGGATAGTAATTTGGGAAAACTAAATTTTCAATCTTTTTGCAGGCTTCAACCACTTCTTGGCTTTGTTTTAATTCCAATAAATAATTGGTTTCCTCAATCAATTTATCTTCGACTTCCTTGAAATACTTATCAGAATCTTTCCCTTGAAGGTTGAACATTCGAATCGCTATTGGTTTCACCAAAGCCAAATCAGATGAAATACTATTGGCAACGCCAGGATATTGAATTTTTACCGCCAGTTTTTTGCCGTTTTTTACTGCAACATGAACTTGCCCGATACTTGCAGCATTAACGGAATTCGCATTGAACTCGTCAAAAATTTCATACGGTGTTTTTCCAAAATTCGTCTTGAACGTTTTCAGTACTAATGGAGCCGAAAGTGGCGGAACAGAAAACTGTGAAAGTGAAAATTTTTCCACATAAGCCTGCGGCAAAAAGCTTTTGTCCATACTTAGCATTTGCGCTACTTTGAGCGCGCTTCCTTTCAAGCTTTTCAGTCCGTCGTAGATGTCTTCTGCGTTATCTTCGTTGAGTTTGTCGCGAGTCAAATCAGAATTGACCATTTTTTCTCCATAATATTTGAGATAATTTACACCAACTTTTGCTCCAGTTTGCACCAGTTTGGTTGCTCTTTCAATTTTTGACGTAGGGATATAGTCTATGGTTTTCATTATTTGTTGTGTATTTTTTCTTTGAAAATAAATTTCCCAAAGTCTATTAAGCTATCTAGCGGAGTGATGTTCATCAATTCAAATGTGGCTTTTATTGACTTCTCAATATATAAGTCTGTTTTCTCAAAAGCAGGAGAGGAGTCCTCCAACCAAAATTTCAAAGTCAATAAAAGTTGTATCCAAGAAGTTTCTTGAATTGCTTTTTCCTGAAAGTTTTGAAATTTTTCCTGCTTGATTCGGTATTCATCTGAAATGATTCCTGCGACATAGTTTTTGAAACTGCTTCTCAAACTGGATAACAGCATTAAATTTTTCAATTCATTGTGGTGCTGTTTCAAACTCATGGTCACATAACTTCTGTTCGCAGCTAATAATTCAAAGAAAGTAAAGTAAAAACTCAGCATTTTACTTTTCATATCATAGGTTTCATAGTCTTGATCCTTTTGAAGTAATTCGACCGTTTTTTCTAGAAACATTTTGAAGATTTCTTTCTCTACACTTTCCATGGTTCCAAAAAAGTTGTAAAATTCAGCTTCTGAAAAGTTATTCAGTTTAGTGAAATTATAAACGGATTTCGGTTTGTCATTATTTTCCAATGTATAATTCATATACATAGAAACTATTTTCTCTCTTGTTATTGTTGATTTTTTAGTAGCCATTTTTGATGTATTTCAAATTAGAGTATAAAGGTAATGAATGTTTAACTAAAATCTAATAATGTTAAACAAAAATTAATGTTAATGTTTATATGGCTCAAAATGACTAGATTTGTTTTGTTATGAAAAAAAATATATTAATAAGCGGAGGTTCAGGATTTATCGGTAAACACTTAACTGATTTATTAATTGAGAAAGGATTCTCAGTTTCTATATTGAGTCGAAGTGATAAAAAAAACACAACCGATATTTCTTATTTTAAATGGGACGTTTCCAATCAAACAATTGATGAAGCGGCAGTACTAAATGCGGATTACATAATCCATTTAGCGGGTGAAAATATCGCTGAAAAAAGATGGACTGCTAAACGCAAATTAGCTATTATTGACAGTAGAGAAAAGTCAACGCAATTGATTTATTCTGTTTTGAAGAAAAACAATAAAAAATTGGATGCCTTTATTTCAGCTTCGGCAGTTGGGATTTATGGCGCTGTGAATGGAGAAGAAATCTGTACTGAAGAAATACCTTTGGCTCATGACTTTCTGGGTGCTACGTGTCAAAAATGGGAAAATGCAATAGATTTTATTGAAAACCTGCATATTCGTACGGTAAAAATCCGAACTGGATTAGTATTAGGAAAAAATGATGGTTTTTTAAAGAAACTGATTCCTATATTTAAATATCGATTGGGTTCAGTATTAGGATCAGGAAAGCAATACATGCCGTGGATACATGTCGATGATTTGTGTAATGTATATCTTGAGGCTGTTGTAAATGATGAAATGAATGGACCTTATAATGCAGCCATTAATGATAATACAAACAATGCAATTTTTTCTAAAACATTGGCGCGAGTTTTCGGTTACTCGATTTGGTTGCCCAATGTTCCCGAATTTGTGTTAAAATTTGTAATGGGTGAAATGTCTAAAATTGTATTAACTGGAAGAAGAGTATCATCAGAAAAACTGGAAAAATTAGGATTCCAATTTAAATACAAAAACTTGGAGGAGGTTCTTAGGAATTGTTTAACTAAATAGCTTTATTGTAAAACACAATAAAGCTGAGTATTCACATTTTTAGATACTTTACTGCGCACAATAAAAGGAATTTCGATTTTGAAATCATCAGTATTTAAAGGGAAATTAGTACTTAATTCGATTCCTTGAGTTCCTTTTTTGATTATACCGGTAACAATGATTTTTTTTGATTTTCCACGCATGGTTATTTTTCCTGTAATTTGATATTCAGTTGCATTTGAGCCAATATTTTTCAAATCAAATTTCTCAATTCTGCCTTTGAAAATGGCTTTAGGAAATCGATGACTCTGCATGTAATTTTTATTAAAATGTTCCTCCATTAAACTTCTTTCAAATTGAAAATTTTTGATGATAGCTAAACAAGTTATTTCCCCTGTTTTGGTAAGCAAAACACAGGATGCTTTTTTATTTATTGCTTTTACTTCTTCAAAGAAAGGAACTGAAGCCTCAAAATTAATGATTCCTTTATCTGTCGTCATTTTTTCTTGTGCAACAGCAGTAGTAGCTATAAAAATCAGGAAAAGGAGCGTAATTTTTTTCATCGCTTTTTATGAATTAAACTACTTAAAGTTACGAAATTTTAGGGAAATAAGTTTACGATTAATGATAAATAATTGCATTAATATAAGCTTATTTAGCAGTTTGTGTAAATCAGAAGGTGCAATTAACTTTTGGGTTTTTATATCTTAAAATCTTGATTTTAGTTAAAAAAATCATTTTGGATGGATTAGTGTAACTCTAATTGTACATTGTACTTTTTAAGGCTTGCCAGCGATTCAGGAGAACTATAATCAAACTCTTCTTCATGTAGGTCTTTTTCCTTTTTTAAGGCTATTTGTTTGATGCAATTGCAAAAACGGCGTACTTCATTAAGGTTGGATAAGATTAAACCGGGAACCAGCACACTTTTGCCTTCCTTGTCTTTGGCAACCATTGTAAAATAAGAAGAATTACAATGTTTTATTTTTCCTGTTTGAATATTCTCGGCTTCTACACGAATGCCTATAATCATAGAACTGTTACCCACATAATTCACACAGGCTTTCATCGTAACCAGTTCACCAACTTCGATTGGTTTAAGGAAATTTACCGTGTCCACTGATGCTGTCACACAATAATTTCCTGAAAATTTTGAAGCACAAGCAAATGCAATTTGATCTAAAAGAGACAAAATATAACCACCATGAATCTTTCCGCTAAAATTGGTGTGCGACGGAAGCATCAATTCTGAAATACTGATATTTGACGAAGCAACAGTTTTAAAAGTAGTGTTCATAAAAATTATTTTTGATTAAAAGGGGAAGTTTCTTTTTGAACGGATGTAACAAAATATCTTGTTTCTCCCCACCAAGCAAATGTTCGGTATCTTTCGACATAAGTTAATTTTACATAATTTCCTTGAAGCCCTTTCAAATCTTCAATCACTTTTTTGTCATTGTCCAAAACAGAAAAACTAAAAATCTGAGCTCCGGAAATTCCCTGACTCAATTCGCCTTCCCATGTTTTTATCGCCATTCCTTTATGACTCAATTTTATGAGTTCACCAGAGCGAATGCCTTCACTATAAGGAACGTAATAGAGAAATACAAAATAACAAATCAAGACCAGTGTGCCGATTCCTAAAATAATTCCTAAAATTCGTTTCATTTTATTTAGTTTAATAATTGATTTTCGTCTTTTTCTGCTCTGTTCAATATGCTTTCCGGAAGTGCTTTTTTCGCTTTGGCTCCCATTTTTTTCAATTTTTCCACACTGACAATCAGGTTTCCTTTTCCTTCTACGAGTTTGTTCATGGCCCCACTGTATTCTATTTTACTTTCGTCTATTTTCTTTCCAATTTTGATTAAATCAGCTACAAAACCTTCGAATTTGTCATACAAAGCACCAGCCTGACGCGCAATTTCCAAAGCGTTTTCCTGTTGCTTTTGGTTGGTCCACATGCTGTCAATAGTTCGCAAAGTAGCTAATAAAGTGGCTGGCGTAACTATGACAATGTTTTTCTCGAATGCTTTGTTGTATAAAGTTGTATCCTCATTAAGCGCCATAGCAAAAGCAGGCTCGATAGGAATAAATAACAATACAAAATCAGGGCTTTCAATTTGATATAAATCCTGATAGTTTTTATTGCCCAATTGCTCTACGTGGCGTTTGATGGAGTTAACGTGTTCTTTTAAAAATCCAACTTTTACATCGTCATCTTCCTCATTGATGTATTTTTCATAAGCGGTCAAAGAAACTTTAGAATCGACAATCATCTTTTTGCCGTCAGGCAGATTTATCACAACGTCAGGGAAAACGCGATTTCCATCTTCGGTAGTGAACGCTTGTTGGACTTCATATTCACGGCCTTTCTCTAATCCTGATTTTTCAAGAACGCGTTCCAAAACCAATTCACCCCAATTTCCTTGCATTTTACTGTCGCCTTTCAAGGCTTTCGTCAGGTTGAGTGTTTCCTTGCTCATTTGGATATTCATTTCCCGTAAGCCTAGAATCTGTTGGCGTAAAGCCGCATGATAATCAATGCTTTCTTTGTGGGTGTCTTCGACTTTCTTTTCGAACAAATGAATTTTATCCTGCAAAGGTGTCAAGATATTCTTCATGTTTTCCTTGTTCTGTTCTGTAAATTTAGTGGACTTTTCTTCTAATATTTTGTTAGCGAGATTCTCAAATTCCTTGGTGAATTTTTCTTGCAGTTTCTCGACTTCTTCTTTTTGCTCTTTGTTGCGTTCCCAAAGATTCTCAAAATCAACTTCTTTCTTAGAAAGCTGAATGGCTAAACTGTCTTTTTCGCTTCGAATGCTTTCTTTCTCAGCATTGGCGTTTTCTAATTGCTTTTCAAAAGTTGTTTTGTCAACAATAATCTGCTCTTTTAGTTGATTGAATTGGGAGGAAAATGCAATTAATTTTTCTTCTAAACTAATTTTTTCCGATTGGAATCGGGCAGAGAAAATAAGTTTGCCAATGAAAATACCAATAGCGAAAGCAACGATGAAAATCAATAAAAACGGAAGCATATTTGACATAGAATTTCTTTTTGTAAGTTTGTAAAAATAAACAAAAGTTTCCTCGTTTCCTTTCGGAAATCAAAATACTATCTCAAGTTTTTACAGTTTTAAAAGTTGAAAAAATAAGGTCCGCTTAACAGTTTTTTTATGGTATGGCTTTTCTTTTTTTTGGAACTTTACTAATTGGGATTGGGAAAATAAGTAGTAGCAATTTAGAATAGAAAATAAAAAAGGCCAATAGGAATTAGATTCGTATTGGCCTTTCTAAACAAAATCAATTGTTATTCATCCAGTTTAATATTCCCTCTGTCTTCCTTATTATCAGGATGCTCATTAGGATATCGGTTTGGAATGATGTCCGAGTTATGATCTTTATTTTCTACCATTTTTTTAGCTTGTTCTTCAGAAACATTTGCGGTATCAGAACTTAAATTTTTAGGAGTGCTATCCTCATTTTGTTCTAAAGTTCCATCAATATTACGTGCTCTTTGAACAATTTTTTGATTTCCATGTGCATCAGTTTCTACTTCTGATTTCAAATGTGATACTTCAGGATTCGTATTTTGGGCTAGATTCTGACCACTAAATCCTTCGTTTATATTTTGTTTATTATTTGTTTTTTTTGAACCCAAATCATTGCTTTCCATACTCTTTAATTTTAAAGTTAATACTCTTAACTTCTATAATATTACGCCTTTTATAGTAAGAAATTCAATCATTTAACATAGCTTTTGGTTTACACCAATAAATGTATGGCGACACTATTTTAAATCCAGCGAAAACAAAACTATCTTTGCACACACAACTAATACACTAAAATGTCTCATTCTCATTTCATCATTCATAAGCCTTACGGGTATCTGAGTCAGTTTATTTACGAATTAAAAAGAAAAAAGAAACTGCTGGGCGAATTGCATGATTTTCCCAAAGGAACGATGGCAATAGGGCGTCTTGACGAAGATTCCGAAGGATTATTGCTGTTGACCACGGATGGGATGATGAGCGAAATCATTCGAAGTAAAAAAGTGGACAAGGAATATTATGTCCAAGTCGATGGGATTATTCATCAAGATGCCATTGAGCAATTGCAAAAAGGGGTCGAAATAGGTTTCAATGGGACTAAATACATCACTAAACGGTGCAAAGCATTCTTGATAAACGAAATTCCTGCTTTTGGCACAAGAGGAAAAAAGATACGTGATGAACGTCATGGTCCTACTTCTTGGGCTTCGATAACGGTGAATGAAGGGAAGTTTCGCCAAGTCCGGAAAATGACTGCCGCTGTTGGTTTTCCAACGTTACGATTGGTTCGTGTTCGAATAGGAAACGTACATCTGAATAATTTACAGGCTGGAGAAGTTTTGGAAGTTGAAGAGTTTCAAATAACCGAATAAACAAATAACCGATTAACCAAAAAGAAATGTTAAACATCGTTTTAGTAGAACCTGAAATCCCAAATAATACCGGAAATATTGGCCGATTGTGCGTGGGTACCGAAAGCCGTTTACACTTAATTCATCCTTTTGGATTTGTCATTAATGATAAAAACCTAAAACGTTCCGGGTTGGATTATTGGGTGCATCTTGATGTTACTGAATATCAAAATGTAGCCGAATGGAAAGCACAAATTCCTGATTTGTCCCGAGTTTTCCTGATGAGTTCCCATGCCGAAAAATCGTATTTAGAAAATGATTTTCAGGATGGTGACTGGTTGGTTTTTGGGAAAGAAAGTAAGGGTTTGAGCGAAGCTGTTTTAAACGAGTTCCCCAACCATTTGACAATACCTATGTCACCGCTTATTAGAAGTTTTAATATCGCAAATTCTGTTGCGTTTGTCATTGGCGAAGCAAAGAGACAAATTGCTAATAAACGGTAAGTTATAAATTTATAATTGTAAAAAGCAAGGTGGTTTTGTGGTTGAAATTTCATATATTTGAGTAAATCATTCTGGATTGAATTGTGTTTTTTTCTCCTTTAAAACGTACTTTTTATGATTGATAAAATTACTCTTAGAAGCACCATTTTCAAACATTTGGATGGTTTGGTTACTGCACCTGTAGCGTATGTTTTGCATGAAAAAGGAGTGCTGTCCTATATTCTTGACAAAAAAGAAGTCACACTCACGGAACTCACGGAACACTTTAAAGCCAATGAAGGCTATCTCAATGTGGGTTTGCGTGTTTTGTGTTCGCAAGGATTCCTGAATTATCATATCAATACCGCCACTGACCAAATTAAATTTAGCATAAACGATAAAAGTGCGATTGCTTTTCCAATGTTCTATTTGTATGAGGATGTGCTTGATTTACTGCATTTCACGATGCAATTTCGCACGCGATTATTAGATGATATTCCATTCGCTCGATTGGGTTTAATTTTCGATTTGTACGCAACTAATTATGGGATTTCTTTTTCGAATGATACGCTGACCAATGAAATTCAACATCAGATTCTAACGCATATTGAAGGTTGTTTGGTTGGACCAATATTAGTAAGACTGGGTATGAGCGGTATGTTCCATAAATATTTTATGGAAATTTCCTTCCGTCCTGAAGAATTTCATAAATCTCCCGAAAATTTCAAAATAATACTGGATTTCTTTGTTGATTTAGGTTGGTTTACCCAAAAAAAAGGCAATTATCAGTTTACGGAAAAGGGGTTGTTTTTTGCCAAAAGGGCTTCTGCTTATGGAGTGACAGTTTCCTATTTACCTACTTTTAGTAAGATAGAAGAGTTGCTTTTTGGTAACCCAAATATACTCAGAATTATAGCTGAAGGGGAAGATGAAATTCACGTGGACCGAGAAATGAATGTTTGGGGAAGCGGAGGTGCGCACGATACTTATTTTAAAGTAGTAGATGAGATTATCATCAAGTTATTCAATTTACCAATTGAAGATCAGCCGAAAGGAATTCTCGATATGGGTTGTGGCAATGGAGCATTTATAGAGCACATTTATACTGTAATCGAAAGACAGACCTTACGCGGAAAAATGCTGGATGATTATCCTTTATTCCTTGTTGGTGCCGATTATAATCAGGCAGCCTTGAAAGTAACCCGAGCCAATTTAATCAAAGCCGATATTTGGGCCAAAGTAATTTGGGGTGATATTGGGCAACCGGATTTATTAGCCAATGACTTATTGGAAAATTATAACATTGATTTGAAAGATTTATTGAATGTAAGAACCTTTTTGGATCATAACCGAATTTGGGAAATGCCAAAACACGTTACTAAAGACAGAGTAAGTCATTCAACAGGAGCATTTACGCATAGAGGAGAGCGAATCAGTAATAGTCTTGTCGAAGATAATCTATTGGAACATTTGAATAAATGGTCGCCTTACGTTCGGAAATTTGGATTGTTGATGATTGAATTGCATACTATTGCTCCAAATTTAACCGCTGCTAATTTGGGGAAAACCGCTGCTACGGCTTATGATGCCACGCATGGTTTTTCAGATCAGTACATAGTCGAAATTCCCGTTTTGCACAAAATAGCTGCTGAAGCGGGACTGTATCCGGATACTAATTTCTTCAGGAGATTTCCTGATTCTCCTATTGCAACAGTGAGTATAAATTTATTGAAAGGAAATGGTTAGTACGATTTTGTACTGAATAATTAAAAAGAAATAAAATGAGGAAGTTTATTCAACTTCCTCATTTATAATTAATTTGGTGTAGCTACTCTGTGGACAAAATCGCTTAAAGTTATTTTAGTATTTCCAGTCTTAGCATCACGATAGATATTATATTTCTTTGGATAATTCCCCGCTTTTTTAAATAATTCTGGTTGTGAATAAGCAGCGCTAAAATCTGGATTTGCTGATAAGTATTCCAATGTAACCATTGGCTCTACAAAAACAATTTTTCCATTATAGGTGCCATAAACCATAACTTTGCTGAAAGGTAAATAGTTAAATGGTATTGGTAGCCAATGTTTTCCCATTTGTCCATATACGGCACCCTGACCAGGTGGAGTAACATAACCCAAAGGCATATAACCACCAGTAGTAATAGTAATTGGGGGATTAGTAGTAGTCATTGTAGTGGGTGGATAGATGTTAAATGCGGCATCAGCAGGACACGAACACCAATCAGGAATCGCTAAGCGCTCTTCATTAGAAATTGTATAGAAATGAAAATCGAAATGTGGAGAATTGAATTCAGTATTTGTAGGTCCTCCACCATGGCCGTGGTTTTGCCAATTAAGTCCTATGTGTTTAAAAGGGGTTAATTGCTTTGCTTTAATATGCAATGGAAGAACAATAGTTGGGCCCTCTATACCTGGCGTATCATCAGGAAGTCCAGTTAATGCTCCGGGAGTCATTTCGATACCAATTTCATACGGCAATCCTGTATCTTTTCTCACACTAATCCAGGAGCGTGCACTATCATTGCCAATCGCAACTTTAGGTCCTTTAAATACATTAAGTTTGTCAGCACTCCATTTCGCAGTAAGTGATGAGGATACATTCTGTTCTAAATCAGTATAAATGATTTCGTCCTGACTACAAGAAAAAAGGAAAAATAATGACCCCAAAACGATAATTTTTTTTGGCAATGTAAACAAATTTTCCATAATTAAAATTTTAAAAGATTGTTTTTAATGCTGTAGATAAGTTAAGCTTTGGGGGAAAATAAAACGAAGAACAAAAATACAATAAACATCATAACTACTTGGTATTCAGTATATTTTTATTTTAAAATTAATTAAACGCTCTGTGTTAATTGGTTCGTGAATGATCCTCCAACTATTGTAAAATTTATAGATAGGAAAAAGGATAGTTTTTAGAAAACAGATTTTATAAAGTAGAATTTTGTTATAAAAACCTTGTATTTCAGTAGGGAAATTACGGAGAAACTAAACAATCATGAATTTTCCTTTTTCAGCGTCAAAAACAATATGTTCGTCTTTGAATAAGGTATTAAAACTTCCTTTTGAAATAAAATTACAAGGCTCGTCTTGAAGCACTGTTTCTGGAGTCATAATAATCATTTCATCACTCAATTGTATCGCCATGTCAATATCATGAGTAGAAAATAAAATGCATTTTCCGGTTTCATGAGTAAGCTTTTTCAAAAGTTTGAATAAAGCCACCTTATGTAATAAATCCAAATGGGTAGTAGGCTCATCCAAAATTATTAATGGAGTATCCTGTGCCAAAGCTCGTGCAATTAATACTTTTTGCAATTGCCCATCACTAATCTCATAATGTTTTTTTGTGGCTAAATGACTGATTTGCGTCAACGCCATCGCTTCATTAACTTTAACAATATCAATATCAGATAAAGTTCCCATCCAATTGGTGTAGGGCTGTCTTCCTAAAGCAATGAGTTCAAAAACGGTTAAATTACTGGGAGGTAATTTTTCGGTTAAAACGATACTTAGGTTTTGCGCTAAGTCCAAAGGTTCGTAATCAGTAATTTTCTTTTCATTCAAGAAAACAGCACCGGAAAGCGGTTTCTGGATTCCTGTTATCGTTTTTAAAAGTGTTGATTTTCCAATGCCATTAGCACCAATTAAAGCAATCAGTTTTCCTTTTTTTAAGGAAATAGAAATATCCGAAGCCACTACGATTTTTTCTTTTTTATAAGAATAACCAATGCTAATTTGAGAAGCTTGTAAGATGATTTTGTTTTCCATTAGGCAATCATTTTTCGTTTACTAACCAATAACCAGATGACCACAGGAGCACCAATTATCGAAGTCACAGCATTGATTGGCAAAGTGATTTCTAATCCTGGCAATTCTGAAATTACATCACAAATAAGCATAATCGAAGCTCCTAAAAGTAACGTACTCCAATACAAAACAGAATGGTTACTGGTTTGAAACACTAATTTTGCTATGTGAGGAACCGCTAGTCCTACAAAGGCAATTGGACCTGCATACGCCGTGATGCTTCCTGCTAAAATGCTTGTTGCAAAAATAATAATTAATCGTGTTTTTTTGAAATTCAAACCTAAACTGCGAGCGTAATTTTCACCCAATAATAAGGCGTTTAGCGGTTTGATACTAAACAGACTTAATAACAAACCAATCGCCACACAAATTGTTAGAATTAATATAGAAGACCAAGACAAGTTACCTAAATTTCCCATGGACCAAAACGTGAATTTCTGTAATTGTTCAGCCGAACTAAAATACGTAAGAACACCTACTATTGCACTGGTAAAACTACCAAACATTAATCCCACAATTAAGATGGCCATTGTATCGCGTAGCCTTTGGGAAACCATCAAAACGGCGAGTAATACAACTGAACTTCCAATAGTTGAGGCTAAAACCACTCCATAAGAGGATAATAAAATTGTACTTAAAAAAGGGGGGAGTAAGCTCGCTCCTAATATTACAAAAGCGACACCTAAACTGGCACCGGAACTCAGTCCTAAAACATAAGGTCCTGCCAATGGATTCCGAAACAAAGTTTGCATCAGCAAACCACTTATTGATAATCCCATTCCAACAAGAATTGCAGTAATGGCTTTTGGTAAACGATAATTGATGATGATATATTCCCAAGTGGATTTACTCGCTTGACCACCAGTTAAACTAGTATAAATTTCTTTAAAAGGAATTGTAATGGAACCAAAACTAATGTTTACAAAAAACAATAGAACAAGCCCCAAAGTAAGCAAGAAAAATAGAATCGTATTTCGTTTTTGATTGTTCAATTGTGGTTCGTTTATAGATGTATTATGATACTATATTTAATTTTTAAAATGAATTAAAATCCAGTTTTGGCTCCCTCTCCTTTGGAGAGTCCCGACGCTTCGGGAGGGGGTGAGGATTTAATTTAATTTTTGTGCAAAAGTAAAAGTATAATTTGGAAGCAGTTCAGGATGGAAGATTTTAATGTAATCTTTCAAGACTAAATCCGGTCGGCTTGGTGCTAATTCATAATAAATGGTTCCTCCTGTTGCACCTAATTTACTTTCAAAAGTATACACATTTTTAGATTTTGAAGCATCAAACTGACTGTAATGTGGATTACTGTTTTCGAATTCAGTAATGCTTTTAAAAGAACCTGTTGCAATCCAATATTGCGCCGTTTTTGCTTTCTCTAATATTTTTTCAAAAGGCAAACTAAGACTTCCTGTTCCTTCAACATTTGCCCACAAATAATTTGCTTTGGCATCTTTCATGAATTGGGCTACCCAGCTATTTCCTCTTGCTACATACCATTGTTCTTGATACATAGATCCGTACAAAACGGTTGCTGTTGATTTTTTGGTTGCAACCAATTGTATCGCGTCATTGTAATTTTTAACAATTTCATCAAAAAGCGTTTTGGCTTCTTTTTCTTTTCCAAATAAAGCACCGTAAAGCTTAATCCATTCTGCTTTACCCAATGGAGTTTGCTCCATCCAATCGGCTTGTATGAGTACATTAAGACCGCTTTTTTGTAAATTATCAATCATCGGATTGTTGTTGTCAACTCCAAAAGTAACGATTAAATTAGGTGCCAAATCAATGAGTTGCTCCATGTTTAATTTTTCGTTTTGTCCTATGTTTTTAACAGCGCCACCATCAATTAGTTTTCTGGTTTTTTCAGAAGAAACATAATCGGTATGAGGGAAACCCACCAGTGATTTTTCAACTCCCAGCATTTCCAAAAAAGGAATATTGGTAGTTGAGGTAACGACGATTGATTCCAAAGGAACTGAAATTGTGGTGTATTTTTGCAGGCTATCAGGAATGCTGCCGTTTTTTTCTTTCAATATATAAGTGAAGTTTTTATTGGCTTCAGGCCAAGGATTTGAAACCGTCACTACTGAATATCCTTCGTATTTATTAATAGAAAGTCCCGAGGCATATTCGATTGCATTTTTTGAATCAGTACTTTCTTTTACGGCTAGGTTTTCGCTTTTTTTACATCCAACGAAAGTTGAAAAAGAGAGAACAAAAAGGATTAATTTAAAGGTGAATTTCATGATTTAATTTTTCGATAACGACAAAGGTATACCAAATTTATAAAATTTCTTGTTTATTTTTAGCAGTAAAAAATTGAACAAATACTATCTTTACGAAATGAATAGCATTAAAGTCAAAAACTGTTCTACTTGCGGAACTCCTTTTAATTGTGGGGACACACCTGAAGGAAGTAAATGCTGGTGCAACAATTTTCCACCCATTTTTACTCCGTCAGAAGTGGTGGATTGCTTGTGTTCCAGTTGTTTTACAACTGTCTGCTCCACTAAAATTGACGAATATGTTGCAACACTATCTTCTGAAACTGCAACGGATAATAAAGCCAAAGATTTACCCAAAACGACGAATCTCATAGAAGGAATTGACTATTATTTAGAAAATGGGAACTATGTTTTTAAAGCTTGGTTTCATCTAAAAAGAGGTAATTGTTGTACTAATGGATGTCGACATTGTCCGTATAAATAATTATAAATTATAAAATTATAAATGATGAAAGATAATATTGTTAAAACCAAGAGTTTTGATTTTGCTGTACGAATAGTTAGATTATATCAATATCTATGTTGTGATAAAAAAGAGTTTGTGCTTTCAAAACAACTATTAAGATCTGGGACAAGTATTGGTGCTATGATTCGCGAAGCAGAACATGCAGAGAGCAAGCAAGATTTTATTCACAAGTTTGCGATTGCACAAAAAGAAGCTAATGAGGTAGTTTATTGGTTAGAATTATTAAAAGCTACGGATTATTTAAATGAAAAAGAATATGAAAATATAAATAACGATGCAATATCAATATTAAAACTTATAACAAGTATTATTAAAACGACTAAAGCAAAAGTTGATACCAAGAAATGAGTTATTCAATTAGCATAAAAGATGTTATTACAATTTACAATTAATAATTTACAATTAGAATGATATATTTAATAACAGGCGGCGAACGCTCCGGTAAAAGTAGTTATGCCGAAAATTTAGCAAAAGGATTGTCAGATAAACCGATGTATGTGGCAACCGCCAGAAAATGGGATGATGATTTCCAAAAGAGAATCGATCGCCATCAAAAAGATCGGGACGAACGATGGATTAATATCGAAAAAGAAAAATACTTGAGCGAAATTGATTTTTCGGAAAAAGTAGCTATCGTCGATTGCGTTACGCTTTGGTTAACGAACTTTTTTGTGGATACTAAAAATGATGTTTCCTTGTGTTTAGAACAAGCTAAAGCCGAATTTGATGCTATTGCCAATCAAGAAAATGCTACAATTATTATTGTAACCAATGAAATAGGAATGGGCGTTCATGCCGAAACACACATTGGTAGAAAATTCACAGAACTTCAAGGTTGGATGAATCAATATATAGCTAAAAATGCCGATATCGTTGTACTAATGGTTTCTGGAATTCCTGTAACGATAAAAGAAAAAAAATGAATTTTGTAACTTCTTGGAGTGGCGGAAAAGACAGTTGTTATGCAATGATGCAAGCAATTCAGCAAGGATTTATTCCAAAAGTGTTACTCAATATGATGAATGAAAACGGGAAAGTATCTCGTTCTCACGGATTGCCTTTGTCTATTTTGAATCAGCAAGCTCAAAAAATGGGATTGCCTATGGAAGCAATTCCTGCAACTTGGGGTGATTATGAAGCCAAGTTTATTGCTGTTTTGAAAATGCTAAAAGGCAAGTATGATTTGGAAGCAGCCGTTTTTGGTGACATTGATTTGCAACCGCACAAAGATTGGGAAGATAAAGTATGTGCCGCAGCATCACTAAAAGCAATTTTGCCTTTGTGGCAACAAGACCGGATTGTTTTGGTAAACCAAATGCTTGAAAACGGCATTGTGACAATGATTGTTTCTTGCAATACAATGATGGGTGAGAGCTATTTAGGTAAAATTTTGACCAAAGAATTAGCACAAGAATTACATGAAAAAGGAATAGATCCTTGTGGTGAAAATGGGGAGTTTCATACTTTGGTAATTAACTGTCCGTTATTTTCTGGAGCGATTGAATTGCCTGAATTCACTAGAATTACTTATGAGAATTATTGTTTCATCGTTTGGGAAGAATAACGTATCAATAATAAAAAAACAATGACAATATAAATGTCAAAAATCAATTTCAAAGCAATGTTTTTTAAATTGATTTTTGCCATTGCCATTGATTTTTGCCATTGAACTTTTAAATAAAAAAAGATGACTTATTTAGATGAAATTTTAAAATCCCGTCGCGACACACGTCATTTTACGGAGGATCAAGTACCGGATGCTGTTCTTGAAAAAGCACTGCAAGCAGGACATTGGGCGCCTTCTGTGGGTTTGACTGATGCCACAAAATACTATCTTATCAGGTCGGCTGAAATAAAGAAAGCCATTAAAGATTTGTTTTTAGATTATGATGAAAAAGCAGTTGCGCTAACGGATAACGAACAACAAAAACTAGCATACAAAGCCCTAAAGTTAGAAGCAATAGAAGAAGCACCACTGGGATTAGTGATTTGTTATGATCGTTCCGTTTTGAATAATTTTACGATTGGAACTGTCGGGAGTAATGAAGCAGTAAAGTTCAGTTCCGTTTGTGCGACACAAAATATTTGGCTATCCTTAACGGAGCAAGGCTATTCCATGGGGTGGGTTTCTATCTTGAATTTTTATCAGTTCAAGCAATTATTGGGTTTGCCTGAAAATATGGAGCCGTTGGGGTATTTTTGCGTGGGAAAACCGGCTACTGATTATGATAATCAACCCATGTTGCAACAACTGAATTGGAAACAAAAACAAGAAATTCCAATAGTTGAGGAAATTACTGTTTTGCATGAAAATAAGGTGGAGAAAGTATTTTTTGATGCTAAAAAGGAAATAGATGCTGCTGCTTTTGCAAATGCGTTACAACATAAAATCGATCAAAAAACCAAACCAACGGGTTCATTAGGAATTTTAGAAGCGCTTGCCAAACAAATAGGGATGATGTTTCAAACTTTAGAACCAAAAATTATAAAACCGAATCTAGTTGTTTTTGCCGCAGATCACGGAATTGCAAATCATGGAGTAAGTGCCTATTCGCAAGATGTAACCAGACAGATGGTGAGTAACTTTTTGATAGGTGGTGCAGCAATCAATGTGTTTTGTAAGCAAAATGAGATCCAATTAGCTATTGTGGATGCTGGGGTGAATTATGATTTTCCTATGAATACTGATTTGATTTCGGCTAAAATTGGGAAGGGAACGCACTCCTTTTTACAAGGACCTGCAATGAGTAAAACAGAAGTTGAATTGTGTTTTATAAAAGGAAGCGAAATTGTTGCCACTATTGCAAAAACAGGCAGTAATTGCATTGGTTTTGGTGAAATGGGTATTGGCAATACAGCTACAGCTTCGGTTTTGATGAGCATTATTTTAGAATTACCAATTCAAGATTGCGTAGGGAAAGGCACAGGTGTAAATGATGAACAGTTGATTCAAAAAATTAATATCCTTAAAAAATGTATTGATAATTACCATGGTTCAGATGATTTAGAGAGTAAATTAGCCTATTTCGGTGGATTTGAAATCATGCAAATGGTAGGTGGAATGCTTCAGGCAAAAGAAGCCAATATGGTGATTCTTGTTGATGGCTTTATCTGTAGTGTTGCTTTTTTAATTGCTTTTAAAAAGAATCCATCCATTACTAAAAATGCTATTTTTTGCCATTCTTCTGCCGAGCAAGGACATCAAAAAATATTAGATTACCTAGGAGTTCGTTCCCTGTTGCAACTCGATTTGCGATTGGGTGAAGGCACGGGTTGTGCCATTGCTTTTCCTATTATTGAATCGGCAGTGGCATTCTTGAACGATATGGCCAGTTTTGAATCCGCAGGAGTGAATAGCCGACAGCTTTAGCTGTTGGAATATAAATGTATAGATGAAGTGGCTTTAGCCAAAATAATATAAAAATGAAAAAAGAACTCCACATATTTTTTACCGCATTGATGTTCTACACCCGAATTCCGTGTCCCAAAAATATTGATCACAATCCCGACTATTTAAATAAAGCGTCACGCTATTTTCCGCTTATCGGTTGGATTGTAGGAGCAATTTGTTTTGGGATTTATTTTTTATCATCTATTCTCTTTTCTTCCGAAGTAGCCATAATTCTATCGATGATTGCCGGAATTTTAACTACTGGTGCTTTCCATGAAGATGGTTTTGCTGATGTTTGCGATGGTTTTGGTGGCGGTTGGACCAAAGAAAAAATCCTGATGATTATGAAAGACAGTGCCATTGGTGCTTATGGAGCAATAGGCTTAGTACTGTTGTTAATACTTAAATTTCAAGGGTTGACTCAATTAATTGATGTTTCGGATACTAAATTTATAATTTATAATTCACAATTTATAATTTTACTATTACTTGTTTCAGCGCATTCCATCAGTCGATTAGCAGCTATTTCAATTGTTTTTACCCATGAATATTCACGAGAAGATGCTTCAAGCAAAAGTAAACCTATCGCACAAAGTTATTCTTGGCGAGAAGTGACAGGAGCTTTCTTTTTTGGATTATTGCCATTAGTTATTTTGTCTTATTTTCAGTGGCAAATGCTGTTAGTTTTAATCCCTGTTTTTCTGACTCGATTTTTTTTAGCACGTTATTTTCAGAAATGGATTGATGGCTATACTGGAGATTGTTTAGGCGCAACCCAACAGGTTTGTGAAGTGGTTTTTTATATATCAGTTATTGCATTATGGAAGTTTATTTAGTACGTCACACGGAAACGGTTTGCGAAAAAGGAATTTGTTATGGACAATCCGATGTGAAAATAATGGAGCCTTATGATGCTGTTTTTCAGTCTGTTTTGAGTCAATTGCCTCAAGATGCAAGGCTATATTCCAGTCCTTTACTGCGCTGTGTGCTTTTGGCAAATTATATCAAAGACAATTCAGAAATTACTGCTGTAAATGAAGATTCTCGCTTGATGGAAATGAATTTTGGCGATTGGGAAATGAAAAATTGGGATGTAATTCCACCTGATGATTTTACACCTTGGATGACTGATTTTGTAAATGTTCGCATACCCAATGGTGAATCATTTACGGATTTGCATGATCGAGTAATTGATTTTATGCATAATGAACTTCAAACAACCAATTCAAAACCAGTAATTATTGTGGCACATGCAGGAGTGATACGAAGTTTTTTATGTAAAATTTCGGATTTACCTCTAAAAGATGCTTTTCAGAATAAAGTAGATTTTGGAGCTGTAATTAAAATTGAATTATAAAATTCGCAATTATTTAGGTTATTAACTTAATATAATTTTATCTTTGCCGCCGTATTGAGGTTGAGGTTTGTTTTTTCAAACCACATTAAAAGGGAATCAGGTGAAAGATTTCAAGTTTTAGATTTCAGATTTATATCGTAAATCAAGAATCCTAACTTAAATCAAGAATCCTGAGCTGTACCCGCAACTGTAAGCTATCAAGCTTGTTGTTATCTACAAAACCATTGTTCTAAAAATAAGGAATAATGATTTGGTAATTAGGATTTAATAAATCCTTAATGATTAAATCTAAAATCCTAAATTAAGAATGAGAAGGTAAACAACAAGACGCAAGCCAGGAGACCTGCCTATTACATCGAGTATCAAACTTTCGGGAAAAAAGGTTTGGGTATGGGTCATTCTATGCTTTTCTCCCCATTTATTAAATTTTTACATTTTTAAAATGAACAAAAAATTCATTCGCTTTAGTGCGATTGCATTGTTATTTGCAATGAACACTTACGCACAAGAGCAAGAGCCAAAACAGCTTGATGAGGTTGTTGTTTCCGATTCGAAATTTGCTTTGTCAAAAGAAAAATCAGGAAAAGTTATCGTCAAAATTACTGCTGAGGATTTGAAGAAAAAATCAGGGCAATCAGTAGCTTCAGTTTTAAGTACAGTAGCAGGTGTTGAAATCAATGGAAATCAGAGTCGTAATGGTAAGGATTTGGGACTTTACATTCGTGGTGGAAGAAATCATCAGGTTTTAATTTTGATTGATGGTGTTCCGGTGACTGATGCTTCCGGGATTAGCTTATCGTATGATTTGAGATTGCTTCCAGTGGAGCAAATTGAAAGTATTGAGATTATGAAAGGCGCTTCAAGTACTTTATACGGTTCTGGAGCAGCGACCGGTGTGATTAATATTACACTAAAAAAAGCAGGCAAAAAAGCTATTGCAGGAAATGCATATATGAATATTGGTACACAAACAGTTGCTAAAAAAGCAAATTATAGTGTGCAAGATTACAATCAGGGCTTTGCTGTAAACGGTGGTTTTGAAAAAGTAAATTATTTTGCTTCTTTGAATAGCACTGAAACTACAGGAATTTCTGAAGCAAAACCATTAAATTCAAATACTAAATTTGAAAAAGATGGCTTTTCAAGAGTAAATTCTGTAGTGAAAATTGGCTTTACGCCAACTAAAAAATTATCATTTGATTTCTTTGCTAATTATGATCGAATGAAAAACGATTTTGATGCAGGTTCATTTGCAGATGATCTTAAAAACTTCAGCCTTTCGGAGCAGTTTAGAGTTGGTTTTACTCCAAAATATAAATACAATAAAGGAGAATTGGTAATTAATACCAGTGCAAACGTAATCAACCGCGATATCTTTAGTTATGGTTCTTTATTTCAGGCAAAGTCTAGAAGTGTCAATGTTGATGCCTTTAATAAATATGAAATTTCATCTCAGTTATTTGTAGTAACAGGAGCACAATTTCAGTTTCACGAAATGTCAAACATGAGCCAGTATGATGCGATTACAAATGAAATGGCTAAATTCAATATGATTGATCCTTATGTAACTGCTGTTTATAATTCAGACTTTGGATTAAACTTAAATGCAGGAGCACGTTATAATATTCATAGTAAATACGGGAATAATTTAGTTTATAATGTTAATCCATCGTATAGCTTTTCAGAATCATTGAAAGTATTGGCTTCTTATAGTACTGCATTTGTCACTCCAAGTTTGTACCAATTATACTCTCCGTATGGTGATTTGAATTTATCTCCGGAGAAAGATGCGACTGCCGAAGTTGGTTTTGAAGCAAGTTTAGTTAATAAAAAAGTAGTTTTAAATGCAGTTGTTTTTCAAAGAGAAGAGGAAGATGCAATAGGATTTGATTTGATGACTTATAAATACTTCAATGTTAATGGTAAAAACAAAGCAAAAGGTCTTGAAACAATGATTTCTTATGCTTTTAATGATAAAGTAAAATTTAATGCCAATTATACGTATACAGAATTAGAAAGACAATCTCGTATTCTAAACCCAAAACACAAAGTAAATGCAGCTCTTGATGTGCAAGCAACAACACGTCTTGCTTTTAATGTTGCTTACCAATTTGTGTCAGATAGATATTTAGAATATACAATCTATCCAGCCCCAACGTATGATCCTGTATTGAAATCAGAAGTTTTGAAAGATTACCAATTGGTAAATGCTAATGTTCGTTACGAATTAATCAAAAATAGATTAAACGTTTTTACTGCGGTTGATAATATTCTGGATAAAGATTTTGTTGAGAGCAGAGGGTATAGCACTAGAGGAAGAAATTTTAAATTAGGTTTCAATTTCTTATTCTAAAAAATAAATATTTTAGTTTTAGTACTTAAAACCCGTTCCTTAATTTGGAACGGGTTTTTTGTTTTTATTATTTCATTTCCGAAATGAATTCTGAAATGGATTTAGCAATTTTGTTTTGTTCCTTGTCGTCAATCAAGTATTTTTTGTCATTTTCATTGGTTAAATAACCAAGTTCGACAATTACTGCCGGTACATCCGACCTTTTAAGAATGTAGAAAGGCCCATTTTTTATACCTGCTATTTTCAAATTTGTATCCTTTGAAAATTTGTCTTGCAGTTTTCCGGCAATTTCATTTGATTTTTCAAAAAACGCAGTTTCTTTGGCAACATAAAATTCTAAGCCGGATGTTTTATTATTTAAGCTTGAATTTACATGTAGCGATAAAACTAAATCAGGTTTGATTTTGTTGATAAAATCAGTTCTTTCTTCATAGGATAAAAAGGTGTCATTTGATCTTGTAAGATGAATCACAACATTGCTATTTAAAGACTTAATTTTGTTAGTGACCTGTTCTACGATTTGCTTTTCAGTAATGGAATTAGAGATAACTCCAAAATCATTTCCACCATGACTTGCGTCGATAACTATATTTATTTTTTTTGGCTCTAATGGTTTAGAACTTACAAATGAAAAAGAAACAATTATAATTAAGAATGCTTTAGTTGTATTTTTCATTTGATTTTAATTTAAAGTATTGACTATTAGGTATTAACTTAAGAAATGCTGTTTTATTATGTAGCTTTTTTTATTTATTTCAAAGCTTTCAAAAGGCCTTCAGGTGCTTTCTCAATGTACATTTGGTTTTGCAGCCCATTTATAGATTTTGCGTCTTTAAAATATTCAAAACCTTTCTCTGGATTTTGTTTTAACATTTTAGATGTACCGGTGATTTTTCCGATAGCGGTACTCAATAAAGGTTCTGAAGTGTCTCCAAGAACGCCATAAGTAGTCACGGTTTCTTTTAACAAGTAATCCGGTTGTAATCCATTAAAGTAATCACCAAAACCAACCGAATTTACTATTTTTAATACAATAGGCTGCATCGCATACCTGTGATTAGGGTTTCTGTTTGCTGTGCCAAAAGTAGGGGAATCATATAAGGTAACTGATCCAACATTTTTTCCGGTTGTCACATCACCAATTTGTACAACAGTAATGTGAGGTTTTAGTCCGTTTATAACCAATTCGCTTGCTGAAGCTGTACTTTTGGTCGTTAGAATATAGACTTTGGTCAAATTCAAACTGTTAATAGCTGTCGTTCCAATTTTATCAGTGAAGTTGTTTTTTAAAGATTCAGGGCTATTCGTTTCAAAATAGCTATTGATTTTGGCATTCCATTGTTGTTTTGCGAATATTTGTCCTGTAAATTGTCCCGTAATCATACTTGCCAATCGTGTTGCCGTAAGAACAGAACCACCACCGTTGTAACGTAAATCTAAAACCAAGTCAGTAATTCCTTGTGATTTCAAAGAAGCAAAAGCATCATTCAATTGCGTGTCATAATTAGCATAAAAGCCATTGTACATTAAATATCCTATTTTATGAGAACCGGAAGTTATTACTTTGTTGATTAAAATGGGATTTTCAGCTAAGACTGTTTTTGTCAATGCCACTGATTTTCCATTGGAAACAACTGTCGTTCCATTGTAGTCCGCCATATTTAATGTGTAACTATCAGCGGCTAATAGGGCTTGGTAATTACTTATGGTAAGTTGTGTCCCGTTTATGGCAGTAAAAAAATCGCCACGCTTGATGCTTTTGGTGGCGGCATCTGAATTGGCAATAACGTAACGGACATATCCAAATAATTCTGTAGTACTTCCTGGTTTATAACTTAAACCAAAATCGACACCATCATTTTTTGTGGTTCCTTGAAGCGCTCCTTCGAGTTCTAAATAATCATCAACAATCCAACTGAATCGATCTATGGTTTTGTCAACTCTCAAAGCATCAAATAAGTTTTCAGGAACTGGATATCCTTTCAAAAAAGCATTTAATTCTGTTTGATTAAATCGGTCATCAGCTAAGTTGGGTACATCAGCTTGCCATAAATAGTATTGATTTAATCCTTTCCAGATGAAATCCTGAATGTCTAAGTTTGTAGGTGTAACTACATCATCATTGTCTTGACAACTTTGGAAAGTGAAAACGGATAAAAGAAATAAAAGGGAAAGTAGGTATGCTTTTTTCATGTTTTGGGGTTCAATATCTTTTATAAACGTAAAAATACTAACTTTAGTTTTTATTTTATTGTTTTTTTGTAACAAAAAGAATCATGAATCGTCTTGATTGTATAACCGCTTAATAAATACTCTTTATGAACCAAAATGAGTTTGTGCAGCTGATAGCGCCATTCAAGGACAAAGTCTTTCGGCTGGCTAAGCGACTGCTCATAAGTACTGAAGAAGCGGAAGATGCCACTCAGGAAGTTTGGGTTAAGTTATGGAGTAAAAATAAAAATTTAGAAGGTTTTAATAGTATCGAAGCTTTTGCAATGACAATGACAAAAAATTATTGTTTGGATCAGTTGAAATCCAAAAGAGCGGGAAATGTCAAAATCGTTCACAATAATTTTACCGATAACCAACCTAGTTTGGATAAAAAAGTAGAAGACATTGATAGTTTGAACTGGGTTGAAAAAATAGTAAACCAGTTGCCGGAACAACAACGGTTATTAATACAAATGCGGGACATAGAACAATATGAATTTGCAGCAATCGCGGAAATAACAGATATGAATGAAACTGCCATTCGCGTAGCGCTTTCAAGAGCCAGAAAAACGATAAGAGAGAGCATGACAAAAACACACAGCTATGGAATTAAATAAAATAGAAATACTTTTAGAAAAATACTTTCAGGGAGAAACCAGTATTGCAGAAGAAAATGAATTACGTAATTATTTTTCTTCACCAGATGTTGCGCAGCATTTAGAACAATACAAGCCTATGTTTGGTTATTTTCCGCTCGCAAAGGAGCAAATGTTGAAGCAAGAAATTCCACTACAATCTAAGAAACGTTATGTAGCGTGGTTATCTATTGCGGCTTCGGTAGTCGTTTTGCTGGGAATTGGGACGTATGTGTTTTATAATTATGATAATGCAAATGAGAAACAGGATTTAGGAACGTATGATGATCCTGAAGTTGCTCTTAGAGAAACTCAAAAAGCATTAGCATTATTATCGAATCATGTAAACGTTGGCATAGAAAGTGTATATTACATTAAAGAATACCAAGATTCAAAAGAATTAATTTTTAAACAATAATAAATATAAAAAAATGAAGAAGTTTTTAATAACAGTAGTAGCAGTATTAGTTTCAAGTCCATTTTTCGCGCAAGCGGCCTTCGATAAATTCGATGGACAAGATGATGTTACCTCAATCATTGTCAATAAAAAAATGTTTGACTTGATGAGCAAAGTAAAAGTGGATGCTTCCGATAGAGAAACGCAGCAATACTTGAATTTAATAAAAAAATTAGACAACTTAAAAGTCTTTACTACAAAAAGTGCCAGAGTAGAAGGCGAAATGAAAGTTGCTGCTGATAAGTACATAAAAACGGCAGGTCTTGAAGAATTGATGCGTGTAAATGACAGCGGAAAAAACATCAAAATTTTAGTGAAATCAGGGGTCAAAGATTCTCAAATAAGAGAGTTGTTAATGTTTATTGAAGGTGCTAAAAATGACGATACGGTTTTAATGTCCTTAACTGGGGATTTTGACTTGAGTGAGATTTCTATCCTTACAGACAAAATGAGAATTCCTGGAGGTGACGATTTGAAGAAAGCAACAAAAGGTAAAAAGTAAAATGAAACCTATTTATAGTATTGCGCTATTCTTTAGCTTGTTTCTGTTCAGTTGCAATTCAGAACCAACATTGCAGAAATACTTTGTGGAAAATATAGAAAATAAAAATTTTGTAGTATTAGATGTCTCCCCGGAGATATTGAATGTGAATAAAACAAAATTGTCATTGGAACAAAAAACAGCTTTGCAATCTTTTGATAAGATGAATGTTTTGGCTTTCAAATTAAATGATAAAAACAAAGCCCAATTTGAAATTGAACGCGCTAAGGTTAATTTGATTTTAAAAGACAAAAAGTACCAGCAACTAATGAAGTTTAGTTCTGGAAAAGAAGGTGCTTCGGTAAGTTACGTAGGTTCCGATGAGCATATTGATGAGTTTGTGCTTTTCGCCAATAGAAAAGAAAATGGCTTTGCTGTTGTTCGAATTTTGGGCAACGATATGAATCCTACTAATATTGTGACTATGATGAGCGTTTTACAGCAATCTAATATTGATTTAGAGCAGTTGAAGCCTTTGCAGCAGTTAATGAAATAAACGTATTCTTAAACAATAAAAAAAGCGTTTTGATATTATGTCAAGACGCTTTTTTTATGATGTGTGATTTTCGATTAAATCTAGATGAGCCATTATTTACAAAACATTTTTTATGATTGTCAGCTGAATCGTTCTAGTTAAATTATTCGATTTTAGATACATAAATAAGGAATAGAAGTATGATAAAAAGTAAAAGCCAAATATCAGAAATCATTTCTGTTATTTGGCTTTTACTTTTTTTGTCTTTAAAATGTGACCCTGTCAGTTCAATTTTGAACCATTTTTTAGATGATTTGAAACTCTTAGCCGACTGAGAGAGTTCCTGAAAAATTCAAGAGTATTTTTTTATTATTATTGAATGCAGTTTAAATCAGGATTTGTTTAAGAAAAATAAGAACTATTTAAATTTTAAGTGTTTTTCTATATTATTACCACTAAAAGTTTTGGGCATGTGCTTTTGCAACTAGTTTTTTGGCTATATATTTTCTGTTTCTATTTATTTGCTTGAACCTGTGTATACTCTTCATCTGTTACAGCTTCTAACCAAACGGGCACACCGTTTTGGGTATTTGTTATTGCTACTTGAACAAAATAGGTCTCAACACTAGCACCGTGCCAATGTGGAATATTTGGTGGACATTTGATTACATCTCCTTTGCGAAGTATTTTTTTAGGTTGCCCTTTTTCTTGATAATATCCAACTCCATCGGTGGCCAACAATATTTGTCCGCCAGGATGAAGATGCCATTTTGTTCTTGCTCCAGGTTCAAAGGTCACATTTCCAACTGAGGTTGGATTCAGACTATCAGCAGCTATTAGCATTTGTAAATAAGCTGTACCTGTAAAATTAGCATTGGTGATTTTTTCTCCTTTGGGGAAAAGGATTGATTTTTGTGATTCTGTTTTTGTTGAAAGTGTTGATTTATTTTGTGCTGTACAAGAAAAGGCAAATACTCCAATAAGAAATATTCCTGCAATATTTTTAAGTTTCATCATTTTAAATTTTAAAGATTAATTTGATAAAAATTCCCCAATTTATTTACCGCTTGCGATACGTATTCGGGTTTCCAATAGGTTTGAATATGAGTAGCACCATCAATTAGAAATAATTCTTTAGTTTTTGCATTGGTGGCTTTATTAAATGCATCGTCCGTCATATAATAGGTATCAGCTTTACTTCCTGCTATCATTAACAAAGGTTGATTTATCAAATCCATATTGGTAGTGGCATCAAACGTCATTAAATCCATCAGACTACTCTTAGTGTATTTAAATGTAGAGTTTGGATGAGCATGTGTTTTGCCGTAATACTCAAATCCTTCACGATATAAATCAAACGGTAGTGCTGCTATTTGTTTATCTGTGAGTTGCGTATCGCCTACATACATAATTTTGCCACCCGCTGCTTCTTGGGCACGGGCATCGGAAGCTTCTTTTAATCGTTGCTGAATCGTTGAAAATTGTGAGTTCATAAAACCGTTACGTCTTACTAATCCTGAATTGAACATACTTAAAGTGGCAACTGCTTTAAATCTCTTATCTGATTGGGCTGCCTTTAAAGAATAACCGCCGCCACCACAAATTCCTAATAGTCCAAGTCTTGCTGTGTCAACCCCTTTATATTGAGAAATATAGTCGGCCATTGCGTGTATATCTTCAATTCGGTTTGCCGGTTTATCAACATTACGAGGCTCTCCGCCGCTACCTCCTTGGTATGCTGCATCTGCCGTGATCGTGATATAACCCTGTTCTGCTAATCGTTGTGCGTATAACCCTGCCACTTGTTCTTTTACACCACCATTTGGATGGGCAATAACTACCGCAGGATATTTCTTTGAAGCATCGTAGTTGGCAGGTGTGTAAACATTAGCTACTATTGTAATCTCTTTAATTTTATAGGTGACAGGATAAATGTTTACTTTCCCCTTTACATTTTCGGTAATTGCTCCCTCATATACTAGAGTGTATGGATTTTGCTTTCGTTCCTTTTGGGTAATTTGAGCACTTGACGTCTGTACAGTTAGTATTGAAATTACTAATGCGATTATTAATGCTATTTTTTTCATTTCTTTTATTTTTAAATTGTTGAAACTATTTGGTTTTCAACACTTCGTTTACTGTTTCTTTTGCTGCTTTAGTTTTCTTTCTTCCAATGATTGGTTTGATTACGCCTATAAATTCTTTCAACTGTTCAGGGGATATACCTACATTGAGAGAAATTGACAAATGCCCCTTTAGCATTGGTTCAGCATCCCCAATCGCACTGATAACAGAAATCGTAACCAATTCTCTTTGAGTGTAGGTTAAAATATCTCTTTCGAAAATATCGGCAAACAAATGTTCTTTTAAGAAGGTATCTATTACCGGTGCAAAAGCGGAATATCCCGTAAGCGTATTCGGTTGTGGCGTTTTGGTAAGTTGTTCTAAAATCTTTTTGCCTCGTTGATATTTTTTGTCATCCTCTCTGATTGGAGAAGCTTCTTTACCTGATTTATCAATAATACCTTTTGCTTTCCGTTCGTTAAGTACTTCCATAAAAGTTTGTAATCCTCTTATACTACGTGGGAATCCACAATAGGCATAGGTGTGAATTAAAACTTCTTTTACTTCATTAACCGTAAGTCCCGCATCAAGACCTGTATTTAGCTCCGTTTTTAGTTTTTTTAAATCGCCTTTAGCTGTAAGTGATGCAATGGTAATAATGCTTTTTTCCTTCTCACTTAATTTTTTATCAGTTGATTCTATATCTTGTGCTTTTGTGTAATGGGAAAATAATGCAAAACTTAATACCATAACTTTAAAACCGAAAATTCTAAATTGCTCCATAATTATTTTCTTATTACTTGTCTAATCCCTTTTTCTTTAGCCATTTACTCATTAAATCAGCTATTTCTATATTATTTAAGTCTGAAAAAGGGAAGTGCGTATTGCCTTTAACTCCTATTTCCGGCAAATGAATTACAGTGACATCTCCACCGTATTTATTGACTTTATCTCGCCATAAACGTGCCATTTCGAGGCGGATTCTCCATCCGTCGGCTCCAGGATTATTTGAGGGACTTTCAGGGATATTATCGCCATAGTAAATAACAATAGGTATTTTGGTAAGTTGCATAAAGTCTTTCATTGGAACAGAACTTGCTTCCAGTGAACCTGCCGAACTCGTTAAAGGGGATGGCACTTCACCTTCAGGAAATAAGAATCCACTACCTGGTTCGTAAGACACTATAGCTTTTACGTTTTGATTTTTTACAGCTGTAATCCATCCCATACCACCAGAATGGGAATGTGTAACCAAAATTGCAGCACCAATTTTGTTGAATAACGCTGAAACCGCATCCGAATTCACATTACTATCAATACTACCAATGTTTGGAGCCATAGAGCGAAAGTATTGATTGAGTGTATTGGAATCTTGAGCAAATTGGACGCCTTCAAAATAATTGGGCCATATGCCTACACGGAAGACATCAAACCATTGCTGTTCATCAGGTGTTGGATTGATGGTAGCCGCTACAGTACTTCTGCCGGCATTTCCCCTTCTTGGTTGATCAATCACATGAACAGGAAAGTTTCTGCGGAGAAAAATATTTTGATACCCTTCTCGTCCGTCGGGCGTGCTTTCCCATGTTTTAGAAAACTGACCTATGCCGTGCCACATTACTAATGGAAATTTGCGGGCCTTTACAGGAATTTGATAAAAAACATAGGCATGGTCTCCACGAAACGTTTGTCCTTCAGGAGTAGGTTTGTACGGATCGAATGTGCCAGGATTAGTAATGATAGTTCCTCCAACAGCAAAACTTCCTTGCTCTTCAATTCGTAACGGTTTTTGTTTCGTGCTTTTTTGTGCGTAAAATGATGAATGGACCATCAATAACAAACAAAGTATACTCCACAATCTAATTACTTTCTTTTCCATTATAATGCGTTTTAATTTAAATTTTCAAGTTTGTAAACTACTTCTTTATTTATTGCTATCAAATGCCTTTTCTATCACATCGAGTCTTGCTTTTCTATGATCGAAAAAATTACCTACCGACCCATCTAGCCTAAACTCAAAAACCTCATTTTTATTACTATCATATTCCGGCCAAAGCGGTAGTCCTTTTCCATTTGGATTACCCGTTTTAGCAAAGTTAACCCAATAGGCATTCATTATGTTACCGACTTCTTTATCTTTCGCAGTAAAAGTAATGCCATTTCGTTCCACCAGATTATCAAATACATAAGCAATCTCAGAGGCATGAGAGGCACCATATCGCATCCAATCTTTCATGGAGACAGGTACATAAGAGAAGAGATACAAATAAGCAGGTATCGATTTAGAAGTAAATGCTCGGGCAGTGAATCGGGCAGGCTCCGCCCAAACTTTATCGGTATTCACAAAGGCTAACATCTGAGCAAAATCACTATTACCATCAGCATCGTAGGCTACAGTTGCTTCCTCCTTATAGTTGCCAAACAATGACAGTAATTCCTCTTTTGACTTGGCATTAACAAAACCTGCAGGAACTTCTGCACTATTTGATCCAATAATAATGGGAACATTGGGTTGCCTAGCTGTCTTATAGGCACTCTCAGCAGTCTCATTTACCAAACGGCCATCAAGTATTGGTCCCGGATAAGTTGTAGGACCACCTTGTCCAGCTGTTTCTTCTCCGCCATCAACAATTTCAGCGGCACTTAATGCTCTTAGCTTGTTGAGCGCTTCGTCATTATCACCTTCGATATTGTATCTTTTGGCAAAGTTAAGTCCGATGGTTTCAGCCGATACCGGATAATGAATATCTGCATTTTCTTTATTAATTGGACGCCCCGTTAGTACACCATCTCGTCCGCCCCCTGATTCAATAATTGCTTTCTTAAATAAGCCTTTTGCAGCGGGTATTGTCAAAAGCGAATGTACCGATACACCACCGGCAGACTCGCCAAAAATGGTTACATTTTTGGAATCGCCTCCAAACTCAGCGATATTTTTTTTAACCCACTCTAATGCGGCAATCTGATCCATGTAGCCATAATTACCTTTATATTCATTTGGGTTTTCTTTACTTAAAGCGGGAAACGCAAAAAATCCAAGACGTCCTAACCGATAATTGAAAGAAACGAGTATAACATCCTGCTTTGCAAATGCTGCTCCTGTAAATTCATTTCCACCGCCACTGCCTCCTACAAATCCGCCTCCGTGAATCCAAACCATAACAGGCAATTTTGATTTTTTTGTTGTTGTAGCAGGTGCCCAGATATTGAGAAACAAGCAATCTTCAGATGAATTTTGTGACATGCCGGCAGCACGAGGCCAACTCGCCTGCGGACAATCAGCACAAAATTTACTTACATCCCGCACTTCCTTCCAAGCAGTCACTGGCTGTGGAGGCCTCCAACGATTTGCACCCACTGGTGGTGCGGCATAAGGAATACCCCTGAATATGGAGATATCTCCTTCTGTTAGACCGCGAACAATTCCAGAAGCCGTACTAACTTTCCTTGTAAGACTTTGTGAGACTAGTTGTTGTGCGTTTACGTAAGTAGTCCAATAAAATAATGCAATTGCAATCAATATTTTTCCCATTTTTTAAATTTTATTGTCCTGGTGTCATTAGCTTAGTGAACGACAATGAGCCCAGTTTCCAGCCGTCTTTGTTTTTTATATATACCTCCGTAACCATAAACGGATTGGTAACTTCATTTCCTCCAACTACTGCCAATAGTGTAATTCTGTTTAAAAGTATTGCGGTATTACCGATAATGTTTACTGACACTTCATGAACATCTGCTTTCTTGTAATGAATTCCTCCACTTTTAATCACATTAATTTCTTGGGTTTTTCCCCAACTTCCTCCCATATGGACAAAGACAGATTTATCATCAAACAAAGGGGTAAGTTTATCTACATTTTTATCGGCCATCCACTCCCATTTTTGTTTAGAAAGTTGAATAACTTCTTGTTCAGCGGCAGTAGCATTTTGTGCAAAGGACTTGTTTGTAAATAAAATGAGTATCAGTAATCCGAAAATTGACTTTTTCATAATGCGATTAATTTTTAATTAGTATATTTTTTCTTTTTTTTCCTATTTCTGAATTTGATGGGTGTCTCGCACACTGCTGAATGTTAAGGCTGAAAGTTTCCAATTTTTGCCTTGTTTTTGATAGACTTCTGTTACTGTAAACTCAGTCACAGCTTCATTTCCTCGGACAATAGCCTCAAGTGTAATTCGGTTCCAAACGATTGCCGTTTTTTTGAAAATTTCTACTGTTGCATCATGAACCTTAGCAGTCTTATACCAAATTCTACCCGTTTTAATAATGTCGAGTTCCTCGTCCTTTTTCCAAGTACCACTCATATGGACAAATTTTGATTTGTTGTCAAAGAGTGATTCAAGTTTGTCTACATTTTTATCAGCCATCCATTGCCATTTTTGTCTTGACAAGTCCAATAATTCCTGGTCCGTTTTTTGAACATTTTTGGATTCAGTATTAGATGAACTTATTTGTGCTTGCGACCATTGCATGCTTGTAAAAAGTAATAATACGAATAGTAGCTTTTTCATTTTTAATCATTTATTTGGTTTGAAATATTCTTTTATCTAATTAATAGTTACTATTTTTTCTTTAATGGTGATTCCACATCAGAAAAAGCTTGAACAAAGGGAGGTAGTCGTTCACCCAAAATTGGAATTGCATCCAATTGTTTATTGAATTCCTTTAATTCATCTGTGCTAAATTTTATAGCTGATGCTCCAATATTTTCTAACATATGGGCCATCTGTGTCGTGCCAGGTATTGGAACAATCCAAGGCTTTTGTGCCAATAGCCAAGCCAGTGAAATTTGGCCAGGAGTAGCCTGTTTTTCAGTTCCCCAATTTTTTAATAGATCTACGATTTTCAAGTTATTAGGTAGATTCTCTGTCGAGAAACGAGACTCATTTCCTCTGATATCCCCTTGAGCAAAGTGTGTATCGGCATCAATGGCCCCAGTTAGAAAACCCACTCCGAGTGGACTCCAAGGGACGAAACCAATACCGAGTTCCTCACAAAGTGGAATAATTTCCATTTCCGGACCACGCCATAACAAAGAATATTCGTTTTGAATAGCAGTAACTGGATGAATAGCATGTGCTCGTCTTACGGTTTGTGGTCCTGGTTCGGACAATCCGTAATGCAATATTTTACCTTCTTTTATCAAATCCTGAATTGCTCCAACTACATCTTCAATGGGAACCTGCGGATCTACACGATGTTGATACAATAAATCAATTCGGTCTGTACGAAGACGTTTCAGCATTCCTTCCACTACAATTTTAATGTGTTCAGGGCGACTGTTTAAGCCAGGTAATCGCTTGCCTGTTTCTTGGTCAATATTCCAGCCAAACTTCGTTTCGATGACTATTTTATCACGGAAAGGAGCTATACCTTCTCCAAGAATTCGTTCCACTTCAAAAGGCCCGTAAGCCTCCGCAGCATCAAATAGCGTCACTCCTTTATCAAAGGCTGTTCGAATGATGTTAAGCATTTCTGGTTGAGAGGGAATTGTAGTCTGATACGTGCGGCTCATGTTTTGAACCCCGAGGCCAATGCTAGAGACTTCAAGTGAAGCTCCCAGTTTTCGCTTGTTAGACAAGGGTTGAAGATTGTCATCTTTTAAATGATTATCTTCTGATTTTATAGTTTGAACAAATGAATCAAAAGGGAGTATAGCGCTTCCAGCAAATGCTAATCCTGCGGTTTTTAAAAGATTTCTACGATTCATAATTATATTTTTTAAAACTACTGTTTTTTATAATTTTATTTTATACTCGCTTAACCATTTTACCATGTCAGGATCTCTGTGGTCAAAAAACAAACTTTCTTTCGTGTCCAGTGTCTGAATCATTTGCATATCATCTGCTGATAATTCAAAATCGAAAATAGTGAAGTTCTCCCTCATTCTTTCTTTTCGTACTGATTTAGGAATGGCAACCACGCCTCTTTGGATTAACCAACGAAGAATAATTTGCGCAATGCTTTTATCATGTTTATTGCCAATTGAAATCAACAAGTCATTATGGAATATGTTGTTTTTTCCTTCAGCAAAGGGTCCCCAAGATTGAATTTGTACATTGTTATTCTGAAGGAATTCTTTGGTGCTAATTTGTTGATGAAATGGATGTGTTTCAATTTGATTGATTGCAGGTGTAAAACCACTATTAGCAATCAAATCCATCACTCTGTCCGGATGAAAATTAGCGACACCAATTGCTTTGACCTTACCTTCAGCATATAATTCTTGCATAGCGCTCCAAGATCCAAAAATATCTCCATAGGGTTGATGAATAAGATATAAATCCAGATAATCTAATTGTAATAGCTCTAATGATTTTTGAAAAGCAGCTTTTGTTTTTTCATAACCAACATCTTGAACCCATACTTTTGTTGTTATAAACATTTCTTCTCTTGGGACACCGCTTTTCTTAATGGCACTACCTACGGCGGCTTCATTCCTATACGAAGCCGCTGTATCGATTAAACGATAACCACAATCGATCGCTTCTAAGACTGCTTTTTCACATTCAGTAGCATCCGGAATTTGGAAAACACCAAATCCTAAAATTGGCATTTCTACACCGTTATTTAATTTTATATTTTGCATGATTTTTTAATTTTAAAGTTACTATAAATTTTCCAGTCAATTAGGATAACTTATAGTACTCTGCAAATTTCCGACCTGAAAATGAGGTTGTTGGTATATAGATTACTGATTGTTCTACCAATATTACTTATTGGACTTACTATATGATAATTGCTATCTCTAAATACCTAAATTTGTATTATAAAATGAAAATTAGCATGAATAAAATAGTCAAGTTTAATACCATTACTGAATATAATGTATTTAACAATAACGAAACTTTACATCCATTAATAAGTGTTATTGATTTTTCAAAAGCCGACGAAAGATCTTGGGAAGGAGAGAAGACTGTTAGAATTTATTATGGCTTTTATTGCATCTTTTTGAAAGATATAAAATGTGGTGATTTGCGTTATGGTTGTAATTATTATGACTATCAGGAAGGCACATTGGTTTTTGTTGCTCCAGGGCAAGTAATGGAAGTAGAAACGGATGGTAAAGTATATCAACCAAAAGGACACGCGTTAGTTTTTCATCCTGATTTGATACACGGCACTTCTCTTTTTAAAAGTATAAATGATTATAATTTTTTCAGTTACAATGCCAACGAAGCATTGCATTTATCAGAACGTGAAAGACAAATTGTTTTAGACTCTTTTTCAAAAATTCAGTTAGAATTGCAACTTGGAGTAGACAAGCATAGTAAGAAACTTATAGCTTCAAATATTGAATTGTTTTTAAATTATTGTGAACGGTTTTATGATAGGCAATTTATAACTAGAGAAAATGTTAATAAAGGAATTTTAGAAAAATTTGAAGAGGTGTTAAACAGTTATTTCACAACTGATAAACCCAACACTATCGGATTGCCATCTGTTGCTTATTGTGCAGATGAACTACATTTATCAGCCAACTATTTTGGTGATTTAATAAAAAAGGAAACAGGAAAATCTGCTCAGGAATACATCCAAAATAAAATAATTGATGTAGCAAAAGACAAAATTTTGGTAGACCATTTAACCGTAAACGAAATCGCTTATCAGTTGGGATTTAAATACCCTCAGCATTTTTCCAGATTGTTTAAACAACGAGTAGGGTATACACCTAATGAATATCGAAGTTTGAATTAAAAATCTTATTTATATGAGTTAATAAGATGCGTGTATCTGTATCAAGGTCACAAGAAAAAAGTCGATAGAATATTTATTAAATGTATGAATCCATCTCTTTTGGTGGTTCGAATATTAGATTAGAAATTGATTCTGAAATTATTTTTTTTATAAAACATGTCTTTGTTCACTCTTTTACAAGAAAATTAAGTTTATTTTTAATTATAGAAAGATACAAATCAATTACTTAGTCTTAAAAAGATTCAATTGGAGTTATTTAACTCAAAATGCAATCCAAAATATTAAAAAAAATGAATTATTACCTATGAATTATATAAGTAACTCAAAATAATTTTTTTTTACAAATGAAAAAACCGACAAAATACATGAAAGTATATTTTGTCGGTTTTGTGACCCTGTCGGGACAATTTTCGAATCTTTTTTTAAATGATCTGAGAAAACTATCTATGGAAAATTCAGTTTAAATTTACAAATTAAAAGTTCTAATTAACTGTCCAAATAAGTCTTGTACATCCACGTTTCCAGCTCCCATTTCTTTAAAAATTTGTTTATCTGGCAAATCATCTTTTACGACTTCAGCGAAATTTGCTATATCAGATTTAATGCTTCCGACAATGGTAAAATTATCTTCAGGTGTTAATAATAGAAGTAATCTAAAAATATCCATTTTATGTTTTTTCAATTGCTTTTCATCAATTTTTTCTCCGTTTTCTTTTCGGATTTTATAATCTAGAAATGCTTTGGCTTTTAATCCTATCAAGGCTTCTGTATTTGCCAAATGTATTCCGTTGTCTAATTGGCTGTGTTGGATTGTGAAATTATAATAATCATCATCCATTAGTATTGCAGATAAACTAGAAATCTCTGTGTCAACTGGAATTGGAGTTAGATGCGTTCCTTCATCCAAATCTAATAAATCGGGAACTCTTGAAAACAATTCAATTTGAAAAGGAAATTCTTCAACCAGTGGCTTTTGGAAACGATAGTATTTTCTGTCTGCTTCACTTTTCTCTTTAACGCCATAATTTCCTTGTTTTATAAACTCCCAAAAATGAACAACAAATTCTGGGCTTAATGCCTCAATAACCAAAATTATGTCAATGTCTTTTGTTGCTCTTGGTGTTAATCCAATATTGTCAATGATTATGTCACAAGCAGTTCCGCCGATAATGATATAATTATCTGTGAAATCTTTAAAATGCTGTCTGAATATTTCTAAACCTCTTACCATACGTATTTTTTAATTATTTGGTCTAATGCCATATCTGTTCTTTCGTCAATAAACCCATCTTTCAAACTAATGTATAAAGACAATGGATCCACATTATTTTTCTTTGTTATTCCTTTTGTGATTAATTCCGGATTGTATTTCCAAACTTCTAAAGCATAGTTTCCGCTTTCATTATTCAGATTTTCTAATTGGCTATTTTTCTCTAATTCATAGAATTTGTTTTTTTCTATGGCAAAATATTCCAATTTACTTGGATTCATATCAGTGTATTCTTCCAATGCTGTAGCGTTAGAACAATACATTTTTATTGTTGGTTTTTCATCTACATAAACTGTTTTTAGTACTGGATTTACAAGATGTTTTTCAATACTTTTCCAAAGTTTTTGTATATCAGTTTCAAACACAATATTTTTTTCTTTAGTTCCAACAACCTCAACAATAGCTAATCTTTTCAAATTTTCAATTGCTTTTGTTATTCCCATTTGTGTGTATTGGAATTTTTCTGCCAGTTCTTTGAAGGTATATTGACTTAAATTATCTTCTCTGTGCAGTATTTGATATAGCAAAATTAATTGAGAGGAAGGTAGTAGCAGGAATTCTTTTTGAAATGCTTTATCCTTATTAAAATCTTGAATATCAATAAGTAATTCAGCAAGAAACATTTGTTTTCCCGGAACGATGAAACTAATTTTTTGGTCAATAAGTCTTTTCCGGTTTATAGCCGTGATGTCTTCTGTAACAATAATAATTCTTTTGTCTAATACTTTTTGGATTGCTAAAACTTGTTGTCTTAATTGTGCAGCATTGAAAGCATCTTCTTTATTAACCTGTACTAAAATTAATTCGTGATTGTGTAAATGAGTGACATAAAAATTAAAATTGTTTTTGAAAAGGAACGGTAATTTATTGGTGTAATCTTTTGATAACTCTTTTATTTCAAGGTCTTTTCCTAGTATTTGATGGATGTATTCTTTTAATTTTTCCATAATAAACTAATAATTGTTATAATAAACTCGATTGGTTTATTGTGCAAATATAGGTTTATTATACTAAATGTCAATTTATTGTATTATTAATATTAATTATTTATATTGAAATAATAGCTCTGTCACTATATCCTATATTCTCATTGTACTTGACATATCCTAATTGGTTTGTTAATAATTTTGTATTTCCAACTATGAAATCATTGACGTTGGTGTGATGATGTCCATAAATCCAATATGCTACGTTGTTATCTTCAATAAAATCAGTCAATTCAGAAGCGAAAGCCTCATTGATTTTACTATCGGCATATTTTTCAGGGTAATTGATAAATGTAGGCGCATGATGCGTGATAACAATCGTTTTTTTAGATGTGTCATTTTCCAATGCCTTATGGAGAAACTCTATACTGTCTTGGTGTAACTTATTGTAATCATCTGGATTTAAAAGATGCTCATTACATTTTATGACTTTAAAGTCAGATAAACTTTCTTTAATTAACCAGTATTTGGCAGGAGAAATATTAGACCACAAGGTGGAGAAAACAAATTTTACTCCCGAAATTTCTTTGGTACAATTGTTTACCAAAAATATATTCTCCCTGATTTGTTCATCCAAAACACCACTTTTATCAGCAACATTGTAATAGTAATATTCGTGATTTCCGGGTATCCAAAAAGTAAATTTGAAATGCTCAGAAATATAGTCGAAGAAATCTTGATGTTTATCCATTATTGCAAAAGGCACAATATCCCCAGCCAATATTAGAATTTCTCCTTCGGGCTTTATTGGGTTTTGAAGAATATACTTTTTGTTGTCAGGGAATTCAAGATGTAGATCTGAACAATATTGAATTTTCATATTATTTTCCATTAGTGGTGCTCTAAGTTAAATAAATGGATTTAATTTTTCACTAAAAAGGTATTTTTGGGAAAATATTTTCCAGTATAGGTAAACTGTAAAATTTGAAAATGATTACTTTTTTCCACTAAAATGAATTTCAAAAGCATTAAGCGTTATTATTTTCCAGTAAAAGACTATTTAAAGAAAATATTTTCCATTATAAAAAGAAATATTAAAAATTAAGTATCATCACAATATTTATACCTTTTCGGGTATAAATATTGTGTTTTTCGCTTAGTTATACCTTATCGGGTATAAAATTAGATATATTGCATATCGCAATATGCGATATGATCCAGAAGACTTATAAGAATATATAGATTGTTTAATTTGCAAATTATTCTAATAACGGCGATTATCGCCGTTATTAGCGATTTATTTAAACTTCATTTTATAGTTTCTAATAAAGCGAAAAATAGATAATAAATCTAATTGGTTATTGTTAAAATATAGGTTTACTGTATTGTTATTCAGTTATATGTATTAAACACATACAGACAGAAATTACTGAAATTATCATACTGATAATACTTTTTTTTTTTTATGCTACCGAATTTTGTTTTGCATGTATCATCATTTGCGTCTTTATGAAATTTCCTTTACGCTCATTTCGTAATACGAAAATATGATTTGATTCTAGTGTTTGAAAAATTGAGTGTTTTTTTGTTCACTTTGTTTGCATGTTCACGTTTACGTGAACAGTGTTTTTTTGTGAACATAAATAAGTATAATTGAGGTTGCCTGTGTTATTCTAATTAAGGTTTGATTTCTAACGGGAATATTTCGGGACTTTAAATAACAGACTTTTGTTATTTCTAATTATTATTTTCAAATTTTTCTTTTAGGCGGAGATATTCTCTATATTCTTTTTCCTCGTGCTTCCTTTGGGAAAATGTTTCAAATGCTTCGTATTCCGGGGAATCATAATTCATGAAATCTGGGATTTTTATTATTGCCCAGTCTTTTGCAATATCTTTCCAAGTTTTGGCTGCATTTGCGATTGTATTTCTCCAATCCTCATCGGAATTTCTTTGTATTGTGTAATCGTAGTCAACCGAATGTGGTAATACTATTCGAGCCTGTGAATGCCACCATCCGTGAAAGGGATTCACATAAAATTTATCTAATACCTCTTTTAGAGGATGAAAAAGTGCTTGAGATTGATGGTATTTCATATAAGCAAGAATTTTATAGGCTGCAATTAATTCTTGGTCTTTGTCTTTAAGTGTAACTGACAAATGCCTTGCAGTCTCTTTTAAAGGTGTTTCCTGAAAATATTGCTGACGATTTTCTTTTAGATCATACCAAGGTGAATTGATTGTATTTTCTCCTATTATAAAATCCCTAATTTGCACTTCAGGCACATTTAAGCCTTTCCAATAATTATAGATCTGATTCCACTGTGTCATATAGCTTTTCATAAAATTCAAATTTAATAATATATTTCAATTATTAAATTTATAATATAATGAATATGTAAATAATTCCTATTTAATAAACCAAGATATGCATAATAAACTTGATTGGTTTATTATGTATATTTAAGTTTACTGTGGTGTATTTTAGTATATTATAAAAACATTCAATTTATAAATGATAAATTATATTATTCTTTACTCCATTTCATGTTTAAAGCCCACTTTGTATGTTGACCAATATCATAGAGTTTCTTCTTAGTTCTTTTATCGTGTCCTAAACAGTCAATTAGTTCTCTATCTGCCCACTTTATGTACTCTGTATCTCCTTGATTCTTCAGTGCCAAAAGTTCTTTGCGTTGTTCTACGTTTGGTAAAAGTTCTAAAACATCATACTGCAATATTTCGGGACAATTCCAACCAGCTGTTCTTTTTACGGGTGTCGTAACTCTACCAAGTAGATTGTAGTTGACATATGGGAAGTTCTCTTTTGATAATAACTCGGCCTTGCCTTCTATAAGTTCTTCGTAAAATTCTCTCCAATGGTTAATTTCACGGTTCTGACCCTCATTAAACCAATCTAGAAATTTGATAGCATTTTTAGCTGGAATAAAGATGGCAAAATCATCCTTCATTAAATCTTTATTCGGAAGTTTGAGATCATCTATTGCCTCAAATTTTTCTTTTAGTAAGCTTTGTGTACCTTCTAATCGTTTGTACTTTCCGCCAACCAATTGGTAATGCCCATAATTTGAATTTTTCACTAATAAATATTCATCGTCTATTTTAATAATATATAAGTAGGACATTGAAAATCTGATTTTTTCATCTTTCAATGCAAGAAAATATACTTGCAATAATAGATAGAGTCTTTTGTGATTTATAACAATGTGTTCAATGAGAAGCTCCATTAAAGTGACTAAACCTATTACACCAAAAATCACAACGTCTTTCTGGTAATCTGAACCAGACATTTGGAAATAGCCATAGATTATAAAACTAATGGCTATCATTGTTTGAATTATTCTTCTTATCATATTATCTCTGGGCTAGGTTGGATTGATTCAATTGTTTCTTTGATTATTTCAAAGGTTAAAGCTTTGTCAGGATATGCCTTAGCAACAGCTTCCGGTAGCACTTTTAATCTTATGTCAGAAAATGAATAGCCAACTTTGTCTGTGTCTTTTTTTAGAGACAACTCTGCTAATTCGTTTAGTTGTTCTCCAGTAAAGATAATGCCCTTTAAACTCTTTTCATAAAGTTCAACGCATTCCTCTTTTGTAGGTCTTTTAAATTCAAGTACCACAGCTGCACGTCTTAAAATTGCTTCATCTATAAAATGAAGGCGGTTTGTGGACATGAAGACAATGGCACGACCGTTTAATTCTCTTATTTCATCAATCTTTTGTATTAATGTATTGACTGCGGCTTTTTCCTCCTGATGCATTTGACTTGTCGATCTTGTGGTCGCAATTGCATCCGCTTCATCAATTAGAAGAAAGGCTATTCTTTTCTTTCCGGCTTGTTCTTTAAGTTGTGAAAATGCATCATTAACCAATTTGCCCATTTCACCGTGTAAACCTTCACCACGAACACGAGTACTTAGCTTGAGAAAAAAGCCTTCTTTACCTAATTCACGTGTCATTCTATCAGCAATTGAAATGGCTGATATCGTTTTGCCAGTACCGGCATCACCCGCTAAAATTATTAGAGGATATTTATCCTTCAATTGCTGTATTATGGGTAACTCAACTTTATGATGTTTATTACTCCAATCGGTAAGACTTCCTTGGTCTAATAGCAGTTTTAGATTATTGTAAATCCTCTCGAATTTGTTCTCAAAACCAATCAAGGAATCGGTCTGGGTTTGAACTTCTTTACTTGGAAGTTCCATTATGTTGTCAAATATTGCAGCCATTATTTAAAATTTGTTTTTTGAAGTTCGTATCCTTTGCTTGAGTATAGTTGTGCATTTCCAGAACTAAGATGTGAAAATGAAGTGTCATCAGTAGTCGCTGACCAGCTAAGTCGAAAATAATTGTTGGTTTGAAAATCCTTCTTTTGTTGTTCAGATAGACCGTGCCATTTGGAGGAGTAAGAGAGATACATTGTTAGATACGTATTGTCAATATTCTCCCAATCATTATTCTGTCCAGGTCTTGCGCTATCTGTTGCATTACCATCTGCATTAATAGAAAATTTTGTTGCTCTTAAAGTATGGTCATTTGAGTTTTGTTTCAATGCAATTGAAACAGTATCCAAGTAATTATTCTCGGCTAATTTAATTATGTCGTGCATAATTTTATCAACATAGTCAGTTGACCATTTATTGGTTCTTCTAGCTATTGTTCTAATGTCTGCTTCACAATTTTCAAATGTTTTACGAATATCGATAACCGTATACGTATTAGTACTTGTCTTAGTATTGTACATATTAGTTGATATTAAAAGTTGGACCAAATACTCGCTTCCATTCCTCAATCGTAGCACCTTCATTATTTTTTGATTGAGCATAATTTAAGCAGTCAAAAGCTTCTTCGGCTTGCTCAATAATTTCTTGCCACACCGTACTGTCAATTTTTTTCGAGGCATTATTTTCATTGTTCGTATCATCGGCAATGTAAATTGGAGTGGAATAAGAAGGGATCTTATTTATGGCGTGATCAAATTTGATATTTGGAAAATTGGAGCCACTAACAAATTGGAAAAAACGGATAATTGCTTCTTCAATGTTAGTTTCAACTCCTAATGTCTCGTCTAAATAGGCAACAATCAATTCAATTGCAAAGGATGTGATTCCGGGTTCAGTATCCGTTGGCTTCAGCTCCTTGTAGTTTTTCCACCATTTTAATGACCTTACAATAGCGGTGTAACTTGGATTATTCTTGCGCAAACTGATTGAGAAATCAATGTGGTTTTCGATACTTGTTATGTATTTTCCACCACCGCCTCTTTGTGGTTGCCAAACGTAACGTTCGGGATTGCTTATTGGAACCACCGGAACAATATCAACCTCTAGTCCGGAACCAGAAAAACGAATGGTTATTGATTTTGTATTGCCTTCGGCATCTACATCTCTGTTAATATCTTTTTGAGGATAGATTTCCTTTAAGTATTTGACAATGTAGTCGTGTAGTTTTTTTAAATCATTTTGGATATTACCATCTCCACCAACAAAAAGGATTAAATCGATGTCGATTGGATTGTCTCCTGTTGGTTTTAGAATGGTGTGTTTTTTCCACGAACCTGCCAATAGGTATTTGGTAACTTTGAGACCGTTACTTTCGTTATTCTTGATTTTGTTTTCTAACTTTGTTTTGAGATTGTTTATTTGATCTCGGTACTTCTGCATGTTGTCCTTTTGTAGTTTTATTTTATCTACAAAATTGAATAGTTGATTGTTTTCTAATTTCATTTTACAGTATTAAAGATTAACACTGCAAATATTAGCACTAACTATGCATTATATGTGCACAGTAAAAATGAGATAAATGTTAGTTTTTGTAAGTTGTTTTAAAACAGCACTTTAAGTTCCGGATTGATTGTTGTTGAAGTCTTGAATAATTTTAAAAATGAAGTCAGCTTGTTGTTCATTGAAAACGCCATCAATACCTAAGCTATGAAACTTTTTAAACGGGGAGTCGTATAGTTTTGTAGGATCTATTTTTCCATTTTTGGTTAAGAAAAGTTTAATCGTATCCAGAAATTGTATTTGTACTGCACTCAGTTGGTAATCGTTTATAAATTTAGCGAAAGCGGCATCCACACAATCAGCAGATAAGCCAATGAGTGATATGATGAATTGCACTAGGTTCAGTTTCACGCCTAATTCCTGTTCGATATGGTCTTTTTTGATGTCTTTTTTAAAGAGTATTGTTTCTAAGGATTCTAATTCTTTGGCTGTTATCGTTTCCCCTTTCTGGATTCTATTAATGGTTATGTTGTCTTTGTTTTTTCTAATTATTTCCTCCAGACGATGAATATTACTTGTGAATGGTGATGGATATGGTTCCCGTTTTTCATTCACAAAATCGGTAGTAACCACCTCATCTTCATTTAAGAAATCTTCAAAATCGGTAGTCACGTATTTTTGGTCTATTGGATCGATATACTTTACAAGATCTCTTATTCCGGAACGTATTTTTTCAAGATGTTGAATGCCATCAGTTTCCCAGAATTTTTCTTCTAATGGTAATTTGATTAACCCTTCTTTCTCTTTTACGTCTGGAATGGTGGTTTTCTTGAGTAACTTTTTTGATAAAATGGCCACTTTTGTAATCGGAATGGTTAAGCTAGCTACAAACTCGGGTGTGTTTGGTGTTTCCAATCGCTTAATCATAAGTGCATACAACAGCTTGTCATAAAACCTTGCTAAGTCTGTATCTCCCTTGGTTGGTCGGACTAATGGTGCTAGAATTTCCTGTATGGTTTGAACATCTTTCTTTGATAAATGGTTCCACAGTTCCCGGTTTTCGCTGCCATATTCTAACACAGCCTGCATTTTCATTTTAACATCAAATCGATGCTTATCTAGTTTTGCTATTTCTGAATGAAGTTCGTTTAGTAAAGTATTGCGATAGGCTGCTAGATAGGCATCACATTGGAATTTCTCCTCTTTTAGATATTGCGCCAATTGTAATTTTAGACCAAAGACCACCTCTGACAAACTTCTTTGAGAGCTGGTTTCAAAACCCTTTGGATTTTCTTTGAAGAACTCAAAGTTACCGCAGAGATCGAATATTAAAAATCGTTTTTTATCTTTTCCAATACCAAATAGATCCGGTCGTAATCTTGAACCACGTCCTATCATTTGCCAGAATTTCGAATAGGATTTTACGGGTTTGTAGAATACTAAATTGACACAACTCGGCGCATCAATTCCCGTATCCATCATGTCTACAGATATTGCGATTTGAGGCAATCTTTCTTTTTCCTGGTCACAGAAACGCAGTATGAATTCTTCGGCTTTTGCTTCTCCGTGCGTAATCACTTTTACATAGTCATTGCCAAATTGTTCTTTGTCCAATTCCATAAAGATGTCTTTCAGGAACTGTGCATGTTTTTTATTTCGGGCAAAGATGATGGTTTTACCCAATTCTTCGTCACCTCGTTTTTTAATCCCGTTTTTGATTACAAATTGAAGTGTTTTTCGGGCGGTGTCTTTATTAAAAAGCCATTCATCCAGTTCTTTGGATTGTATCCATTCGTTGCCAGACGCTTCTTCTCCGTCCAGAATCTCCTCTTCAAATTCTTCTTTTTCTTCGTCCGACAGTTCATCATATTTGATGCCATCTCTCAAGAATTTGGTGGGTACTTCTATAGATCTATACGGCGATAAATGTTTGTTGGCTACCGCGTCTTCAAAGGTATAAGCATCTGTGGGCGACTTATCGGCCAAGCCAAATATGGAATAGGTATTTTTATCAATACTATTTTTTGGCGTTGCCGTAAGTCCTAAGTAGAGTGCATCAAAATAGTCGAAAATAGCTTGGTATTTTTTGTAAATGGATCGGTGCGCTTCATCAATAATGATTAAATCAAAATGACCTACGCCATAAAATCGTTTGTCATCCACTTTTGAACCGTCTATTAAACCCATCATCGTCTGATAGGTCGAAAAAGCAAAACGCGCATCGGGATTGTCTTTTTCTTTTAAGAGATTCACGCTTGAATGTTCGGGCAATAACTTTACGAAATTACCTTTGGCTTGACTTACCAAACTTTTTCTATCGGCCAGGAATAATATTCGTTTTGCCCAATTGGCTTCCAGTAATAATTTAGAAAGTGCAATACTGGTTCTGGTTTTTCCGGTGCCGGTTGCCAATACCAATAAAGCGCCTCTGCTGGTTCCAATGAGTTTTCCGGTGGATTTATCGTTTCCTGCAAAATGTTCTGCAATACTTTTGATGGAACGCAGCTGGTAGCCTCTCCCAGCTATATTGGTGTCGATAATCGCTGTCCTAATGTCGGCACGGTTCTGACGGCGGTACATGAGTGTTTGTAATTCTTTCTTGGTATAAAAACCATGAACTAATCGAGCAGATTTATAAAACTGGTCGTCCCACAAGAAGGTTTCAAAACCATTACTGTAATACATTACTGGGCGACGGCCATACATTTTTTCTAAGCTATCAGCATACAATTGGGCTTGGTTTTCGCCTTTGCTGGCGCTTTCTAAGGTTTTTTTTGCTTCTACTAACGCTAAAGGCAAACCATCATCATCCCACAATACATAATCTACATAACCCGTTTCGGAGGTATTGGTTGAGGAAGGCATGTACTGTACTTTGAATTCCCGGTCTTTTATACCCGCCAAATCCCAACCTGCTTCACGCAAGGAAACGTCTATAAAATACTTTCGCGTTTCATATTCGTTGCGTGGGTGATGTACAGCATCATCGGTATTGGCTTCTTGTTTGTTGGCCTCTATTTGTATTTGTAAAGCTTCAATTTGCTTTTTGAATAGCTCATTTTCTTGCTCTAACTGCTTATTTTTATCGGAAGCTTCTTTGAGTTGTGTTTTAAAAGTAGTTAACTCTTTGTCAAACTGTGTTTGAACACTTTTTAATTGCTTTTGTGAAAGGGTATCGTGTCCTTCGGTAGGCACCAATTCCCAGTCGAACATTTCTAATGGACCTACCTCATTAACGGCATAGGATTTTGCAAACCATTTGCTGAAATAAAACAGATTGGATATAATTTGCTCTGCATCAGTATCCGAAACGGGTTTGTTGTGTATGGCCAAATTCCCCACTTTGCGGATGAGGTCTATTTCATTATACAACTTATGCGGAAATTGTTCTTTGAATTCGTGATGCTTCATCAATGAATTTAATGAAGTGTCAAAAGGGAGGTGTAGTTCGGAGTCGTTATTGAACATCCAGTTGATAGCGAGTTCCAACGCCATACGCGCGTAGGTCAACGAAGTACGTGGATCTGTAATGGCGTATTGTTCTGCTTTTTGGCTTCTTTCGAAAAAGGCCGACCATTCTTGTGCTAAAAACTGAAAGTTTGTTTTCATTTGTCTTTACTATTTGTTCTTTATGGTCAAATGTAATTCGTCTAATTTATGAACTGTATTAGTATCATACTTCCGGAAAGCACATTTCATACGACTAAGATACTAATGTGTTCTGAAACTATTCCATTTTGTTTTGAATTTTCCTGCTAAAACAACTTCCAAAAAATATAAATCGTAATCTTCTGGTACTGAATATAAAACGACTTTGTAATTTTGAATTACCGTTTTTGCTGGAGTCATATCCTCGTTTGTGACGGTTGTTCTAGTTGTTTCTTTACCTTCTAATTTTCGTTTTGCTTTTGTTTTTAAATAGGCTAGGGTACATTGATTGTGGTTTTTGCCCCAAGCGTGTTGCCGTAACCTTCTAAAAACGGTGCGACTAATACCAATATATACAGGAACAATACGACCGTCTTTCTCTTCACCAAAAATATACAGTCCTTTGAATTCATTAGACTCATTCGCTGTATAGCCCAATTCGTCAAACTCCTTTTTGTTTCTTATTCTTTTACCGTTGACTACAACATACAAATCACCAACTCTTTTACAGTTTAGTGCGTTTAATTTCTCCGTAATACTAATCGCGGCCTTATCTGCATGTTTCAGTAAATTATCTAAATCTTCTGGATATTTTTCTTGGTCGTAATTCATTTGCAATATTAAAAATGACATTTGTAATTAAAAGCATTTATTTGTGTATTTGTTACTATTCCACTCCTTTAGTTTAATTTTTCACTAGTATTTATTAATTCATTTATTTTAAGATCGTTCCAAAATTTTTCATAGATATTAATCATACGAGTTGTTATTGCTCGAAAATGATTCTCTACTTTATCATCCCAAATCCTAGTCTCTAAATTATGCCAATACTTCCAATCCTCCTTAACAAATGAACATTCTCTTATTTCTACAGGTGCAAGTCTGTCTTTAGGAGAAGCAGTATTACTTTCACTTCTGTTTTGTTCGAGTGAAATAGCACGGAAATTACCGTTTGTATTATTCCAATCTTTTAAACTTTGATTACAATATTGTTTGCGATATACCCATTCGCTTGGATAAATATGATCCCAATCCCAAGGAACATTAGTATCATCTACATCATCCATTTGGTTGTAATCACCAAAAGTTGCGTTTATATATTCTCTTTGGGCAAATAAAATCAGTTGCCTGTTATGTTGAATTTTACCAATAAATTTCCAAAAATAATCATTCGCTGTTTTTACATCGTATTCTTGCGATTTCACACTATTATAGTACTTCATTATTTCTGTACCAACACCATCTTCCCAAAGTCCCCATCTATATTCGTGTGCAGTAATAAACATATTTTCTATTTGGGGTTGTAAATAATATTCCCTTAATAAATCCGGCTTAATCAAAAAGTGGATACCATGTATATTGTCCCACCATATTAATTCGTTCAATGGTTCTTCCCAGAAATTATTATTGTTAATTTTTTCATTCCACAAACGAGGAATGTTTTCAAAATCAAACCAAGCAAATGACATCAATTTTCCAACCATTTTAAGTTTAATTTGATTGGTTAATTCGATAGTATTGATGTGTAACCAATAAACAAAGAACAAAAATAACTCCTGATTTTTCTTGATAAACTGTTTAATAATGACTGGTGGAACTTCGCCCTCAAACAAAGTATTATCTTTACAAGATAAAATATCTATTGCTTGTTTAAACAATTTTTCTAGTTGTTGCGTTTCAATTTGGATTTTTAGTCCTTCTTTAAAATCATTGTTTTTTATCCTACGTTGAAAATCTCTTACATTAATTTTCTTTACATAGTTATTATTTTCTAAATCAGAAATAACAATACGAGAAGCCAATGAAAGTACTTGTGTTGGAGCAATAAAATTTAAACCAATATTTTCCATTAAGATCTTAGCTTCTGGAAAAATGGCTTTGTAAATCGAATAGATTAAATCATCACCAGTTAAGGTTGTACCTGAAGAATTTATTCTAACAAAAAGTGTAGGGTTTTCTGTTTCGTTTTCTTCCTGTAAAACCCGATCATCAATAATATTTGATTTGATTTGTAATTCGTCAAGTTGCTTTACACTATCAAAAATCTCGTCCAGTTTCTGTTTTAATTCTGTTTTGAGCAAAGACATAAATTCACTTTTGTCTTTAAAACCGCCTCTTAAGGTAGAAAAGTAAACTGGTAAATGTTGTTCTACCTTTTCTATTACTTCATTAGTGTTTTTTGATTCAATTATAAAAGCTAATGGTATAGGATATGTAGCATCAAACGGAAATGTCGTTGTGTTTTTAAATGAGGTATATCCATCTTTATTGTCTGGATGTTGTTTGAATAAGTTTAACGCTTTGCGCCTATCTGATACGCTTAATTTGGTATCATTATTATTTGCTTGATATCCCCAAGGATGCGAACGCGTTGTTAAACGGAATAGATATTTACTTGTTGCTGGTTTGACCTCTGGTTTTATATCCAACCAAACAATAGGTAATTCTCCTTTTATAGCCCATGCTTTGGTAGCATTAAATGGATTGAAATGGCCTAAAAATATGGATGTTGCTCTTTGTTGCCCATCCATCAAATGCAGTTTGGCACTGGTTTTTGAAAATAAAAAAGAGCCAATAGGATATCCTCTCAAGATAGAGTCCCATAAATCTTCTATTTGTTTTGGTTTCCAAACAAAGCCTCTTTGAACAGAAGGTAATTCTACCATTGATGATTCGGAATCTAATTGCCAATCGGCTATTTCTTGCAATAAAAAAGTATCTTTCAATTCTATTTTGGTTTTATATTTCGGACTTTACACTAATTCTCCTTTAAATACTTTTGTGTTACAATCCTACAGCCTCTACCGGTTGTTCAATTAGAATTAAATTATTCTGTTCTATGACTTCTAATTCTTTTATATCAATTAACAAAACCTCTCTTTCCTTTTCAAAATTTTCTAATTCACTAAGGATGTGAATATGCTTTTTTATAAGACGGTTTCTAGATTTTTCTTTTATTTCTTTTACCAATTTATCAGGACTTCCATAAATAATAAAACCAAAAAAAGTATATACTAACACAATAGCTCCATTTATATTCAAAAGGCTGCCTAAATCAAAAGACCAATTTGTATAATATAGATAACCTAAGTTGATTGCTAGAAATCCGGTTGCTATTATTATCCTGGACCACAAATAAATTATTTTTTCAGTGTTGTTTAAATGATTGCGACGTGGACATAATTTTGTAATGTTTCTTTCTACTTCATTTAACCTTCTTTTCTTTTTATCAATGCTCTTCTCCGGTATAGTATCTATTTCTTTTGTTTTTGACTCCTTGCTTTTTTCAAATAGTTCGCCAATGAAAAATATAATTCCAATAACAGCAAAAACCCCTATAATGATATCGAGTAGTGACAAATCCTCTTCTTGCTTCTTTTTACTCATGCCAATTCCCCTTTAAACGCTTTTTGCAACAAGCAATTGAACAAATCTTCACTTTCCTTGAGTTCTTGTTTGGCTAATTCTTTTTGCTTTTCTATTAAATCTATTTTTTCTGCGAATTGGTTTTGGAGTTTGATAGGTGGATGTAAAATCATGATATTTTGTAATTCTTGGGCATTGATATTTGCCATACCAACAATACTCTTACACATATTTCTTAAAACCAACTTGCCATATTTGGAATTTAGATAGGCTCTTACAAAGAATGGATTAGCATTTTTATTAAACCTAACTCTAATAAGGTATCCAGCAGCAACCATAGGCTCTAAGGAATCAAAAACTGCTGTTTTACCAACAAGTTCTTTACTATTAGTTCTATTGAATAATAAATCTCCTTTTTCTACTAAATATTTATGCAAATGATTATCAGAGATGTCAACGTATTTCATACTTGAATAATCCATATAACCTTCATAAGTTAAATTATTCATTCTAAGATATGGATATTGACCTTCATCACTTGCTTTTTCACTAGTTCCATATTTAACATCATTCACTAAATCCCTAATACTTCCTTTTGGGAAGTTAAATTTATTTGTGACCGGATCACCAAACATATCTGAAAAAATAGATTTTGCGAGTAGATCATATTCTTTTAAGAGTTGCTCGGTTTTGTTACGTAGATCAGTAGCATCATCTAGAATTTTTGTGATGTGTTTTTGGGTTTCTAAAGATGGCAAAGGAATTTTCGATTTCTCTAAGTATCTTGTTAATTGTAAGTTTATAATCCCTGTTGTTTTATTTTGGAACATTTCTGTTATACCAAACTTGTGATTAGCGAAAAGAATATGATGCAAATATTTAGGAAAAACTTTCTCTCTTTTTGGTCTCAGTATTGATGTGAAGTTATTGCAAATAAAATCACCTTCTTCCTCAAAATATACAACTCTGCCAACAGGTTGTGTTGGACTACCACCAGATTTTTCTATAATAATATCTCCTTTTTGAAGTTTTTTCTGTTCAATTATTTTATCTGAAACATTTCTTGTAACTACTTTGTCAAAGTTTAAAATACCCTTATTTGTGAAGTTGGTTGTTCTAAGTACTTTAATTCCTTCGCCATCTGAACCCCACTCACCACTTATAGGCTTACTTATTAATTCTTTTAGACTTATCATAATTAGCTAAGATTTTGTTCTAATTGTTTTGCGATGACTTCTCTTAGAATATTGATACTGTTTATTCTTTTGAGAATATCTTTTGGTGCATCATAAATCACTTCTTCGTACACTATCTCTTTATAACGATTGATTGACAAATCCCAATCGTTATCTTTTATTTCCTGAAAAGGAACTAAGAAAGATTGTGAAGTTCTGTTGCTATAATCGTGGGTGCAGGTATTTTCTAAAAACTGACCAAAACCTAGATTTAGAGGTAAGTCGTTAATCTGAAGCAACTCACCATTGACTGCATGCATTTTCTTAAAAAAGTCACTTTTTATATAGCGGTAATGGTCTAAGATTTGAGGTAGGTTAAACTTTTCGTGAACAGCTAATTTTAAATCCTGATCCGCTTTTTCGAAGCCATCGCCAAAAGCAAAGGCCATGAATAGGTCTTCATCTACTAATAAATTTCTTTTATCATCTAATGATTTTCCATCCGCCAGCATATTGTAAAACCAAACATTATTTGTACCACCCGAACCTGTTTTTGTAAAGATCATAATGGCGGTGCTTACTCCAGAATAGGGTTTGAATACACCACTAGGCATAGAAATAACGGCTTCTAGTCTATTATTGGCTATGATTTCTTCACGAATGCTTTTGTGTGCTTTCCCACTTCCAAAGAGGACACCATCCGGTACAATTACGGCAGCGCGACCACCTGTTTTGAGTTGGCGAAGTATCAAGGCAAGAAACAGTAACTCTGTTTTTGAAGTATCGGTTACATTCTTTAATCCTACGGAGATACTGTCTTTGTCAATGGTACCTTTAAATGGTGGGTTTGCTAGTACCAAAGTATAAGCGTTAGAAACGGTATTGTCCTTAGATACTGCATCCACATCCACAATGTTGGGTTCTTCCACACCGTGCAGGTAAAGGTTCATAGAGGCGATGCGTAGCATGGTGGCATCGAACTCCGTTCCGTTGAACATGGTTTTATTGATATGCTCGGAATGTTTGTCTAGTTCCGTCATCTCATTGTGCTTGTCTATGTATTCTTTGGCGGCAACCAGAAAACCGGCAGTACCGGCAGAAGGGTCGCATATTGTATCTTCAAGCGTAGGTTGCATTAATTCGACCATCAACTTAATGATATGACGTGGTGTACGGAATTGTCCGGCAGTTCCACCACCTTCTAATTTAGAAAGCAGGTATTCGTAAATATCTCCTTTTGTATCTTGATTGGTCATGTCGATACGTTCCAGCTTTTCCATTACCTGGTCTAATACCGAAGGTTTAGAAATTCCGAAAGTAGCGCCTTTCATATAGGTGCTAAACAAACTTTTGTTTTGTCCTAATGAACGGATGAACGGGAAAACACCATCAACGGTATTGGTGAAAATGTTGTGTCGCGCATTGACATCCATTTCTTTGAGGTTCTTCCAACGGAAATCTTGTTGGTTCACTTCGTCTTTCTCCCCTTTGTATATTGCAAAAAGTGGGGTGTATTTAAAGCCACGTAATGCTTTGCGCTCGTTACGGGTTTCGGTTTCGTCAAGGTCTTTTATAAAGATGAGGTAGGTTAGTTGCTCTACTATGGTAATGGTATTAGAAATTCCTCCTGTCCAGAAAGTATTCCAGATGCCATCTATTTGTGTTTTTAATTCTCCGGTGATCATTGGGTGTAATTGAGTTTATTTTAGATATTTTCTTTGTATGTTTTTTTGAACCATAGTAATAATTCTAATAATCCTGAAAACATGGATTGAACCGCATAATTGGAAATAACATTACCTGTATAATGTGCTTGGTCTAAGTGATGAATATAAGTACCACAAGTTAAATAAATCCATTTTTGAAGGTTTTCAATTTCAGAAGGTTGATACTGCAGTGATGTTGCGATATATTTACCCGAGGCATTTTTAGTAATATTTCCTGAAAGATGTCTTATTTTTTTACTAAACTGATCTAGGTTAGGTAAGACTCCAATTTCTTCCAATTTAAGAAAGGTACTTTCGTGTATACTTCTAATATTTACTAGTATTGCTTTAAGCTCTGCTCTCTCGTCGTAAAACGGTTTTTTAAAGATTGATAACAATTGACTTTCAACATCATCAGGCAAAATACCTTCTTCAAAAATTGAAAATATTTCAGGATTTTCAACCTTTATAATTCTTTCAGGATTTTTATCAGCTTCATTTTTAATTTCATTGAGCAGTTTAGTAAAATCTTCGTCTTTGTTTTTATCGAAAACTTTACCATTAGCAAAACTTGTATCTTTTAGAACATCAACTAGTACATTTTTATCTTTAACAAAAGAACTTTGGCCAGAGAAAATGAACCAAGGTAAAATTTTGTTTTGGGCTTTCAAGTCACTTAAAACTTTGGCAACTTCGCCAAATGCAGATTGATCAACATCTGTTCCTGTTTGTTCTTCATTTTTTAAAAATAAACCATCCAAAATTACAGCATCGTATTCTTTATAATTGTCTCTTAATTCAGGAATTCCTTCTTTTGCATTTGAATAACCTATTAATCGAACGTCTTCAAGAAGAGCTTCGTCTTTAATAGATTGAAATTTTTGATGTTCATCATCAAACCATATTACTTTGTATTTTCTCACAGTGCTTGAATTATTGGAAAAGTTAATTCCATTGTTGTTACATATTCACCATCAATTCCTTCTGGACCAGTTTCATCAGTATAACCAAATTTTCCTTTATGAATTTTCATTACTTCGTTTACAAACCAAATACCTACACCGTCACCAGAATTCTTACCTGACGAGCTACCTTTTCTAGTCAGAGAATCGTGTGTCATACTTTCTGGGAGTGGATTTCCGGTATTAGAAATATCAATTTGAACATTATCATCTTCAAAATCATATAATAATTCTATTTTGATTTTATTACCACTATTGATACTGTTGGTGAATGCATGCTTTTCTGCATTTTCAATAATGTTATCAAACATTTTTCGAATAATGTCTTTATCTCCATGAATTAGAATGCCTGAAATGCCATATTCTTTAATTGCATTTTCATCTAAATCAAGTGTAACTGTAAATAAATTTTTAGCTCTAATTTTTAGACTTTCAGCATATTCTTTGATAAATAAGAGTAGGTCAAAATATTCAATGTTTAAATCTAATAGGTCAATTTTATCACCGGCTTTATTTACAGCTTTATTTATAGAAATTAAATCACGCTCAATGATGTTCATATAATTAGAAAAAGTGGTTTCTAATTTTACGTTAGCTTTTAAATTATCTAACTCTGGAATTTGAGGTCTAACCTGTTCTTCCAAAATCCTTTTAACAAAATTAAAAGCACCTCTAACGTTTTTTAATGATCCTGCTATTTGATGTCTTAAAAAACTGTTTTCATCATTTACATTAATTTCTTGTTCTTTGTAAACTGTATTGAATTCTTCAGCTCTTGTAGAAAGATATTTTTCAGCTTGAAAATAATATTTTTTGTTTTGTTCTTCTAAAGATGGTAATTCAATTTTTAAGTTGAATAAATCCACTTTTCTAATCATTGGGATGACACTAGCTATTCTGTACCTGTCTAGCTGTTTATTTACATAATCTGAACTAAGTTCATTTATTAAGTAATTAATATTGACTCTGTTTTCATCAATCTTAATTGCAAATATATCATTAGAAATATAGATTGCTTCACCTTGGTATTTAAAATAGGTAGGTTTAAGGGTTTTCCATCTGACTGCCACAAGAAGGCAATCCTGTTCAATTTTTCTAACATTATTACTAGGTATTTCTTTATAATCAATTGTGTTTGTGTCTAAATAAAAATTTACAATATCATCCTTTAAATCTTTAATCTTAACAAATTTGGCGATTTTTTCTCTAGCACTTCTAGTTCCAGATATGAAATGACCAATTTCTGATAATTTTATACCTTCAAAATCATCATCAATCAAATAGCGATTAACTTTTAAATTATAATCATTTTCTTGAATTTGAAATAAGTCAATATTTCTCACGAAATCATTTTCGTAATCAGCTTTTATGTAGTCCAATAGTCTTAAATCATCAAGAATTTTGCCTTTTTTATCCAATGATTTTATTGCAAATTCAGAAGCATCAACAAATTTGATAAAGTTATGATTAATAGAAGTTTTTCTAAAAATGACAATACAAACTGGAATTGCAGTATGTTTTAATAAACCAGATGGAAGAGAAATTATGGTGTCAATAAAATTATTGTTTACTAAATATTCTCTATATTTTTTATTGTTAATACTAGAAGTATATAAAAATGATTGAGGTAAAATAACAATCAATTGTCCTTTTTTAGGAAGTTTTTGTAAACTTTTTTCAATTAAGAACATTTCGACTGATGAATTTGCTCCATTAGTAAAATGTCTAGGGATTTTAATTCCAAAAGGGGGGTTAGATACAATTAAATCAAATTCTCCAAAGCTCATCCAATTTTCAATTGAATCCTCTAGTTTATAGTCAAAATGTTCTTGGTTATAAGCCATAAGACGTAAAGAACCTAAAGCCCATGTGCGATGATTTATTTCTTGACCATAATATCTCTGATTAGGGTGCAAGAATGTAGCAAAAGAAACTAAGCCAGCAAAAGGATTGTATATTGTAGCATTATCATTTAAGTCCGCTAAATTCATTATAAGTCGACTAATTTCAAATGGTTGAATAAACTCTCCAGAATTTTTACCTTGAGCATTTGAAATTCTATAAAGAATTGAATCAAAAATTTCTGGAAAAAACTCTTGTAATTCACTTTGATTTATTCTATTAAATAATATTAAAATATCACTTAATTTTTGTCTTGGAATGTATCTAATAATTGATGAATAAACTTCTGCAATATTGTCGTATTTGTTATTTCTATTATAGTAATTTATTAAATCATTATTTAAATCGATGTATTCATTTTGAAGTGTATCAAATAGACCATCTTTATACCCTGATAGTAAAAATAATAGAACATGTAGATCTTCTACAGGTATCGAACTTCTTAAATAATCAAAAATGTGCCATATCTCGTTTGAAATATTTTTAACTTGGTCGTTATTATAATATGGTTTATTCATAGATGCTTTTAAACTTCTCTGCAAAGATATATTTACATAGTGCATTATATGCGCACAGTATTAATAATTATTTAGTTGCTTTTGTATTCTTTCTTTTATTTGGATTACTAGTGAATCAGGGGCAAGTACTTTTACCTTTTCACCAAATGATAGTATCCTCATCTCTAATTCATAGTTTAGCATAACCTTGATTCTTACCTCTAAAGAACCGTCTTCAAGCAATTTTGTTTTTTGAGACCAGTGCAGTGGTTTGGTATCGATGTAAGGGGCCTGTTCTTTGCTAAATACCAATTTTACTTCTTCTACTTGTCTATTTGGATCTTTAGAAACTCCAATGATATCGTCAAAGAATTCTATCCAATCGGTAGTGTCTTCTCTATATTTTTCATTTGACTTTTCGATGTCTCCATTAATTCTGTCTAATGCCAGGTTCCAATGTTGGTTTTGATTGAATTCGTTATATCCGAAAACAAACCACCTGTTATTGTATTGTTTTAAGAAGTATGGATGAAAAGTTACTTTGTATTCCGGTGTATTGAATGGTTCATATTTTACAGTAATTACACTTTTGTTAATTATTGCGTTAAATAATGGTGTTATGTGTTTGTAAACTGGAATCGAAATTATCAGTTATAAATGAAGACAAGGATAATATTGATGACTTGTTGAATTCCGGTATAGAAAATCTCCTGAAGCTTCATGAATGCTACATTAGCGGAGAATGGGTAGATTCGCGAGATTTGATTGGTTCGATTTACCCTGAAAATTTCACTATTTTAAAAAATGAGTTTCGAACCACTAGAATCAACGAAGTTGTGGGGATTATATATTTGATTAACAGTCGAATACCCTTAAATAAAAATGGGACAAGGAAGAATTTTTCTTCTTTGTCCCATAAAGTGACCACGGTGGGATTTGAACCCACACGCCCTTGCGAGCACCAGCCCCTCAAGCTGGCAAGTCTACCGTTTCTCCACGTGGCCTTAAAAGAGAAAAGGCCAAGTAATAAATTACTCGACCTTTTGTGACCCGACTGGGGCTCGAACCCAGGACCCCATCATTAAAAGTGATGTGCTCTACCAACTGAGCTATCGAGTCAATGCTTCAAGAAAAGTATGTGTTGATCACAAATTTGTGACCCGACTGGGGCTCGAACCCAGGACCCCATCATTAAAAGTGATGTGCTCTACCAACTGAGCTATCGAGTCAAATTCTTTCCTTGAATGCGGGTGCAAATATAAGGACTTATTTTGGAGTTTTCCAAGCAATTTTATTATAAATTTGTCTTTTTTTAACAAAATTACTCAACACCTTAATTTGTAAGGTTTTATTCAGATGAAAAAAATTATATTATTAGGTTATATGGGTTGTGGTAAGTCTACAATTGCAAATAAACTGTCAAAAGTTATCGAAATCCCTTTTGTGGATTTGGATAAAAAGATCGAAGAGAAAATAAATTTGTCAATTAATGACATTTTTGAAAAGTACGGAGAAATTTATTTTAGAAAACTAGAACACGAAGTTTTTGTCGAATTATTGAATTCTCCCGACAGCTTAATTATAGGTTTGGGCGGAGGAACACCCTGTTATGCAAATAACCATGAGTTGTTAATAGGCGATAATGTGGTGTCTGTTTATCTCAAAGCTTCAATAGAGACGTTATTCAATAGATTAGCTCATAATAAGAGTAAACGTCCTCTTATTGCCGATAAAAGCGAGGACGAAATGAAAGAGTTTATTGCAAAACATCTCTTCGATAGAAGTTATTATTACAATCAAGCGCAACATAAGGTGATTGTAGATGATAAGACAGTCGAACAGACAGTTTTGGATATTGTTGAAATTTTAGCTTAAATAAGCGTAATTGTCTCCGTTTTCGTCAAAAACAACCTGTACGTGTTCTAGTAGTGAAGTGGATAGCGAGATGCCTTTAAAATCAGCTTTTACGGGGTATTTTTTATGGTTTCTATCCACTAGGACCGCTGTTTTGAATTTTTTTAAAGGAACATCGATAAAATGCCTTACTGCATAGATTAGTGTGGTGCCTGAGTTCAATACATCATCAACAAGAACTAATCCTTTATTGGCATATTGTTCTTTTAATAAAGAAGTGTGAATTGGTAATTGAGGATTCTGCTTGTTGATTTGAACTTCGCAAAGCGAAACTTTAAGTGGAGAAATAGTTTCAAGTACGAGCGCTATTTTTTTTGCAAAAGTAAAACCATTGGTTGCAATTCCTGCAATGACAATTTCTTCTTCATCTACAAAGGTTTCATAGATTTGGTAAGCTATTCTTTTTATTTTATGCTCAATTTCCTGATTCGTTAGAATGATATTTTTGCTCATGTTAGTGTTTTTTTTCTCTCCCCGGCCCTCTCCAAAGGAGAGGGTGCCATTTCTGGCAAAGGGGAATAGTTTTTTGTATTAAATATTATTTTGTTTTATAAATGTCTATTACTATTTTCAAGACTCGTCTCCCTCTCCTTCGGGGCGGGGCGGGGTGGGGATAAACCCATCGATATCTCTTCTGTCTTTTTTGGTAGGTCTTCCTGTTCCGTTTTTTCGATAATGCTCTTTCGATAATTTTAAAAGTTCTAAATGTTGATAGGCCTCGGCGGGAGTATCGTTTCTTCTATAAATATCTACCAATTTAGCCCCAACACGATTTTCTGGAATGTCCAGAACAGTTATAATTTGGGTAATTTGGTCTTTCCGGAACGTGATTTTGTCAGTAGGGAAAACTTCCTTCGATGGCTTGGCAACAAGGCCGTTTACTGTCACATGATTCTTTTTACAGGCTTCAGTAACCATATTTCGGGTTTTGTAATACCGCATGCACCATAAATATTTATCTATTCTCATAAATTTTCTAAAATCGGAGTTAAATAGTTTACAAAAATCAATCAATATTGTATCTTGCGCACTTAAAAATTTAGCTATAATGAACAAATTTAAGTATTATTTTATTCTATTAATTACAACCCTCTCTTTATTTTCATGTTCGAAGGATGATGCTGCTGAAATTGAACCACCTAGAGATTATGCAGTGCAATATGCTACTGATTTAAAGGATATTGAAGAGTATTTAAAAACATATTATATTACCGTTACAAATAATCCTGGGAAAAGCGACGATCAGGATGTGACGTTTACTAAAATTCCAGATGGAGGAACTCAACCTTCAATTTGGTCGTATAAAGATCAAACCACTTTTCCTAAACTTTTGAGTAAAGACGTAAGTCTTCATGATATTACTTATAAGGTATATTATTTAGTATTGAGAGAAGGAGTGGGGGAGTCCCCATCTAATGTAGATGGTGTATTAGCTTCATATCGAGGGGATTATTTGCAGCAAGTAACAGCATCAAATGTTACCACACTCACTGTAACACAATTTGAAGAAGTAAAATATCCACAAGCCATATTGAGTTTATTTAGTACAATAGTTGGATGGGGAGAAGTGTTTCCACAATTCAAAACGGGAACTTATGCGTCAAATGCTGATGGGACTGTTTCTTACAATGACTTTGGGGCTGGGATTATGTTTCTACCGTCTGGATTGGCTTATTATTCTTCGGGGAGTGCATCTATACCGTCTTATACTCCTTTAGTATTTAGTTTTAAATTATATGAAATTCAACGATTGGATCAAGATGTCGATGGCATACCGTCTTATTTGGAGGATTTAAATGGCGATGGTTTTATGCGAATATTAGCAACAGGAGTTGTGAATCCTGATGATACAGATGGAGATGGAGTTCCTAACTTTGCTGATGTAGATGATGATGGAGATAATTATATCACTAACTTGGAAATTAAAAACCCTGCTACCGGATTGTCTTATTCATTTACAAGTATTCCAAGTTGTGATGGTAATACAACAGATCCTGCAAGAATCAAAAAGCATTTAGATAAAACCTGTCAATAATAAAACCTGACAGTAAACAAAAAATCCCATTCGTATTACGAATGGGATTTTTTTATGTTCAAAATGAATTGAATTATTTTCTTTTAATAACTCTTTCAACAGCTTCAACAATCGCTTGGTTGTTCAATTTGTATTTTTCCATTAATTGTTCTGGTGTTCCAGATTCTCCAAAGCTGTCATTTACCGCAACAAACTCTTGTGGAGCTGGACTGTTTAATGCTAATACTCTAGAAACGCTTTCTCCAAGACCACCAAGAATGTTGTGCTCTTCAGCAGTAACAATACATTTAGTTTTAGCTAATGATTTCAAAATCGCAGCTTCGTCTAATGGTTTAATCGTATGGATGTTGATTACTTCAGCAGAAATTCCTTTAGCTTCTAAAGCTTCGGCAGCAATAAGTGCTTCCCAAACTAAATGTCCCGTAGCAACAATAGTTACATCAGTACCCTCGCTTAATAAAATAGCTTTTCCTATTACAAAAGGTTCATCAGCGGGCATAAAGTTAGGCACAACCGGACGACCAAAACGCAAGTAAGCCGGACCATGGTGATCAGCTAAAGCTAATGTAGCCGCTTTAGTTTGATTGTAATCACAAGTATTGATTACAGTCATTCCCGGTAACATTTTCATTAATCCTATGTCTTCAAGGATTTGGTGTGTTGCACCATCTTCACCTAAAGTTAATCCTGCGTGTGAAGCACAGATTTTTACATTTTTCTCAGAATAAGCAACTGATTGACGAATTTGATCGTAAACTCTTCCTGTAGAAAAGTTAGCGAAAGTTCCTGTAAAAGGAATTTTTCCTCCAATAGTTAAACCGGCTGCAATTCCAATCATGTTTGCTTCAGCAATTCCAATTTGGAAAAAACGCTCCGGATGATTTTTCTTGAAATCGTCAAATTTTAATGAACCAATTAAGTCAGCACAAAGTGCAACAACATTTTCATTCTTTTGACCTAATTCAGTCATTCCCGCTCCAAAACCCGAGCGAGTATCTTTACTTCCTGTATTTGTATATTTTTTCATTTATTTTCTTTTTAAGGTTCTGGGCCACAAAGGCACAAAGACACTAAGTTTTTTTGGATTACTAAAAACCCCTGATTATCTAGATAGTTATCGGGAATAAATACTGCGACTGAACACTGAATACTAAATTAGTAGTCCGTTTCGTCTTCTGAATAGTTTTGACTTAAAGCATTTTCCAATTGTGCGTCATTTGGCGCTTTACCATGCCAAGCGTGACTGTACATCATAAAATCTACTCCGTTACCCATTTCAGTATGCAACAATACACAAACTGGTTTACCTTTTCCAGTTCTTGATTTTGCGTCATTCATTCCGGCAATAATAGCTTCGATGTCGTTTCCTTTTTCAATTTCCAAAACATCCCAATCAAAAGCTTCAAATTTAGCACGGATACTTCCCATACATAAAACTTCGTCAGTCGTACCATCAATTTGTTTTCCGTTTAAATCGATTGTAGCGATAAGATTGTCAACTTTTTTAGCAGAAGCATACATTATTGCTTCCCAGTTTTGACCTTCTTGTAATTCACCGTCACCATGAAGCGTGTAAATGATATGGTTGTCACCATTCAATTTTTTTGCTTGTGCAGCACCAATTCCTACTGATAATCCTTGTCCAAGAGATCCTGACGCAATTCTCACTCCAGGTAAACTGTCATGTGTAGTTGGGTGTCCTTGTAATCTTGAATTAATAAGACGGAAAGTTGCTAATTCAGATACCGGGAAATACCCACTTCTCGCTAAAACGCTATAAAATACTGGAGAAATATGTCCGTTTGAAAGGAAGAAAAGATCTTCTCCAATTCCGTCCATATCAAATCCTTCTTTGCGTTCCATCAAGTTTTGGTACAAGGTTACAAGAAATTCAGTACAACCTAGAGAACCTCCAGGGTGACCTGAGTTTACAGCGTGAACCATTCGAAGAATATCTCTTCTGACTTGGATAGTTAAATCGTTTAATTGTTGTGTGTTAGGCTTCATTTTGTGTGTAAAAGTTAAACTGGTGCAAATGTAATTTTTATTTAGGGTTACCGCAAACGTTTTTTTGAATATTTAATGGATAATCCATTACAGTTTGGGATTATCTAAATTAGTAATTCAGATAACAATAATCAACAAAAAAGCCCGCGTTGAGCAGGCTTTATATCAAATAGTGAAACAATAAGAAATTACTATTCCCCAATTAAAATTACATTCTAAGTATTTGTAATGGCATCTGCTTTATAGGCTAGTCTATTGACAGCAGATAAAGCAATTCCAGTTAATGCAGCATCAGTTTTTTTCTCTTCATTAAGATTCATAGCGAGCAATTCAGCTGCTTTGTTTTCACCTAAAGTTTTTGCAAATGCATGTAAAGTACCATAGGTTGCAATTTCATAATGTTTTACTTTTTGATCTGCTGCAATAAGTCCTGCATCACGTACCATACCAATATCGGTTTCTCTAATAAGACCATTAGTTTCTTTCAATATACCTTGCATGGCATCACATTTTTTTGCTGTTGGTGCAATACCTGTTACTTCAAATATTTTTTCCAGACGTGATACATGTTCTTGTGTTTCACTTAACTGGTTTTTTAAAGAGTTAACTAATTCTGGAGAAGAAGCATTTTTTACCATTTTTGGTAACGTTTTAGTCAACACTTTTTCTGCCCAATAAATGTCTTTCAATCCAACTTCAAATAAATCTCTCAATCCATGTGCTGCATTTGATTTTGCTTGAACAGCTCCTTTAAAAGGTTCGTTTTTACTACTTTCAGTTCTCATAATAGTTGTTTTTTTAAGATTAATTGTTGTAAGTGGTACTAAATTTGGTGCTTTATCATACAAACTCATTACTTACTTTTTTAATACTATAAAATTAAACAAACTATAATCGAATCAATTGTTAATTAACTAATTGTAAATACGAATAATATGATTTTTTTTAAAATTTAACTTGCTGTATTTGTTGATTGCTTTTGTCTTATTATCCAATTTTATTTTGAAGACTACGCCATCCGCCACCGTTGTACACTTGAGTAAATCCATTTGATTTCAAAATACTTTCTGCGGAAGCGCTTCGCATTCCTGAGGTGCAACAAGTAATAATTGTTTGGTTCTTGTCTTTTAGTTGGTATAGGTTATTTCTCAAAGTATCGACGGGAATATTTACAGCACCTTTTATATGTCCTCCGGTATATTCACCCTTACTTCGAACATCCAAAACAATGGCTCCTTGTTTTATTAATTCAGAATAGTCCACTTTTGGTCCTAACCCGAATAATTTTTTGAGTCTGTTTATCATTTTATTTAAGATTGATGATAATTTACATCTAACCAGGAGCCTCCATTATAACATTCAATTCCATGCTCAGTCAGAAAGAGCTGTGCCTGTCCACTTCGGTTTCCCGATGCGCAACAAAGTACTAATGGCTCTTTAAGGGTTCGTAATTCTTCAATTCTTTGCGGAATTTCATTCAGGGGAATATTAATGGAACCCGCAACATGACCGCCCATAAATTCACCGTGGCTACGCACATCCACTATAGTTCCCAGTTTTTCTTTAATTATTTTTGCTACTTCCATTTTGTTATTTTTTAAAGATTATTCAGCCTTTTATGTAAATTTTAGTGTTACAAATTTACGATTACATAGCTGATTTTATGGTGCTATTTGTTACATAAGATAATTTTTGTTTTGATTTAATTGTCTAAAAACTCCATCTGCCTCGAATATAAATTTGGGTTATTAAATTTGTATAGGAATTGTTTTGCTCCGCAAAAAAAGATTGCGCCGTAAAATCCAAATCAAAATTGGTCGCCACATTCCACGCATAAGTGGGAACAAAAATCAACGTGTTTTTTTCGGGCGAATAAATAAAGGAAAAGTTGCATGACGCAATAGGGGAAATTGTTTTCATAATCGTCGTATAAAAATTATAGCGGAACGGAAACAACAATTTTGTTGACAAATTAGAATTATAAAAACTTCCATTGAAGGCAAAAACATTCGTAGGATTGCTATTGTATAAACCGGCAAGTGAAATATACCAATTGTTTTTAAAAGTTTGATCCGCCATGATAGAAAAGCTGACCGTTTTGGATGTCTCCAAAGTGTTTCGCTTTGGAATAAAATAACTGAATTCCCCTTTAAATCCGGCCTTTTTAATATTTCCAGCCCAACCGCCACCAAATACATAATCAATTTGATACATCCCGCCCAACATCTGAAAATCATATTTCCATTTGTTGAATTTATATAGAAAAGCGGCCGTATGTTCGTCTTTATTTTTGCTAGGCTTGTAGGCAAATTCTAAAACGGAATTATTCTCAAGATTGCGCTGAATTCGTATGGCATCATTGCCAGGTCGTTCTTCATAATCAAAATCCAGAAAGTTATAGGCATTGAAAATATCATTGGGATTCCAAATGTTGTTAATTCCCCAGTTGATGCGCTGTCTCCCAATTTTGATATCCCATTTTTCATCCCCATATTGAAGTAACATTCTATCGATAACCGAATGTGCGACGAATGATTTTTCGTCAATCCACAAATGAGAAAGATTGAATAAGCCATTGTATTTGTTGATGGTTTTTCCAAAATCAGGAATCTGTTTGACTTGTTCCCCATAAAAAATGCGATTCCGAATTTCTAACCTTCCACTTATTTTGGAAGAAATATTAAACTTAAAATTTAACCGATTGTGAATCAGATTCATTGATGCATTCGAATCAATTTTCTGAATAAAATAAGTGCTTTGCATGTCTTTGATATAGCCGTTGAGTTCTATCCAAGGCGTTTTTGTGCTATCCGCTTGCGCAACAACTGTCGTGTAAGTGAAGTATAAAATTGTGGTGAATATGTAGTTATAAAATTTCACAACAGTTTATTTTATTTCTTTTGATTCATGTATGGTTTCAGTTGGTGCGGTATCAGCAACAATTTTCCCGTCTTCGAGCGTGATGACTCTTCTAGCTCGGTTGATGACCCTTTGGTCGTGTGTCGAAAAAACAAATGTCATATTTTCTTCCTGATTGAGTTTTAGCATCATATCCAATAAATTTTCTGCTGAAACGGAATCGAGATTTGCCGTGGGTTCGTCCGCCAGAATGAATTGTGGTTTTGGTGCCAATGCTCTCGCCACGGCCACACGTTGTTGTTGTCCGCCGGATAATTCCCGGGGACGTTTATTAATTTTATCTTCCAATCCTATTTCTTTCAGTAATTCCAAAACCCGTTGCTCCATTTCTTTTTTGGGACGCTTTTGCAATAGCATGATAAACTCAATGTTTTCTTTGGCGGTAAGCACCGGAATCAAATTATAGGATTGAAATACAAAACCAATATTGTTCAATCGAAAGTCAATCAATTCATTGCCTTTCAGCTCCGTGATGTTGGTTCCGTTAATTTCGACAAAACCTTCGGAAGGAATATCCAAGCCACCAATCATATTCAATAAAGTGGTTTTTCCTGATCCCGAAGGCCCTTTAATAGCCGTGAATTCACCACGTGAAATATGAAGATGTACTTTGTTTAGCGCATAAACCGGAATGGTTTTTTCATCGTATATTTTCGATAAATTGTGCGCATCTATTACGGTTTCTTTCATGGCGATTATTTTTTTAAAGATTCTGCCGGATTCAATTGCAACGCTTTTCTCGCCGGAAATAAGGCCGAAAATAGAGCGGTAAGCAAGACTAAAAGCATTATAATTACAAACTGCCTTGACGTTAAATTGGGATAAATTATGGAACTGTAGCCAAAACTCGAATAGACATCTGAGAAGCGGCTAAAGTCGATTCCGGTTTTCTGGGTAATTCCAATAGCGGCAAAGGCAAGTAGTATCCCGACCGGACAACCGGCCAATATCAGAAAAAAAGTTTCCAGTAGAATCATCATGAATATTTTGAATTTATTCATGCCTAAAGCCAGCAACATTCCTATTTCGCGTGTTCTTTCCAAAACCGCCATCATCATGGTATTAACAATTCCAAAAGCCAACGCCAACAGAATAATCCCCATAAAAATAAATACCATTTGGTCTCCCACGGAAACTGTTAATCCAAGTTCCGGTGCTATTTCCTTCCAGTTTTTTATTTCTGTTCCGGGAAATTTTTGCTTCAGATGGGTTTGACTTTCATCCAATAATTGGTTGGATTGTAGTAAAACGGCAATTTCATTGACAGCATTTGGAATTCCTGCCAGCGAATCAATATCGGTAATTTTTACAAAAACATTACTGTCGTCATAAGGCGTATTTGTTGTTTTGTAAAGAGCCGTAATTCGGAATGCCGCCGATGCCAGATTACCTTCCTTATCCTGAAAAGTCAGAATGGTTTTTTTGTTGAGGTTCAATTTTAGTTTTTTTCGGAGCTTTTCACTCAGGATGATTTCGTTTGTCTTTTGTGGATTGAAATAATTTCCTTGTACTATTTTTTCCTTGAGATTGGTGAGTATTTGTTCCTCGGTGGGCATCACTCCGTTTATGGTTATACCACTGCTTCCGGAGGCCGAGGCAATCATTCCTTTTATAATTATGCGACCCGCTGTGGCTTTTATTTGGCTGTCTTTGCCAATGATTTCGAGCATTTTTCTGCCTTTCGGCAAATGATACTTTATTTCGTATTCTTTTCTGAACTCGGGATGATGCAATTGGATATGGGATAATTCGCTTGTTATAGCTGTATTCACGCGTTGTTCAATCATGCCGTTATAAAAAGCCATCATAAAAATACCCGCCCATAAACCAATGCTCACCGCTATGATGATGATGAGGCTTCGTTTTTTACTCCTCCAAATATTTCTGCTGGCGATTTTTGTTAACATGGTGGTTTCATTTTTATTTTTTCATTGCTTTCACTGGATCTAAGCCTCTTATATGCCAAAGCGGGTATAAGCCAATAACTATTGCCATTGCCAAAACAATAAGGGATTGGGTTAAAAAAATGTTTTGGTCCACATCGGTAGGGAAGAGGGCTTCAAAACCAAATTGTTCGTATACTTTGGCGATTTCCCCTCCAAAACGAATGGGTCTTTCTTTCAAATAAATCACTAATGGCAAGCTCAACAAAAAACCCAAAAGCACACCAAAAAAAGTAATGAGTATAGTTTCTCCCAGTAAAATCAGTTCTAATTTGGTTTTTTTCATTCCAATGGCAATCAGCATTCCAAATTCATATTTGCGTTCAGCAGTCATCATTAAAACTGTTCCAAAAAGTCCGAAGCTAATGATGAGGTATAAAATCCCTGAAAAAATGTAAAACGAAAAACCGTCGGCTTTGATGTGATTGGCAATTTCCGGCATCATTTCCTGCCAAGGCATCACTTCGTATTGTTGCCCAATGACATTCTTTAGATTTTGTGCAATCGCATCTGTGTTTTCGGGATTGTCAATTCCCAGTGAGACCGATGTAAGTCTGTTTTCGGCACTCAAAAAATATTGGGTTGCAGCCAATGGCAAATACACAAAAGCATCATTCATAGCAGGCGAAGCCAAATGAACAATGCCTTTTATTTTGTATTTTCCGGCCGCCATAACACCATGAAAACCCTGACCGAAAAGTACAATGGTATCGTTGACGCTTACATCCAATCTTTTTGCCAAACCTTCGGCAAGGAGAACTGCTTCTTCGTTTTTTTCGAAATATGTTCCTTTAATTAGTTTGCTTTTCAATTGAGTCAGATTATTTTCTCTCACGGCATCAGTTCCCACGAGCAAGCATCCTTTGGTTGTAGCTCCTTTGGAAGCCAAAACAAAAGTTTCCAATCGAGGAACTATTTCCCTTATTTGTGAATTCTGTTGAAGTTGGGCTGTTAAATAATTTTTTAGTTCAAAGCTGTTTTCGAGAACCTGTTCGTCCCAATATCCGTTTTGATGAATTTGGACATAGCCAGAATAATAACCCACCACATTTTTAATTAAATTATTGAAAACCCCATTCTGAAACGATTTCATCAAAACGGCAAATAAAACAGCAAAAGCAATCGAAGCCATCGTAATTAGCGTACGTCGGCTGTTGCGCCAAAGATTTCTCCAAATTAATTTCAGAATCATTTTACTTTGGTTAAGTTTTGGGTGGTAAAGAAAGAATCGTCCAGCGGTGTGTCAAAAACAAGTGAGTTGTATATTAAGATGGTTTTGTTTTCTTTTTTGTTTGCAGGAACCATTTCCATTTTTCCGGGTAACAAGCGACCTCCCAATAGTTTTATATCGGTACAATGCATCGTGTTAATGAGCGCTCCATCTTCATCAAAATATTCGACATGCAGCATCATGAAATCTTTTTTGTCAATCACCATAATTACTTTTCCCCAAACCACTGCTGATTTGGGTTTGGGCAGCAGTTGAATTTTATAACAAGATCTGCCATCAATAACGACCTCTTTCAAAAAGGAATGATTGTAATCTTCTAGAATAGAGGCTTCTTTTACGAAATCATCATTGGTAAAATCCGTTCCCATCCAACTTTGGCTCATCATCGAAGGTGGCATTTTGATGTTTCGTTCTATTGAGGGAATCCAGTTCCAGACTTCTTTTTTTCGTTTCAAAAACACTACACCTTTTTCTTTGGCTGGAGCCAAAACCAATATGAGGCTCAAATCATTGCCTTTTGTCCAGGCTTTCACACTCATTTCCCGGGACCAGCTGGGGCGTATGGTTTGGATGGTGATACTGGAAATTGAGGTTTTTCCTTTGGCTTTTTCGTCTGCTTTTCTTACAATGTCTTTTGCCTCTTGAGAAAAAGCAAAAGGCATAATTGATAAATGAAAAAATAATAGAAAGAGTATCTTTTTCATGCTATCGATTTTAATGGTTGCGCAGTATTTATTCGATATAATTGCTAACTTTTTTTATGAAAAGGTAATTAATCCATTAGGTCTAATGGCTTGAGATGGGCTGGTTTTCTAAACAATCGATAATTCAAAAGATGAAAAAGGATTCTTATTACTATCTCAAAGATAATCAAATATTCCTTTGTTTACTGCCAAAAAGTATTACTATTCTAAGTTAATTAGCTCATTTTTAAATATTTGTATTTTTTTACGTTTCCTATGTGAAATTTGATGTTATGAATAATATATTTCAAAAATTGTTTGTTTCAGTAGTATCGAATTTTTTTGAGTGACTAAATGGAGTATTCTTAGGTTTTATTAATCTCACGAATTTTATAATCCGTTAGATTTGTTTTAGAAATATATCCAAAATGAGGCTAAGGAAAGTACTTCCAATAAAATGAGTGATGGAAGTTTAATCGAATAGGTAGAATCATAATTCAACTAATTGGTTTTATATAAATGAAATAAAAAAACGCCTCAAATTATGTTTTTGAGACGTCTCCTTACTTTATATTAATCAACACAGTATCAAGGTTGTTTTATCCTCTAAAAAGGAACATCGCTGTCATCATCAGGGTCATTAAGATTACTTCCAAAAGCTTCATTGGCTGATGGGAGGTTTTTAGTAATAAAAGGATTATCATCTTGATTCATACTTGAAGGCAAATCATCATAACCCCCACTGAAATCTTCCAGATTATCAAACTTTCCTAAATGTCCAATAAACTTTAACCGAACATTTTCTATACTACCATTACGGTGTTTGGCTATCATTATTTCTGCCTGACCTGCAGTTGGTGAGGCTTCATCATCATCCCATTCGTCAATTTTGTAATATTCTGGACGGTACAGAAACGATACAATATCAGCATCTTGTTCAATCGCTCCTGATTCACGTAAATCGGATAATAATGGTCTTTTACTGGAACCACGTGTTTCGACCGCACGTGATAATTGAGAAAGGGCAATTACCGGAACGTTTAATTCCTTTGCCAATGCTTTTAAATTTCGAGAAATCGTAGAAATCTCCTGCTCTCTATTTCCTCCTCCTTTTCCGTTTCCACCGGCAGTCATCAATTGCAAGTAATCGACAATAATAATTCGTATTCCGTGTTGCGAAACCAAACGTCTCGCTTTTGCTCTTAAATCAAAAATAGAAAGTGATGGCGTGTCATCAATGAACAGTGGAGCTTTTTCTAAATTTTTAACTTTGGTACTCAATTGTTCCCATTCGTGTTTTTCAAGTTTTCCGGTACGTAATTTTTCAGATGATAACCCTGTTTCGGAAGAAATCAAACGAGTGATCAACTGAACCGATGCCATCTCCAGGGAAAATAAGGCAACTGGCATTCCGAAATCAATTGCCATATTTCTGGCCATCGATAATACAAATGCAGTCTTACCCATTGCTGGCCTTGCCGCTATAATAATTAAATCACTGGGTTGCCAACCTGAAGTAATCTTATCTAATTTGTCAAACCCTGTTGCTACACCACTCAATCCTTCCTGACCGGCGATTTCCTCGATTCGTTTTTTGGCCTGTAACACTAAACTCTGTGCCGTCTCCGAACTTCGTTTAATGTTTCCTTGTGTTACTTCGTATAATTTGGATTCGGCTCTGTCTAATAAATCAAAAACATCCGTTGTTTCATCATACGATTCTTCAATAATTTCAGTAGAAATCCGAATCAGACTGCGTTGAATAAATTTTTGAAGTATGATCCTGGAATGAAATTCAATGTGTGCGGAAGACGATATCTTTTGCGTAAGCTGAATTAAGTAAAAATCTCCTCCTGCCAATTCTAATTTTGCATTTTTCTTAAGTTGGGCAGAAACGGTTAATAAGTCAATAGGCTGCGTCTCTGTAAACAGTTGAACGATAGCCTCAAAAATATGTTTGTGTGCATCTTTGTAAAAAGCATCGGGCTGTAAAATGTCAATTACATCATCTACCCCTTTTTTATCAATCATCATGGCGCCTAGTACAGCCTCTTCTAAATCGAGAACCTGCGGTTGTAATTTTCCTTTTTCAAGGCTTATTATAGTAGTTTTATCAACCTTCACAGGATTAATATTTCTGAAGTTTTCCATACAGCGAAAGTAACAAAAATTAAAAAAATATTGTCATTGAGTTGTTACAAATAATTGTTCATAAGTAACTATTTTTTGTTTATAACCATAAAAAAATCCGAAACTGTAAGGCTTCGGATTAAATATCAATTTGTAAGGTTTTACTCTTTATATTCGCCCATTTTACTGTATTTCTCCATTCTTTGAGCAACTAATTGTTCTGTTGATAAGTCTTTCAATTCATTGAAACCTTTCATAATATATTGCTCCACTGTTTTGAAAGCGGTCTCTCTATCATAATGCGCGCCACCTAATGGTTCAGGGATGATATCATCCACTAATTTTTGTTTTTTCATGTCAGCAGAAGTCAATTTTAATGCTTCGGCAGCTTGCTCTTTATATTCCCAGCTTTTCCATAGAATAGAAGAGCATGATTCCGGAGAAATAACAGAATACCAAGTGTTTTCCATCATATATACCTTGTCACCAACACCTATTCCTAATGCTCCACCAGAAGCTCCTTCACCAACAATTACAGTAATAATTGGCACTTTTAGACAAATCATTTCAAATATGTTTCGGGCAATAGCCTCACCTTGTCCACGTTCTTCGGCTTCAAGTCCTGGATAAGCACCGGGAGTATCAATTAAAGTCAATACAGGAATACCAAATTTCTCGGCCATTTTCATCAATCGCAATGCTTTTCTGTACCCTTCAGGATTTGGCATTCCGAAATTCCGAAATTGACGTGTTTTGGTGTTGAATCCTTTTTGTTGACCAACAATCATAAAAGATTGTCCATCAATTTTTCCTAAACCACCAATCATGGCTTTGTCGTCTTTAAAACCTCTGTCTCCAAAAAGTTCTAAGAAAGTATCACCACATAAAGCACGTACGTGATCCATTGTATAAGGACGACTAGGATGTCTTGATAGCTGTACACGTTGCCAAGCAGTCAAATTTTTATAAATATGTCTTTTGGTCTCTTCTAGTTTTTTGTTGATTTGTTTGCAAGTATTCGTCACATCAACATCTGATTCCTGACCAATAACCAGACATTTATCTAACTGTTCTTCTAGTTCTTTTATCGGAAGCTCAAAATCTAAATATTCCATAGGATTTCTGCGTTTTGTTTTTATTTGGAAAGGCAAAGATAAAATTTTAAATCGTTCAAAAAGGTAAATTTAATATTTATGTGCAAAATTTTGCTTCATCAAACTTTGAAGAACTTATTCTATTTTGTCCTTTTGATAGTGTTTAATTACACCGTTTAGGATTACTGTGATTACAATTATTACGGCTCCGATATAGAATTCAAAGCTCATTTTTTCTTTCCCGCCAAGGATAAAATAGGCTAAAACTATCCCATAAACGGGTTCTAGATTAGTCGTCAGCATTACCGTATAAGGCGAGAGTTTTCGCATGACTTTCACCGAAGCAGTAAAGGCATAAGCGGTGCAAACAGAAGCTAAAATCAAAATTAAAATCCAGTTATTAGTAGTCAGTATAAAGAAGTCTACGGTGAATTTTTGCTGAAATAAAAAGTATACAGTAATAAAGAATACACCTGCCATGAATTCATAAAACGATATAACGGAAGGATCGTGATTTTCTATCAGTTTTCCGTTCATCAATGTAAACAAAACCCCTAATATTATGGATCCCAAAGCATACAACATGCCATCTAAATAATTGACTTCGACTTTCATAATTAATGCTAATCCAGCGATGATAATAAGTCCAAAAAAGACTTCATACCAAAGTACTTTCCTGCCGTAAAAAATGGGTTCCAGTAGCGATGCAAAAAAAGCACCCAAAGAGAAAACCGAAAGCGTAATGGAAACATTAGAAACATGAATTGCTTTGAAAAAAGTGATCCAATGCAGTGCAATCAATAACCCCACAAAAATCAATTTTAAGAGGGATTTTATAGGAACTCTAAATGATTTTTTTTTGAATAGAATAAAAAGTGATAAAAAAACGCTTGCAAAAAACATGCGATACCAAACCAAAGCATCGGCAGTTATGGTGATTAACGCCCCTAAAATAGCGGTAAAACCCCAAATAAAAACAATCAGATGTAGGTTTATATAAGGCTGCAATTTATCGTTTTGCATTTCGTAATAAATAAATGGCTAAAATTCCAAAAGCAACATTGGGCAACCAAACTGCTAACATGGGAGGAATACTTGATTTTTCGGCCAATACACCAAAAATTTTATCAAAGAAGACAAAGGCAAAAGCTAAGGCAATTCCTATTGCCAAGTTGACTCCCATTCCGCCTCTTCGTTTCATGGATGAAACCGAAACCGCAATTATGGTAAGAATAAATGCCGAAACAGGAACACTGAATTTTTTATACAGTACCACTAAATACACATTGATATTAGACGAACCCCGTTTTTTTTCCTTGTCAATAAACTTAATCAGCTTATTCAAACTCAATGTTTCAGCAATATAAACCACGGGAGCTAAATCCTCTAAATCAAAACTAAAACGGGCATTTTTTTGAGGTGCTTTTTCAATTTTATCACCAAATTCACCTACCGTTCTTTTAGTATAATCAAACATGGTATAAGTTTTATCCTTTGGATTCCATTTGATTCTGCTTGCCGTAATTTTATACTCTAGTTTCTCTTTATTGAACTTTTCCAATGAAAAATTAAAGGCTACCTTTGACAAAGCATTAAAGCTGTTTACATAGATAAATTCATTGTCGCTAATTTGTCGGTAAACATCGGTGTTATCTCCTCTCATAGCCTCTTTTCCACCAGTCTTCAGGTACGTATATCTAAAGTTATTAAAACCTTCGCTGGCAGCAGGAACCACAAAGAACCCCATCAATAAAACAAAAACAGAAATAATGGAAGCCCCAATAATGTATGGTCTTAAGAATCGGGTAAAAGAAATTCCCGAACTCAGAATGGCAATAATCTCTGTATTGTTGGCTAATTTTGAAGTAAACCAAATAATGGATAAAAATAAAAAAATTGGGAACAAGGAATTGGCAAAATAAATCGTGAAATTATAATAATAGGTAGCAATTTCCAAAAATGGAACTTTGTTCTCTATCATTTTATTAATCTTCTCCGAAACATCAATAATAATCCCAATAGGTATAAACATCAACAACATAACCGCAAAAGTGGCTAAATATCTTTTAAGGATGTATTTGTCTATTATTGTTAGCATAAAGGTTTAATCGGTTAATCGTTTATTTGGTTATTCGTTAAAATAGCTGCTGGTTCATTCGATTAAACAAATAACCGAATTAACAAATTAACGAATTTACAACCTCTGGCTCATATTCTTCACCATCATTTCTTTCCAAGGTCTGAAATCACCCGCTAAAATATGTTTTCTGGCTTCACGAACCAGCCACATATAAAAACCAAGATTGTGTATGGTGGCAATTTGTTTTCCAAGGTATTCATTGGCAGCAAAAAGGTGACGCAAATACGCTTTCGTATATTCTGTATCCACGTAAGTGATTCCCATTTCGTCAATTGGCGAAAAATCATCTTCCCACTTTTTGTTTTTGATATTTATAGAACCATTCGCCGTAAACAACATTCCGTTTCTGGCGTTACGCGTAGGCATCACACAGTCAAACATGTCAATTCCTAGGGCAATATTTTCCAAAATATTTATCGGAGTTCCTACGCCCATCAGGTAACGGGGTTTGTCTTCCGGTAAAATTTCACAAACTATTTCGGTCATCGCATACATTTCCTCTGCAGGTTCCCCTACTGAAAGTCCGCCAATCGCATTTCCTTGTTGATTTGAATTTGCAATATATTCTGCCGATTGTTGGCGTAAATCTTTATAACAACTTCCTTGAACAATTGGGAAAAACGTTTGTTCGTACCCGTATTTAAAAGGCTGCGTATCTAAATGATTGATGCAACGATCCAGCCAACGGTGGGTCATTTTCATGGAGCGTTTTGCGTAGTTATAATCACAAGGATACGGCGTACACTCATCAAAAGCCATGATAATATCGGCACCAATGGTACGCTGAATTTCCATCACATTCTCTGGTGTAAAAAAGTGGTACGAACCGTCAATATGCGATTTGAACTTTACACCTTCTTCCTTAATTTTTCGGTTGGCTGATAGCGAATAGACTTGATACCCACCAGAATCCGTCAAAATATTGCGGTCCCAGTTCATGAATTTGTGCAAACCGCCTGCTTTCTCAAGAATTTCGGTTTGTGGTCGCAAGTATAAATGGTAGGTATTTCCCAAAATAATATCTGGGTTTATATCGTCTTTCAATTCTCTTTGATGCACGCCTTTTACGGAACCAACGGTACCAACAGGCATAAAAATTGGGGTTTCAATCACACCGTGATCAGTGGTAATACTTCCCGCTCTGGCTTTGGACTGCGGATCTTTTTTTAATAAATCAAACTTCATAAACACGTTTTTCTCCCGACCGTTCGGGACGGCAAAGATAGGTTAATTTGAAACCCACATCAAAAAAATATTTTTCTTCCAATGAAATGAAAAAGTGGGTTCCTGACAACCAAAATTTAAATTTTTTTTTCAGAATAAAATTAGATAATTACATAATATAAAAATTTAATTACCATTTGGGAATTATCATTTAGCAAGGGCTAACAAAGCAGTTTTTGAATCGAATCATCTTCCAAAATTTTAAATTTGGCTGTGACCTCGTTGCAGAACTAAAGGTACAAAATTCTATTTTTACAGCAACAAGTGCGGGCTATTTTTGTAATTTCTCTTGCCTCGTTTTAAGAACGAGACAAGGGAGGATTTTCACTTTTATCCCTCACACAAGAAAATTGGAATTTCAACTCCAAAAAAAATTTTCGGTTTCAAAAGAGACAAAACCTAAAAGGATTTGAATAAAAATAATTCTATCAATATATTATTGTAAAATCAAACTTCAAGTCGTAAAAAAAACTGTCTTTTGGGACAGTCTTTATTCATTTATATAAAAAAAATTAGTTGAATTGTGCAGATACATATTCAATTAATTTTTCATCACTCATTTTATTAGAAGTACTTTCTTTAGCCTCTACATTTTTGAATTGTGGAGTCTCATTCAAATATTTAATAAATTGTTCTTGAGCTGTGCCGGTTACATATAATTCATCAACATTTTGCATGTGTGAAGTGATATTTTTGAATAATTTGTGAAGCGAATCTCTTTCAGCATTGTTTGCTGCATTTTCACTAGAGTTACTGCCTTTACCATTAGCTTTTTAATGGCCTAATATTACGAATTCACCTAAATCTACATTTTCTCTACCTACAATAGTTGCATGATGTAAATCCATCCAAACACCAAATTTTTTTTTACTTTTTTCTGACATTATATATTTATTTTGTTAATACTATTATTAAATTGACAAAAGCGTGCCGTGAAGGGTTAAATAAATTTTATTTCAAAAACAGGTGATGGTTTTCAAGTAATGGAAGAGATTCATTGTCTCGCTTTTAACAAAATAAATGTTTAACTTCCTTACTAGCGCTCATATTCGTAACCCAGAATCAATTTTTTACTTAAAATATAAACACTTTCCTTTCAGTAATTTCAAAAAAAAATACTGCCTCACCTTCATCATTTAAAGGAGTAGTTTGGCTATACATATTTTTACGTGTTTATTTCTAAAATGATTGTGTCATTTATTTAAACGTTAAATTTTAGTCATTTAAATCTGTTCCTTTCTATCTTTGATGTATAAAAATTAATAAACGATGTCCAAACGATTCTTATTTATTCTTATTATTCTTTTGTCAATAAGTGTAAAAGCCTCTTTTATTTTGTTGCCAATGGATGAAACCATGCAACAAAATCATTTAAAGGCATATGGAATCACGTATTGGTGTTTGGACAAAAATTACAAAGCCAGTTGGTTGCTGAATTATAGAGGTGGTTCTTTTTTATTGCCTGATGCTGAAGAAATACGCAAAGAGTGCCAGATTAGGGGAGTGAGTTTTGAGATCCTTTCGGATAGTGAAGAAGCCAGAATTCTAGATGAAATTTCGAGTCCTTCTCAAAATATGGAAACGGTGATACTTGAAAAAGCGCCAAAAGTTGCCGTTTATACGCCAAAAGGAAAACAGCCTTGGGATGATGCGGTGACACTGGTGTTGACTTATGCCGAAATTCCTTTTACACCTATTTATGATGAAGAAGTATTAAGTGATCAGCTGTTACTTTACGACTGGTTGCACTTGCATCATGAAGATTTTACGGGGCAATACGGTAAGTTCTATGGAGCTTACAAAAATGCGCCTTGGTACATCGAACAAAAGAAAGATGCCGAAGCATTAGCAATTAAATTAGGGTACTCGAAAGTGTCACAAGAAAAGGGCGCTGTAGCCAAAAAAATCAGGGACTTTGTTATTGGCGGTGGATTTATGTTTGCGATGTGTTCAGCAACAGATAGTTTTGATATTGCTTTGGCTGCTGATGGTGTAGACATTTGCGAAGCTATGTTTGACGGTGACGCCAGTGATGCTAATTATCAATCTAAGATGAATTACAATAATTCGTTTGCTTTCAAAGATTTTATTTTAGAAAGAAGACCGGAGCAATATGAATTTTCAGATATTGATATGACTATGAAAAGAAGAATTCCTATGGATAAGGATTATTTTACCTTAATGGAATTTTCGGCAAAATGGGATCCAATTCCCAGTATGTTGTGTCAAAATCATACACAGTTGGTAAAGGGATTTATGGGACAGACAACTTCTTTTGATGCTTCGCTTATAAAGTCTAATATTTTGGTGATGGGAACTTGTGAGTTGAATAGCGAAGCACGTTATATTCATGGCGAAAAAGGTAAAGGAATGTTTACTTTTTATGGTGGCCACGATCCTGAAGATTTTCAACATCAAGTCGGAGATGCACCCACGGTTCTTGATTTACATCCCAATTCCCCTGGCTATCGCTTGATTTTGAATAATGTTTTGTTTCCTGCAGCTAAGAAGAAAAAGCAAAAAACCTAACTGAAAGTTTTCAAAAAACATTTTATTAAATTCCTTACATGAACTATAAAAAAATTTTGCAAGAAGTATATCAAGAGGCAAAAATACTTCCAAGTAGTGGTAATGTTTCTACATCAATACCCGAATTAACAAAAGTTGACCCGGATAAATTTGGGATTCATTTGATAAGTATTGAAGGCGAGGACTTTGGAATTGGAGATAGCAACGAAAAATTTTCTATTCAAAGTGTCTCTAAAGCTTTGACTGTAGCCTTGGCATTTTCATTCTTGGATGAAGAGATTTGGGAACGAGTAGGCGTAGAACCTTCAGGAAGTGCATTTAATTCATTAGTACAATTGGAATATGAAAAGGGCATTCCTCGAAATCCATTTATCAATGCAGGAGCAATTGTTATTGCAGATATGCTTGTGACCCATTTGGAAAATCCTAAACAAGATTTTTTGGATTTTATACGAATGATTTCAGGAAGTCCAACTATTGATTTTAATTTAAAAGTAGCACAATCTGAGAAAGACACTCGGTTTAGAAATGCCGCATTGGCTAATTTTTTAAAGTCATTTGGGAATATTACAAATGATGTAGAAACGGTTTTGGATTTTTATTTCCATCAGTGTTCCATAGAAATGACGTGTAAGGAATTAGCTCATTCCTTTTTCTTCCTTGCCAATGAAGGAAAAACGATATCAGGAATACAAGTTTTAACTAAAAGTCAAGTAAAACGATTGAATGCTTTAATGCAAACATGCGGTTTTTATGATGAGTCAGGTGAATATACTTATAAAGTAGGATTGCCGGGAAAAAGCGGAATAGGTGGCGGAATTGCAGCTTTATTCCCTAAAAATTTCGTGGTTGCCACTTGGTCACCACGATTAAACGAAAAAGGGAATTCAGAATTAGGGATGAATGCTCTAGAATTATTGACTACTAAAACTGGAATGTCGATTTTTTAGAAAAAACAGAAAAAACCTCGAAAGTTTTTGCTTCCGAGGTTAATATTTTATGACTATCCGTAATGCGAACTAAAATCATTTCGAATACAATTTTAGTCGTTTGTACATTTATAAAGCATAAATAGTAGCCCACAGATTGTACAGATTATACCGATTTACACGGATTTTTTTACTTGGTGAATCAAGATAGTTATTTAAATCTGTGCAAAATCCGTTCAATCCGTATTATCCGTGTGCCCTATTTTATCCTTTGGAACATATTGCGGACTGTCATATAATATTTAATGTGATTTTAAATCCTAATCCGTGTCAACTTTTTCAAGACTAGACAATTAATAATGGTATTTACAAGTAATTATTATCAGATCTTCTTCTTTTATGGTATAAACCAAACGATGTTCGGAGTCTATTCTTCTTGACCAATACCCTAGAAGTTCGTGTTTTAAAGGTTCCGGATTTCCGATTCCTTCAAAAGGAGTTCTCGTTGTAGATTTTATTAACTCATTAATTCTTTTGAGTTTTGATTTATCTGTTTTTTGCCAATAGAGATAATCATCCCAAGCTTGTGAATGCCAAATTATTTTCATTCTTCAATCAATTCTTTTTGGAATGTTTTTTTATTTTTTACGTCTTCGACTGCTTTCAGTAATATTTCTCTGTTTTTCCCTGATAAAAGATAATTGGTCTCTTTTAAAGAATTATACTCATCAAGCGAAATTAAAACCAAATCTTTATTGTCTTTTCTTTTTACGATGATTTCTTCCATATCATCAATAACACTATCCATCCATTTTTTTAGATTTAGACGTAAATCGGTATAGTTTATTACTTTCATTTTAAATTATTTTAAAACAAAATTACAAAAAAACAACTCAATTAAGTACTTAATTGAGTTATTTTTAATTTATTGTATTTAAAGCTAGACAGTTCCGTGTTCGTTTTCTTTATCTAAATATTCTTGTACAATATCGATGGCATTAGTGACTACATCACTTAATGCAGTTATAAAACTTCCTTCTTCGGCGCAATTGATAGCGTGTTTAATGGCTTCAGTTTCTTTAGGAATAATTTCATAAGTAACTATTTTGCCTGAAGTTTTAATTCCATCGAGGATTAAATTAATAATTTCGTCTTCGGTTCTTCCTCTCAGGTATTTTTCTTGACGAATGATAATATGGTCAAACATTCGAGCTGCTATATTTGCACATTCTCTAATGTCTTCATCACGTCTATCACCAACTCCAGCGATAATTCCTATTTTTTTGGTAGCCTCAACACTTTGTAAATACTCTTCAACTCCTTTGTAACCTGATGCATTGTGAGCAAAATCAATCAATACTTTGAATTTTTTAAACTCAAAAATATTCATACGACCGGGAGTTTGTGCTGCACTTGGAATAAAAGTCTGCAAGGACAAACTAATATCTTCGGTTTTAAATCCCCATAAATAGCTGGCTAAAGTTGCCGCAAGTACATTGGCAATCATGAATTTTGCTTTCCCGCCCAGTGTTAAAGGAACGTGTGTGGCACGCTCAATTCGGATTTTCCATTCCCCTTTTTTGATGGTAATGTATCCGTTTTCATATACGGCTACTGTTTTACCTTCGGCAGAAAGTTTTTTGATGAAATCACTGTCTTCGCTCAAACTAAAATAAGCGACATTGCAATTTAGATCTTGACCTATTTTTACACAATGTTCATCATCTCCATTCAAAACTGCCCAGCCGTCTTTCTTGATACTTTTTACTACTGTCGCTTTAACTCTGGCCAAATCTTCTAAGGTGTGAATGTCACTTAAGCCCAAATGATCTTCCTGAATATTGGTAATAATTCCGATATCGCAAAGGCTGAACCCCAAACCGGAACGAAGGATTCCACCACGAGCCGTTTCTAAAACTGCGAATTCCACCGTTGGATCTCTCAAAACATATTCGGCACTTAGAGGTCCGGTAGTATCTCCTTTTTCCATCATGTGATTTTGAATATAAATCCCATCCGATGTGGTGAATCCCACTTTGAAGCCATTATTTTTTACTATATGTGCCAAAAGTCGGGTAGTGGTGGTTTTACCATTGGTTCCCGTCACAGCCATTATAGGAATACGAAAGGATTTACCCGGAGGATATAACATGTCAATAACCGGTGAAGCAACGTTTCTGGGCAATCCTTCAGAAGGAGCAAGATGCATTCTAAAACCTGGAGCCGCATTGACTTCCAGTATTACACCACCGTTTTCTTTTAACGGTTGAGTTAAATTCTCTGCCATGATGTCAACACCACAAATGTCCAATCCAATTACTCTTGAAATTCTTTCGGCTAGAAAGATATTTTCTGGGTGCATCATGTCAGTAACATCTACAGAAGTCCCGCCAGTGCTTAAATTTGCAGTGGATTTAAGGAATACTATTTCACCAATTCTTGGAATGGTTTCTAATGTATAGCCTAATTTTTCTAATAAATCTTCGGTATCTCTATCGATATCTATTTGAGTTAATACATTTTCATGGCCATAACCTCTTCTAGGATCCAGATTGGTTGTCTCAATTAATTGATGAATGTTGTCTTTTCCAGTTCCTATTACGTGAGCGGGAACACGTTTTGCGGCGGCAACTAATTTATTATCTATCACCAATATTCTAAAGTCGAAACCGGTAATGAATTTTTCAACGATGACACGTTTGCCATATTCTTGCGCAAAAGTCAAACCTGAAACTGCATCTTCCCAATTAGTGACATTAATGGAAGCGCCTTTTCCATGATTCCCACTTAAAGGTTTTAATACGAGAGGATAACCAATTTTTTTAATAGTTTCGGCCAAACTTTCCTCGTCAGTACAAATACTCCCATTGGCAACGGGAATCGATGCCATATCCAACATTTTTTTGGTTTGCTCTTTATTACAGGCAATATCTACAGCAATACTACTCGTTTTACAAGTGATTGTTGCTTGAAAACGCATTTGATTAATTCCATATCCTAACTGAACTAAGGAATTTGTTCCAAGTCTTATCCAAGGAATATTTCTGGAAACGGCTTCTTCTACAATACTTCCCGTACTTGGCCCTAGTCGCACACGTTCCCGTATTTCCCGCATTTTTTGTAAGTCGGCATTCAAATCGTAATCCGTTCCGGCGATTAACGCTTCTGCAATTGCAACAGAAGATTCTGCAGCAAAAAGGCCAACATTTTCTTCGGTATAACTAAAGACTACATTATAAGTTCCTGGAGTTTTTGTTTCTCTGGTTCTTCCAAAACCAGTTTCCATTCCTGCCAAAGATTGTATCTCAAGAGCAATATGTTCAATTACATGTCCCATCCAAGTACCGCGTTCCACTCTGGAAAAAAATCCGCCACGACAACCTTCAGAACAGCGATGCTCAATCATTGTAGGGAACATGGCTTCAATGCGTTCTCTAAATCCTTCTATTTTATTAGTTGGAAATTGTTCCATTTCCTCCAAATCCAATCGCATTTGTATTAATTTTTTTCTTTGGATACTCCAAATATTGGGTCCACGAAGGGCTTGTACTTTAATTATTTTCATAAAACGGAAATGTTATTTTTTGAATTGAAAAATGGATTTGTAATGAATTGATTTTAAATTTGATAGATTCTAACTTTGAAAAAAAGGCAGGTATTTAGATAGTGTTTTTTTAGAAAAAGTACAGAATGCAACTAAAGTAGCTTTTTTAAAATAGGAATCAAAATTTATTTCTTTAAAAATAAACAATAATTATTCAGTTTGTTATAATTTAAAAAAAAAGGCTACATCAATGGCTTTTTTTATCTTTTTGGTTATTTTTACAAAATGAATATACTAGGAAAACTAATAATAATAGGAGGTGCGGTAGATAAAGGAAGTTTTACTGAAACTGATTTAGATAAAAATGCAACTAGCAATTTAAACTTTTTTGAAACTGGGATTTTAAAAAGGATACTAAACGAATCAAAACACAAAGAGAATTCTCGAATAGAAGTTATTACAACTGCTTCAGTAATTCCAAAAGAAATTGGTCCGGAATATGTTAAAGCATTTGAGTATTTGAATGCCAAAAATGTAGATATACTTACTATAGAAAGACGCGAACAAGCTGCAGATGAAACCGTTTTAGCACGATTAAAGGCTGCCGATATCGTTATGTTTACCGGAGGCGATCAATTGCGATTGACTTCCATTCTTGGAGGAACACCGTTTCATGACATTTTATTGGATAAATACCATAAAGAAGAATTTATTTATGCCGGAACTTCTGCAGGTGCTGCAGCAGCATCCAATAATATGATTTATCAAGGGAGTAGTTCTGAAGCTTTATTGAAAGGTGAAGTAAAAATTTCTAGCGGATTGGGTTTAATAGACGGTGTTATAATCGATACTCATTTTGTACAACGCGGACGAATTGGCCGACTTTTTCAAGCGGTTGTTGGTAATCCCAGAGTACTGGGAATAGGGCTTGGGGAAGATACAGGATTGTTGATTACCAATAATACCCAAATGGAAGCTATTGGTTCCGGATTGGTTATTTTGGTTGATGGTCGTGAAATAAAAGATACTAATTTGACGAAAGTAGAATTAGGACAACCGATATCAATTTCACATTTGGTAACACATGTCATGAGCAAATTTGACACCTATAATCTAGAAACGCATTTAATGCATATACAATCTTCACATTATTTGTAATTCAGGTTTTGGGTAATTGGTCTTAGGCTTTGGTCCAAATATTCAATACCCAGTACTCAACATCCATACCATGAAACTAATTATACACGGCGGTTTTTTCTCAGAATCTTCTACTAATCACGAAACAAAAGTTGCCAAGCAAAACGCGCTGGAGCAAATTGTAAAAGATTCCTATGCATTTTTAAAAACACATTCAGCATTAGAAACAGTTGTTTATGCCGTTTCCCTTTTGGAAGATGACGAATTGTTTAATGCAGGAATTGGTTCCCAAATACAAAGTGACGGTAAAATAAGAATGAGCGCTGCGATTATGGATGGTGAAACTCAGAAAATGAGTGGCATTATCAATATCGAAGAAGTGAAAAATCCCGTTCAGATTGCCCAAATATTGATGCAATATGACGACAGGGTTTTGGGTGGGAGTGGCGCAACTAATTTTGCGCGGGAACACGGTTTCGAATCTTTTTCAACCGAGATTCCGCAACGTAGAGCTGAATATGAAGCAAAACTGAAAGCACTGGGAACAGGAACGGTGGGTTGTGTGGCTTTAGATCAAAACGGAAAAATTGCCGTGGCTACTTCAACAGGTGGAAAAGGTTTTGAAATCCCGGGACGCATTTCAGATTCGGCAACTGTAGCCGGAAATTATGCCAATGCAATTTGTGGTGTGAGTTTAACTGGAGTGGGCGAGGATATTGTAAGTAATGCAACAGCTGCCAAAATTGTCACTCGGGTTACCGATGGCTTTACATTACAAGAAGCCTTTACTAAAACGTTCAACGAATTAAAACCTTATAATGGTTTTGCCGGTGCGATTGCTATTGATAAAGAAGGAAATATGTTTCATCAGGATTCGCATCCCAGTATGGTTTTTGCCAGTTTTGATGGCCATAATTTTGAAGTTTTCGATTGATTTATTGGCACACAGATTAAACGGATGGAACAGATTTTCACTGATTTTATGTCCATTAATCTTTTTGTACCATGGATTATTTAGATGCAGATTACATGAATTTTTACCAGATTTTCAATGATAATTCATGAAATCATTGAAGTTTTTATTTTGAATTAGTAACTATATGTATGATTTTTTTAATTCGTATAAATCTGTTCAATCCGTTTAATCGGTGTGCTATTTATTTTATTCAATTTTATCAATTTAAAGAAAATTCAAACCAGATAGGAATATGATCGGATATTATTCGGGCTTCTTTTAGGGAATTAAAGTTTTTGTAAAACGAAATAACCCCCGAGTTTATGGTATTGATTTTCGAAGTTTTGAAATACATATTGTCAAATTCTGATGCGAGGCATTTATCATTTTTGCATTCTTGTTTCAGTGATGTTTTTTGGTCAACCAAAATAGACTGATACCCCATTTTCTTCAAAGGATTGAAAACCGTATGTGATTGCGGACAATTGAAATCACCTGCAAAAATTAAATTCAAAGTGGGATATTCATCGGGTAAAAATTTGAAATATTTAATCTCGGTTTCCGGTTGTTTATTTTTGGTTATAGCATGAAAATTAACGACTGTGAATTGTTTATTTTCATATTCAAACGTACAGAAATAAGGTTCTCTGTCAATCTCCAAATGGTATTTTTTTTCAAGCCAGGCTCTCCCAATTTTCTTTAACTTGGCTGTTTTCCAGATAAAAGCGTAGCGTTCGGTTTTATAAGCACTGCTGCTGGTTGGGTCACTAATTACATAATCCCATTTGGCTCCTTTGCGATTGAGTTCATCCGCCAGTTTTGCTACTGCCTGCGCTCCACCGTAACCCGCTACCACTTCCTGGATGGCAATAATATCATACTCTTTTAGTGAATTTGCAATGTAGTTGATTGTTTGTTCAGATTTTGATTTGCCAAAATTTTCCAGATTCCAGGAAAGGAGTTTGGTTTGGGAGTGGGTGTATTGACAGACTAGGATTAAGAGTAAAAAGGATATTTTTTTCATGAAAGGTTGAGGAATTATTGAATGATGAAATTGATTTTTTCCATTAAAAGTGCGAATCGTTCTCTCGCAATTGAAGGATGAATATGCATGGATAGAATTTCAGTTGCATTTTTATGATTTGTTAAAAACTTTAGCTCCTCTTTTAAATAATTTTTTACTTTTTCGTCAGAAGATAAAATTTCATTGACAATTGTTGTTCTATTATCTAGTATAAATATAATGTCTTCAAAATCATGACTGCTTCTATAATCATTTAAACCTCGGTTTTTAAATGCTTCAAATTTGGTTGCCAAAAAATAGGGTGCACTTAAAATTTGGATGTTTAAGTTGTTTTGAATTACTACTGTTTTTAAATCCTTAAATCCTGGTATATACCAGCTATTTGCTTCGCCAATTGAACTATTTTCTGCAGGCATAATGTCAATTGAAATTCCTTTAAATGTATAACTACAAATAGCATGTCCGAATGGATCGGGAAAAAATTCTAGCTCGGAGAGACGTTCTTGAATTTTTGTCCATTCGTAGTAACTGTCTAATTTTAAAGTCATGTCAATATCTTCAGTTGGTCTTATTTCTTCGGCAGCCAAATCATCGTTGTAAAGATTAATCACGGCACCACCAACAAATACCACTTTTTCTCTTAATTCTTTTAATCCTAATGCAACATTGGCTAGTGATTGAATATCTACAAAATTACTCATTCAAAATTCTTTTTTTTAATTCCATTTTTGCAATTTCTTTTTCTCTTGTGCTTCCAACGCGCATGACATCCACTAATGCTAAAAGCTCATGTAATTCAGTATCCTTTAAACTGGCTTCAATTGCTGAACTGTAAAGGGGTATAATAGCCTGTCCTCTAATGTTTCCTTTTGCATAAGGCCAAACATATATTTCTGTTGCACTTACCATTTTATTTATTGGGGCAGCAGAATGTGCTGTTGCAATACCCCGAACTAGTGCAGCCGGTTTTTGTGGAAAAGCATAACGAATACCGTGTATTAAAAACTCATAAAATGCCATTTTATTAATTTTTTTGCCTGAAAAATCAAGTAACTGTCCATATTTAGAGCGTTGTAACGATTGGCTGATCTCCGATTGGCTCATGTTTAGTTCTTGTGCCAATGTTAGTTGTTGCCATTCTTTATCTTCTAATGCTATAATTTTTAATAAAACCAGAATATCTTGTGGTTTCATATTGTATTTTGACTGTATCATAATTGATTAAATATTGCATATTTCGATATGCAATATTATGACATATTATGTTATTTTGCAACACTTTAAAAAAAAATATCGCATATTGCGATATGCGATATAGTTTGTAAATTTAATATTGCCCAAAGTCAGGAGACATTGGAGAGGGGAGTCACTAATCCCATTTGGCTCCTCTCTGATTGAGTTCATCTGCCAGTTTTGCTACTGCCTGCGCTCCACCGTAACCCGCTACCACTTCCTGAATGGCAATAATATCATAATCCCTAAGCGAATTTGCAATGTAGTTGATTGTTTCTTCGGATTTTGATTTGCCAAAGTTTTCCAGATTCCAGGAAATGAGTTTGGTTTGGGAAAAAGCAACGGTAGAAATAAAAAGGAGCAAGAAGGAAAGGAAGGATTTCAATTTGTTTTAATTAGGTAAATACTAATACTGTGATTCAAAGTTAAGATAATAACAGGAAGTTTAAGGCTTCAAAATTTATTTTTATGTTTAATCCTTTTGAGGCAATTTGTAAACCACATTCATTTTTTATTTGATATTCAAAAGCACAGTTTGAATATCATTTAATTTAGGAATAAGCAGTTTTTATATATAGTATTCATATAGAAAATTGATGTAAGGCTTCGTTACTATTTTTTATTTTATAGTTGTAAATCTCTTTTCGAACATCATTTACTATATCTATCATTTCATGTTTTGATTTTACAGGTACTTGTTTTTCAAAAGTCTCCCCATTTTTTAAACGTATTTTAAGGCCATAACTTTTATAATCATTCATTTTAAAAATGATTGTAATAACTATTAAGAAAGCTATAATTAGGATTATGTCAGTTTGTAGATACAAGAAAGAAAATGCTGCGATGCCTATTGACAACAAAATAATTAAAAGGCTATAAATAGGTTTTATTTTGTTTACTGTAATATAAATTTCATCTAATTCAGAAAATGAAATTTCTTTTTTCGGTTTTGACTTGTAACCTAATATTAGTCCATTTTTAACTAAAGTTATTTTTTTGAATTTAGTATTAATAATCATAGTTGTAATTTTTTTATTCCTGATTGGTGGATTAAGTTTGATTTTTTATTTGATAATGGAGTAGGGTCATGCGGTATGCTTGCTATTTTTTAGCGCGCACTTTTTTATTTATTTTTCCAAATTATATATGCCAAATAAATGATACAGATGATACTCATATCTATTGAAGCTATTTGTATTGAAAATAATGGATTAAAATTTGAAAAAATTAAAGATTACATAAATTTGGCTTTTTAATAGACTCCAAAATTACTTTCAATTAGAATCACTTCCTTGCGGGAAACCTCATTTGGGATTGAAAAAAATGTATTGCACACCTTAAACATTGGTACACAAACTTTATGGGTTTAAAATATTTTTATTCTAAAAGCTATTTACCGAGTGTTTTTTTAGAAATAATGAAGGATTTAGATTGTAATACTTTGATGCTGTAATATGGATCTCATTAAGTATAGTTTACATTATTTTCTGTAATTTTTCCTAATTATTTGATCATCGTCATATTTATAATCGGAGGTATTGTAATAAATTCGTTGCTTTTTTGTCTTGTTTTTTGGCACAGGATGGAAGCGTAAAAAATAGGATGAGTCCCATGAGGAATAACTTTTTCATTGAGGCACTTAATATTGAAAATTTACTCACAACAAGTATTGACTATTTTTATCTGAATTTTCATTACTTTTTTTATTTGCTCACCAGTCAATAATCCCCTTTTTTTGGCTTTCTCCAATTTCATGCCTAAAGCTTCCCATTTTACTTTCATATATGGGTATTTTGATAATGAAATTGAATTTCCTTTAAGCGATTTTTTATAATGAATAATATATTCTTTTGCATAATTTGAATAATCATCAATTCGTTTGACCCATTTCTGATTCATAATGGGATTGCTTTTTGTCGGCGTATCATTAAATATAAATTCAGTATTGTTTTTTATCATCACTTAATTATTTTATGAAATTGGGTTTTACTTTTTTTTAAACAAAAAAGTAGACACAATAAGAGTTATGTCCTTACAGGAAACCGTAAAGCAGGAAATAAGAATAAGTTTGAAACTTAATCCAGATTATTTTTTTTGTATGAATTTACACAGAACTTAAGGACTGGATTATAATTTAATCCAGTTGCTCGCAATCCAGTCTAATAATTCTTCTCGATAAATTTGATGTTCTAAAATAGAGTGTTGTAAAAAGCTTTCTACTTTTTGGAAACTTGCTTTTGTTTGAGGGACTTTATATTTTTCTAAAAACTGATTACAAAAATGGACTACTTCGTATTCTTCCGTTTTATCTACATAAATGGCATTAAAAATTTCAGTATGGTTGGGATTATTTGTTTTGCCGATAGTTTGGGTATATCCTGTAAATGCTAAGTCTTCAGTTGTAAAATTGGCCATTTTTTAAATTTTAAAGTTAAACAGGCCAAACGTAATTCTAATAAAAATTAATTCTTTACGGGAAACCGTAAAAGGAGTAATTATTTTCAAAAAAATTAAAAAAATATTTAGTTCCAAGATTAGGAATTACTTTTTTTCAAATTGATTAGTCACTATCATTTCAACTGGCTATGACTTTTTGGCCTCCTCTTTTTATAGGAGGATAGTGGAGAAGATTATACCAATCCTAAATCTTTGGTTATGGAAATAAGATGTACATTGTTGGTGGCTTTGAAGTATATTTTGAGTTTATTGATTCGTTTCTCGATGCTACTACTGCCATTGGGAATGATTCCGGATTTTTTAAATTCTAATGCTATTTCGTCTAGAATTAATCCTTTAGATAAAAATTTCAAAAGTGAAATATCATAGGCTTCAATTTCTAGGATTGATTTGTCTCTTAATATATGGGATAATTCAAGGGAAATGATTTTATCATCATTGTTAAATATGTTTTGAACAGCATTTTTAAGTTGAGGAATGCTATTGCGTCCCTTAGATATGTATGCATTTATTCCAGAATTATTAAAAAGGGATTTGATTCTAAAGGATTTATCTTCAATAGAAAATACTATTGTTTTGATGTTTGGTTGTAGTTTTTTCACAGCGTCAATTAACTCCTCACCTGTAGAGAGTCTATTTTCTCGATGATCGGGTTTAAATGATAAATCACTTATCAGTAAATCAAAAGGCTCCTCATCATGAAGTGCTTTTTTTATTTTCAAAAAAGCATCATCACAGTATTTTGCATGGTGAATTTCTACAACAGAAAGTTCCTCGAGTGCTTGAACAACTGTCATACTGATACTGTCTAAATCTTCGGCAACTAAAACTTTACGGAACATAAGGCTATTATTATATTGGAAAAATGAAACTTACTTTGAATCCTTTATTGGATTTAGTATCAAAAGTAGTTGTTCCTTTTATAGCCTGAATACGGTTTTCCACATTTTGTAGTCCATTTCTCGAATTTTTTTCATCAAATGTCGCTCCAATGCCGTTATCAGTGTAATCTATTTGTAATTTATTTTCATTTTTTTTGAAAGTTAATATGACTATACTACATTGGCTGTGCTTTTTCATATTGACAAGTAGTTCTTGGAGCACACGGTAAACAGTTATTTTTTTATTATTGTCTATAGTTGCCCAATTGATAGTATCAATTCCATTGGTCAATATATTAACTTCATTAGTGTTAAATCCGGACATCATATCTTTCAAGTTGGATATAAAAAGAGAGCCTGTCTCGATAGTACTGTTTTCTTTAGAAATATTTCGTGTTCTGGAATAAATAGTATCCAAATTGTTAAGCAATTTTTCTTTGTTTTGGCTGTTGGAAAGATCTTGTGTTTCTGCAAAAGCCATAGTATGATAAACATCGTTAGCCAACTCATCATGTAGTTTTTTTGCAATTCGGATTTCAGTATTGTAGGAGGTTTTTATTTTTTCTTTTTTACTTTTGGCTACAAGAAAATTGAATATGAAAATACTGATCAAAATGATAATTCCAACAACAAAATATAAAAGCTGGTTTCTATTTTTTTGTTGCTCCAATTGAAGAGCATTCTCTGCTTTTTGGGCTTTTAGTTTTAAATTTTCTTCTTTTTCTTTTTTGGAATCGTATTTTATTTTAGCAAATTGATTTTTTGCCTTTTGTCTCACTTTGTTAATGCTGTCATTAATATGTAGGTGTAACATGGAGAATTTTTTTGATTCATTCCCAATGCTATTTTCAATCAATAGTGCTAATGATTTTAGGCGAATATTTACATTGTTAATTTCTGTGGCTTTTTCATAGGCCATTCTTGCATAGCTGTTTGATTTTTCAAAATTATTATCTTTATAAAATTCCGTAAAATGAATATAACTTGCCATTATTCCAAAGCTATCTTTTATCTGTTTTCTTATTTTCAAAGATTGATTCATATAGTCAAGGCTTTTTGGATCACCAATTTTAAAATAGCAATAGCCTAAATTATCGAGTGCTCTGGCTTGGTTCTCGGCACCGTTTAAAAGATCTTTATTTAGGGCTAAAGGGAAAAGAATTTGTATGGCATGTTGATAATCTTCTTTATCCATGTATACCACTGCAATATTATTTTTAAGGACTACTTTTTGTAATTCATTATCTGCTTGTTTGTAGGCTTGATTGTAATAATAAATGGCATTGTCATAATCATATAGGTTCTCATAATTAATCCCTAATAGATTAAAAACAGCACATTTGTAAGCTGGATTTGTATTTTTTCGAAATAGTGGTAAGATTTCAGTAGCTGTAGTTTCACTACTCGAATAATCACCTTCATTTTGTTGAATGATAGCCATTTTTAATAATGAATAAATTATCTTTTCATTATCTGTTAAAACATCAGAAGTAGATTTTATTTTATTATAGTAATAGAAGGCACTATCGTTTTTTTTGTTTTCAAAATAGTTTTCAGCAAGTGTTAAATACTTTGCATAATCTGTATTAACTTTAGATTTTGAAATATTTTGCTGTTCTTTTTTGCAGGATTGTAGTGCAAATAATTGTACAAGTAATAAAATGTAAATCGGGAAATGGAACCTTTTAAGTATCATTTCCCGAAAATACAGAAATTAATTAAAATATAGGAACATTCGAATTAACAATTTATATTATGGTTTTGGAGGACTAATCGGAGTTTGACCATTTTGTCCATCAATTGGATCACTGTCCGTGTCAGCAGATATTTGTTGTTTGTTATTGTTTGGAGTTGTTTCCACTTCGTCATTGGTACAAGAAACCATTGCAACACATGTAATTATATAACACGATACTAGAATTATTCTTTTCATTTTTTTGGAATTAAAATTAGACATAGGTTGGGCTGTCCGATATTCAAATCGAATCTTTGCCCAAATAGGCAAGCCATTAAAAACAGTTTGATCTTTCGCTTTTTGGGAAGTGAAGTGCGCTGAAACAGAATAGATTATTTATACTTCCCGAATAAACTTGCCATGCTGTTTAGCGACACTTTTTTAGAACTAGTTTTGTACATTTGTCTTGATTGCAATTCAAAACAGGAACTGATTCTGTAGCAAAGAAATGCTGTCTTTATTGAATAATTTTAATGAAATTCCGGTAATTCCAGTAATTCCGATGAATTCCGTTTAATGCTTGTTAATACCAGTAAATGCTTATGAATAAAATTACTTTCGAACAGTATAAGAGTGCCATTAAAGTAAAATATGAAGAGAAGAAAATAGAAGATGTTTCGGGTATTTTATTGAATCCTACGCCAGCTCAATTACGAAATCTGTGTTTGATGATTTTCGATAATTCGGTATCAAAATCTGATGAAAATATATTTAAATTATTTTTTAATGTAAAAGAGGAGGGGAGTTTAAGGAAGTCTATGGAGAATTCTGATATAGCTAGATTTAGACCTATTATATCATTTTTGAAAGGAGAGAAAGATTCAGACAATTCCACAAGGATTGAATTGGCAGCCATTCTTATTGATTTTAATCCAAGACCTTACAATAAGTATTTGCTTAATGTAAAAATTAATGAAATAGGTAATGTAGAGGTTCCTTCATTAATGGAGAAAGATGAAGCGGGTGATGAGAATCTTCCTTTAGATAAATGGGTTGAAAAGGGATTTGAACCAAAGAATATTGGTAGAATCGAAAAAAGAAAAGTAATTATTTTTACTGTATTCTTATCCTTGTTTTTTATGGGGTATACTGTAAAGAATATAATTTTCCCCGAAAAAGAATGTATGATGTGGGACGGCAATCATTATGAAGCTGTGGATTGTGAAAATAAAAAATTAGGTCCTGAAAATTCTACATCAGTTGAAGTTTTAAACGAAGATTTATTATCCTTAAAAAAAATCGAGGTTAACACAAATTCTGTTTTCTTCAAAAAAGGTAAACCTATAGTTTGGTATGGAAAATCATTTGATGGAAATTACGAATATTTCAATCAGCCTGGACTACATCCAGAAACAGAGAAAACATTAAAGCCAATATCTAAATATATTATTAAAAAATATATACGTAGATAATGGCTTAATCAATTGAAAATTTGACAACCAAAAATAAGGCTATATTATATTGGAAACATAAAACTTACTTTGAATCCTTTGTTTGATTTAGTGTCAAATAAAACAGTTCCTTTTATGGACTGGATGCGGTTTTCTACATTCTGTAATCCATTTTTTGAGTCTATTTTTTCAAATGTAGCTCCAACCCCGTTATCACTATAACCTATTTGTAATTTTCCTTCATTTTTTTTGAAAGAGATTACGACTAAGCTGCATTGACTGTGCTTTTTCATGTTGACAAGCAATTCTTGAAGTACACGATAAACAGTGATTTTTTTATTGTTGTCTAAAGTCGTCCAATTGATTGTATCTATTCCATTTATCAATATATTCACTTCATTGTTATTAAAGCTGGACATCATTTCTTTTAAGCCGGATAGAAAGAGTGGTCCTGCTTCTATAATACTATTTTCTTTGGAAATATTTCTGGTTCTGGAATAAATTGTATCCAGATTGTTAAGTAATATTTCTTTATTTTGGCTGGTGGATAAATCCTGTGTTTCAGCAAAAGCCATGGTATGATACACATCATTAGCCAACTCATCATGAAGTTTTTTTGCAATTCGAATCTCTGTAGTATAGGAGGCTTTTATTTTTTCTCTTTTGTTTTTGGCAATAAGAAAATTAGATGTTAAAATACTTATCAAAATAATAATTCCAACACCGAAATATAAGAAGAGATTTCTGTGATGTTGTTGTTCTTCTTGAATTATCTTTTGGGCTTTTAGTTTTAGATTTTCTTCTTTTTCTTTCTTGGAATCGTATTTGATTTTAGCAAATTGATTTTTTGCTTTTTGTCGGACTTTATTAATACTGTCATTAATATGGAGATAAAGCAAGGAATATTCTTTTGATTTATTTCCAGTACTGTTTTGTATTATTGATTTTAGACATTGAAGACGGTCATCAACAACGTTTACTTTAGTTGCTTTTTTGTAGGCAATCATAGCATATTTATTAGATAAATTGGGGTTTCTCGTTTTGTAATATTCTGATAAATTGTAATAGCTTGAAACCAATCCCCAGTTATCTTTTATTTGCTCTCTTATTTTTAATCCTTTATTTAAATAGAAAAATGCTTTTGAGCTTCCAGATTTATCATAGCTGTGTCCCAAATTATCATTTATTCGAGCAAATGTTCCGGGATTATTTATAAGCTCTTTTTTTAAGATCAAAGGCAAGAGAATTTGTATTGCTTTTTGATAATCACCTTTTTCAGTGTAAGCCATACTGATATTATTAATAATGCCAGATTTTATTTCTTCATCAGTTTTTGAATTTATTGCTTTTTTGAAATAATAGATTGCATTATCATTATCAAATGTGATTAAGTAATTGTTTCCTAGTCCAATATATATGTTAGTTTCTCCATATAGATATTTATTAGAATTTTCTATAAACGGAAAGGCCTCAATACTTGTAGTTTCACTTCCAGAATGATCTCCTTGATTACATTGTATTTGTGCCATCCCACTTAAGGAGTGTATGATTCTAGAAGTATCTTTTTTTAATTCTGCGGCATGTTTAGCTTTGTTATAAAATAGTATGAACTATCAAATTTGCCATTTTCATAATGGCTATGAGCCTGTTTTATTAGTCGTTCAATTTCGGCTGTGTTGTGCTGTTTTAGGTAGTTTTTTTGTGTTTTTTTCTCACAAGATTGAAGTATTAAAAAAAGCATTAGTATTAAAATATAAACCGGAAAATATTGCTTTTTGAGTATCATTTGCCGAAAATACAGAAATTAATTACAACACAAAAGCGATCTGATTAGTATAATTTTTATTTCCTATAGATGATTTAAATGCTATTTAAAACACAAAAAACCTCAATCTTTCGATTGAGGTTTCTATATAAGTAAGTAATCTAAATTGAGTTGATAAAACGTTTATTTTACTTTATTAAGTACAGCTTTGAAAGCTTCAGGGTGGTTCATAGCTAAATCTGCAAGAACTTTTCTGTTCAATTCAATTCCGTTAGCTTTTACTTTACCCATGAATTGTGAATAAGACATTCCTTCCAATCTAGCTCCAGCGTTAATACGTTGAATCCATAAAGCACGGAAATTTCTTTTATTCACTTTTCTGTCACGGTAAGCGTAGCACATTGCTTTCTCCACCGCATTCTTAGCAACTGTCCAAACGTTTTTACGTCTACCAAAGAAACCTTTGGCTTGCTTCATTATTTTTTTTCTTCTTGCTCTTTTAGCAACTGAATTTACCGATCTTGGCATAATTTTACTGTTTTTTTGTAGCAGGCGGCTTGAATTTAATCAAAAGCACTTAATGGCCATACTCCAAGGTTATTTGAAATTGTTTTAACCTAAAGAATTATTATATAATTCTTAATTGTTGTTTGATGCTTTTCATATCTGTTTTGTGAACTAGAGCTGAGTGTGTCAAAGCTAATTTACGTTTTTTAGATTTTTTAGTCAAGATATGACTTTTAAAAGCATGCTTTCTTTTAATCTTTCCAGAACCAGTAACTTTAAAACGTTTCTTGGCGCTAGATTTGGTTTTCATTTTAGGCATTTTTTCCTAGTATTTTAATTTATTCTTACTTACTTATCTTTTGTTTAAAGCTTCATGTTTAAAGTTCGAACTGAAAACTGAACACTGCAAACTGTTTACTTTTTCTTCTTTGGAGCAATGAACATAATCATTCTCTTTCCTTCCAGAACTGGCATCGCTTCCACTTTACCAAATTCTTCAAGATCTGTAGCTAATCTTAATAATAAGATTTGACCTTGATCTTTATAGATAATCGAACGTCCTTTAAAAAAAACAAATGCTTTCAATTTCGCACCTTCTTTCAAGAACTTCTCAGCATTCTTTCTCTTAAATTCGTAATCATGCTCATCTGTTTGAGGTCCAAAACGAATTTCCTTAACGACTACTTGCGTAGATTTCGCTTTTAGGATTTTATCACGTTTCTTTTGCTCGTAAACAAATTTCTTGTAATCCATGATTTTACAAACCGGAGGTTCAGCATTAGGAGAAATCTCAACTAAATCCAATTCAAATTGATCTGCTAATCTTAAAGCTTCCGAAAGTTTAAAAACTCCAGGTTCAATATTTTCACCTACAAGTCTTACTTCTTGTACACCACGAATAAGGCTGTTTATTCTGTGGGCATCTTTTTTTTCTACGCGAGGTTGGTAACCTCTGTTGCTTCTTATTGCTATGACTTTATAATTTAAGTTAAACTGTAAATACTTTTAATGTTTTATTGATTTCTTCGTTTACAATAGCAACAAATTCTTCTATTGTAACGCTAATATTTCCTTTTCCTTCCTGCCCATGACGACGGATTGAAATAGTTCCGTTTTTCTCTTCTTCCTCACCTACAATCAACATAAACGGGGTTTTTTGCATTTCTGCATCCCTGATTTTCTTGCCAATTGTCTCGTTTCTATTATCAATGAGGGCGCGAATTTCGTGATTTTCTAGCAAATCTAAAACTTTTTTCGCATATATTTCATATTTCTCGCTCAAAGACAATATTATAGCTTGTTCAGGCATTAACCAAAGCGGGAAATTTCCTGCTGTATGTTCTAGTAAAATTGCAATAAATCGTTCCATAGATCCAAAAGGAGCTCTGTGAATCATAACGGGTCTATGCAATTCGTTATCAGATCCTTTATACGTCAAATCAAAACGTTCCGGCAGGTTATAATCTACCTGAATCGTTCCTAATTGCCATTGTCTTCCCAAGGCATCTTTTACCATGAAATCCAGTTTTGGGCCATAAAAAGCAGCTTCGCCATATTCAACTACTGTATTCAACCCTTTATCGGCAGCAGCATTGATAATGGCATTTTCCGCTTTTTCCCAGTTTTCATCAGTACCTATGTACTTATCTCTATTCTCTTTGTCTCTCAAAGAAATCTGAGCCGTAAAGTTTTCGAATCCTAATGAACCAAATACATATAGTACTAAGTCAATTACTTTTTTAAACTCTTCGTCCAGTTGTTCTGGAGTACAAAAAATATGGGCGTCATCCTGAGTAAACCCTCTTACACGAGTCAAACCGTGTAATTCACCACTTTGTTCGTATCTGTAAACTGTACCAAATTCAGCATAACGCTTAGGTAAATCTTTGTATGACCAAGGGCGTACATTATAAATTTCACAGTGATGAGGACAGTTCATGGGTTTCAATAAAAACTCTTCTCCTTCTGCTGGAGTGCTTATAGGTTGGAAGCTATCAGCACCATATTTTGCATAATGCCCTGAAGTTACATACAATTCTTTCTGACCAATATGTGGCGTAACTACTTGCTCATATCCGCCTTTTTTCTGTGCTTTTTTCAAAAACTGTTCTAGTCGATCTCTTAAAGCAGCGCCTTTCGGTAACCACAATGGCAAACCTGCACCTACTTTTTGTGAAAATGCAAACAACTCAAGTTCTTTTCCTAGTTTTCTGTGGTCACGACGTTTTGCTTCTTCCAGTAATTCTAGGTATTCTGTTAAGTCTTTTTGTTTGGGAAACGAAGTTCCATATACACGGGTCAACTGTTTGTTTTTCTCGTCACCACGCCAGTATGCACCGGCAACACTCATGATTTTCATCGCTTTGATGATTCCGGTATTCGGAATATGACCACCACGACATAAGTCAGTAAATGTGTCATGATCGCAAAACGTAATTGTTCCGTCCTCAAGATTGGTAATCAATTCAGTCTTGTAAACATTGTCTTTGTATAATTCCAAAGCTTCTGCTTTAGAAACAGGACGCAGTTTGAATTCATGTTTTCCTCTTGATATTTCAAGGACACGATCCTCAATTTTTTTGAAGTCAGCATCTGTTATTTTCTGGTCTTCAAAATCTACATCATAATAGAATCCATTAGATATTGCTGGTCCAAGAGTTAATTTTATTCCAGGGTACAATTCCTCAAGAACCTGTGCCATCACGTGGGAAGTGGAGTGCCAAAAAGCTTTTTTTCCATCAGCATCATTCCACGTATATAATATAAGACTGCCGTCCGTCGTCAAAGGAGTTGTGGTTTCCACAGTTGTACCATCAAAAGAAGCCGAAATCACATTTCTGGCGAATCCTTCACTAATGCTTTTAGCAACATCCATAGGAGTTACCCCTGGAGCAAACTCTTTAACTGACCCGTCGGGCAAAGTAATCTTAATCATTGTTTATTATTTTAAGAATGCAAATATAGACCATTACAAAAATACATACAATATATATGTAAGGTTTGTTACTATATAGGTGTAAAAACTAAATCGGTACTCCTTATATGTAGGTAAAGAACGAATGTTTCTATTTAGGAGCTATTTCCCGCTATTCGTTTCAATCTTTTCTCTCGTAAAGAAACGAGAGAAAAGGATTTCCACTGCTATCGGGGCTAGGGGAGTCGTTTTGGAGGTGTAATCCGTTCATGACGACAATAAACCTTATTGTTTAGAAAGTTTCAATAGATTGAATAAAGTAGTAATAAGGTTGCTTGTGTATAGAGACATCCATGTTTTTTTTACCCATAAAGTCACTCTTTCCTTCGGAGAGTCCCGAAGCTTCGGGATGGATAGTTAAAAAACTTCATGCTCCAAAAACCATGTTTTCAGTGGGTTAAATTTTAAGTTAAGGAAATATGAAAAAAAGTGATTAAAAAAGCTTGTTAAAGCGAATAAAGGTGGTACTTTTGCACCCGCAATGACGCAGACGTTCTTTAATAGACTGGCAAGTAAACTGGATTAAAGGAGAAAATTTATTTTCTAAAAAAGATTCTAAAAAGCTTGTGAGATTAGAAAACGCTTGTTACATTTGCACCCCGCAAAA